>JAZQPH010000298.1:0-46522 GCA_045628385.1 Succinivibrionaceae bacterium
GGGGGGGGGGGGGGGGCTGGCTGCACCGTGTGCACAACTCTTCGTCCAGCATATACAATGGACTTACTCAAACTGTTGGATCAATCATATTTATCGATATAGTCATCTTAGTTAGCTGGATTCTAGAATTTTTACGAGACTAAGATTTGATTATCTGCATTGGCATTGATATCGCCATTTCGATGTTTCACGTGGAACGATCTGATAATTTTATAGTTAGTTATGTTATTGCTGAATACGATGGTTGTATCAGTAATGAAATTTATCGATCAATAGACGAGTGTTCAAAACCGTATGATCAAAGGTTTCACGTGAAACATGATTTTTATTGATGCTAAAGCTTAGTTTGAAATTAGAGTGTGAATATTGTAAATCGATCAATAGGAACTTTGTTATTAATTTTTAACCACTACACTCGATTTAAAGATGATTTAAAATTCTTGTAATAGATTCAAAGTTAGTCAATTTCAAATTTTTAGAGATAATATGCTAATTAGTCATTACGTACTAAACTGTAATTTGCAAGTCTGAGGAGGTGCCATGAATAGAAATTTTTTACGGTTATCGTTTTTGCTTATCAGTTTTTCAGTGTCAAGTCCTTCATTTGCTGATGATGATTCAATTCTTTCCAAAGAAATTGCATCTACCTCGAATAATAAAAGCGACATTGAGCTGGATGAGGTTGCTTTTGATAGTAAAAAAAATTTATCAAACATTGAGCCTTTAGACTCAATGAAAATTGATAGTTATGAATTTGAAATTGATGGTTTTCTTTTAGGGGCTTACGTTGACGGTAAATGGGTAAGTTATGATGATCTTCAAAATAACCGTCTTTATCATTTTTTCAGAATATGGGGTGGTGAAGAATGGACTACCCTGACGTGGAACAAAATTAATGGAACAGGAGTTGGTTCTGCGATAGACCAAGACCATGCAGAAGAGGGTGATGGTAGCGTATTACCGGATACAGCAACTTTATCAGTTCATACAACCAATGATCAAATTTGGTCAGGTCTTGCAATAAAAGGGTCAAAGTCATTTGATCCTTTTCCCCGCAAGTACGTACGCATGGCAGTAAGAGATAAAGCACCCGAAGTATACAAGTCTCTTGTAAAAGATGTTCTTAAAACAAAGCCTGAAACAGCAAGTGCGAGTGTAGATATAAGACAATTGTTTAAAGGTGATTTTGATGGAGACGGTGTTGACGAAGTAATCATTACTGCATCAAATGTACGAGATGAACAGGCAGATTGGGATGTAGCCGCAGGTTTTCCAGATAGTTCGAACAAAATCGGTCAGAAAGATGGATATTCATTAATTCTCTATCGACGAATTGTGAACGGCAAGGTAGTTCAAACACCTCTTTATTTTGTTACTAGCAAAGATGGTTTTGGTGATACATTGCCTGCATGCTCAGCAAAAATTGCTATGATTGCTGATCTGAACAACGATGGAATTATGGAAATAATATTGAACACCATGTACTACGAAGGTATTTTCTATAAATTGATAAATCCTAAAACGGGCGAAGAAATTCCTGAAGTAGGCGGAGGTTGGGGCGCATAATTGCTCTTATAATTAAGATTAAATTGTGCAACCAATAATAAGCAACAGAGTAAAAATTTCACCAAATGGCCGAATATCATGCTGAGCATGGTGTTTGGCCATTTTTTTGTTATCTATTTAAATCTCGAGCAATAACTGTGACTACAAATCGGATCATTGAGAGTCGAAGAACTAATTCAATGTTTGTACAGAATTTTGTGGGGTGGTTGAATTTGTTGGCACTAACAAATCCATCAAAAAAATCTTTATCACTGATGTGCCTTACAGAGTGATAAGTTGCCTAGGAGTAAAGTGTAAATGGCTTCTGCAGCAGATTTTATCTCTCCGCACAAAAATCTGTACTGAACCGTTTTTTTAATGACATCTTTGATAATTCTTATTCGTTCTTTCGGATGTGCTTAGACTTATTAGATAGTTGGGATGATGAATCTTCGATATCAAAGTTCATACTCAAAATCATGAAGTTTTTGGAAAGAGGCATGTCTGAGACAGTTGAAATATGTTTCACGTGAAACGTAGCAATAAACATTGTCAAGCTGAATAGTTCGATGTATTTGAACGTTCATGTACTTGGAAATATGTTTGCATTAAAGAAACGTACTAAATTAATTAATTGATGGCGCTGTGTCTGCAGATAACTGTATCATCACGATACCCGCTATTACGTGTAGCGATAAATCACTTTCCCGATTCTGGTTTCACGTGGAACATCGATTTTTATTAAATATGAAAATTTGAGATCGATAGCGCACATCACTATCTGAAGACGAAAACCTGGATGCCAGTAAGTTTTAGATGTGGTCGTCATCTAGAGAGAAATTTGGAAGAATGAATGGTTTTGTCGAGACAATTTTCTGCAGACTGTAATGTGATTATGTTGAGTCATTTTAAACATATCACAGAAAAAATAATAAAGGGACTGAAAAAATTTTTTGTGGAAAAATCTGTTTAAAAAATCGCATAGTGTTAGGTGAGATAAGAGATCTTTGATGTGAAAAAATTTTTTGCTCTGCTTGGCAGGGGCGTAGATGAATAGGTTGTAAGTAACGACGAATACGTGGGAACATCAAAAACTAGAGATCTTTGAACGGATTGTGATTTTTTAGTTTGAGGAAGTGCATCGAAGAGACCAACTGAAAAAAGTAGTGTTATTTCGTGTAAACAGAACGTAATTAACATCGACACAGAAAAAGCCTCAAATATATGGTGATACATGGCGATACAAGAGACCGTAAATTGTTTTTTATTAATAATCGCAGGTAGCAAGTAAGAATTTTTGTGTGATAAATAGTTTTTAATAATATTTACGTGACCATTATTGATTATTGACAAGCTGCGTTATTCTAGAATTGAAAGGATAAATGCTGATTGATAGAAATGTTATCGGGACCAAAGAGTATGATTGAAGATATAACAGACGAAGTGATGAGAAAGGCAATATCCTGTGCTTCTGACTCGATGAAAAAAGGCAAGGGTGGTCCATTCGGAGCTGCAGTAATAGCACCTGACGGCAATATTTATTATGGTTCAAACGAAGTTCTTGAAAGAAAAGATCCGACCGCTCATGCAGAGGTTGTTGCAATAAGAAATGCTGCTCAAGGATTAGGTACATACGACCTCAAAGGATGTGTCTTGTATGCAACGTGCCAGCCTTGCCCAATGTGTCTTTCGGCAATAATATGGGCCAATATAAAAAATATTGTTTATAGTTGTTCAGCAGAGGATGCGGCAAAGTGCGGATTCAGAGATGATGAAATATATACCTATATCAAATCTGATTGCACTACAGAGTTGTTAAAAATTCAAAGAGTCGAGAGACCAGATGCAAAACAGCTGTTTGAAGATTACATTGCGATGTCTGGAACTGTATATTGAACAGAAGCATAAGTGCATAATTTGTAAAACAGCAAACCAAATTTTTATACAAGATGTTTGTTTGAGATATTGACAATATTGTGATGGCTGAAAATGGTAAAATTTAAAGACATTTTCGGGAGTGATTAGAAATGGGATTAGAAATAGTTATTTTGGCTGCTGGTAAAGGCACCAGAATGAAGTCGACAAAACCAAAAGTTCTGCATGAAATTGGCGGAAAATCACTTCTATGCCATTTGCTTGATACTGCAAATGAATTGCATGCCGAAAACGTTCATCTCGTATGCGGCTTTGGAATGGATCAGATAAAGTCTGCCATAGGTGAACGCGACGGAATCACGTATTGGTGTCAGGAAAAACAGCTGGGCACAGGACATGCGGTTTTGCAAGCAGTGCCTGGTCTCAAAAGTGGCAATACGCTCTTGATACTCTATGGCGACACTCCTCTGGTTACTGCAGAAACATTAAGATCTTTTATTGAAACAGTCCCTGAAGACGGCTTGTCAGTTCTTACTGCCAAAGTTGAGAATCCCTTTGGTTTAGGAAGAATCATCAGAGATGAAAAGGGGGCTTTTATTCGTATAGCGGAAGAAAAAGACGCTACGGAATCAGAACGTCAGATAAAAGAAATTAATACAGGAATGTATGCTGGAGGCTGTGATGTATTTGCAAAATATCTTCCGCAAATTACAAACAACAATGCGCAGAGCGAATATTATTTAACTGATGTATTGACGCTCGCCAGGAAAGATGGTCATCAAGTAGAAACATTCGAGTCTCCTTGCGCAGAAGAATCCGTAGGAATAAATGACCATATCCAGCAGGCGGCTCTAGAGAGAGTTTACAGACTGAGAACCGCCAAAAAGTTAATGTCAGAAGGAACTACCATCATAGATCCTGAAAGGTTTGATCCGCGTGGCGAAATTGTTTGTGGAAAAGATGTGGTGATCGAACCGAATTGCTCTTTTATGGGAAGAGTGGAACTTGGGGATAACGTACGAATTTGCCAAGGTTCTGTGCTGAAAGACTGTTCGATAGGCAAAGGTTCAGTGGTGAGTCCGTATACGGTTATTGAAGGGTCTGTTCTATCAGAAAACGTGACTGTCGGTCCATTTGCTCGCATCCGACCGGAATGCGAATTGGGAGCAAACGTTCATGTCGGCAATTTTGTTGAAATAAAAAAATCAAAACTTGGGGCAGATACGAAAGCTGGTCACTTAACCTACGTGGGCGACAGCGAAGTAGGCGAAAGGGTAAATTTCGGTGCTGGCACGATTACATGCAATTACGATGGCGCCAATAAACACAAAACCGTAATAGGTGATGACGTGTTTATAGGTTCCGACACTCAATTGGTGGCGCCAGTTGAAGTGGAAAAAGGAGCGACGATCGGTGCTGGAACAACGATAACCAAGAAAGTAGGCGAAAACGAATTGGTCATAACCCGCGTGCCGCAACGCCATATTAAAAATTGGCAGCGCCCTAAAAAACGTTGATATTAAAACTTGTTCGGTTATTTTATTATCTGCAGATTGAACAATTCTTTTCATGCAGAGTTTCATAGGAGATAAAAGTATGTGCGGAATCGTCGGAGCTGTTGCTCAGCGTGATGTTGTCGAGATTCTTCTCGAAGGTCTGCGCCGTTTAGAGTACCGCGGATACGACTCTGCAGGTATTTGTATTTCTTGTGCGGATGGGCAAAAACGCGTGCGCAGCTTGGGAAAAGTTTCGGAACTTGCAAGACTCATTCATGCCGATCCTCTTCCTGGTTCAACAGGAATCGCTCATACCAGATGGGCAACGCACGGCAAGCCTTCTGTCGCAAATGCGCACCCTCATGTTTCAGATACCGTTGCGGTGGTTCATAACGGTATTATCGAAAATTATGCCGAACTTAGAAACGAACTTTCCGCAAAAGGATACGAATTTAAATCAGAAACTGATACCGAGACTATCGCGCACCTTGTCAATGAGTGCCGAAAATCTTGCAACAGCCTTATTGAAGCTGTGTCTGCTGCCGTAAAATCGCTTAAAGGAGCATACGCTATTGCTGTTACGGATTCGCGTGAACCTGGAGTCATGGCAGTTGCAAGACAGGGTTCGCCTCTTGTTATAGGTCTTGGCATCGGTGAAAATTTTGTAGCCTCTGATCAGTTGGCCTTATTGCCTGTTACCCGCAGATTTATTTTTCTCGAAGAAGGCGACACAGGATTAGTTACAAGAAACGAAGTCACGGTTTGGGATAAGAACGGAGGCAAAGTTTCTCGAAAGGAAGAAACCTCAGATTTGCTTAATGATGCGGCTGATAAAAAAGGTTTTAGCCACTTCATGCAAAAAGAAATTCATGAACAGCCTGAAGCGATATCTAATACTCTGGAAGGCAGAGTTGGCGCAGGCAAGTTTATGCCAGAGGCGTTCGGCGTAAATGCAAGAGAACTGTTGTCAGGAGTGAATCACGTGCGCATCGTTGCGTGCGGAACTTCATATCATGCAGGTCTTGTAGCCAGGTACTGGCTTGAAGAATTTGCTGGGGTATCTTGCGAAGTGGAAATTGCTTCCGAATTCCGCTATCGTTCGTCTGTAACGCCGAAAGATACGCTTTTGGTGACTATTTCCCAATCAGGTGAAACGGCAGATACTCTTGAAGCTCTGAGACTCTCCAAAAAGAATGGCGTCAGAGCTGCTCTTTCAATATGCAATGTTCCCGGTTCTTCATTGGTCAGAGAATCTGATCTTTGTTTTATGACCAGAGCCGGTGCAGAAATAGGAGTTGCATCTACAAAAGCTTTTGTCACGCAGCTGACTGCGTTGATGCTTCTTACGGGATGCATTGGCGTATGCAGGGGCTACCTGACTGATGAGTTAGAGAAGCGTCTTGCCGACGGCCTGCTGTCGATGCCTAATTACGTGCGCGAAGTGCTGAATTACGAAAAAGAGTTTGCCGAAGTTGCAAGAAAAATTCGCAATCGCCAAAGCTGTCTGTTTTTGGGCCGCGGAGCCAATTGGCCTATTGCTATGGAAGGCGCGCTTAAATTAAAAGAAATAAGCTATATTCATGCAGAGGCATATGCGGCTGGAGAGCTCAAGCACGGACCAATAGCTCTTATCGACGAGAACATGCCGGTAATCGTGGTTGCTCCTACCGACAGATTGTCGGCAAAGCTCATGTCGAATGTTGAGACTGTACGAGCAAGAAATGGCGAATTATACATTCTTACCGACAGCGATACCGATTGTTCTGCGCTGATGGACGGCGCGGGCGGTCTTTGCTCCGTGATACGTATGCCGAAAGTTGATGAATTCTTTGCTCCGGTTGTCTACACAGTACCTTTGCAGTTGATTTCTTACCATGCTGCAGTCCTTAAGGGGACCGATGTCGATCAGCCAAGAAATCTCGCAAAAAGCGTCACGGTGGAATAAAACCAGCAAACCCGCGAAAGCGGGTTTTTTTAATGAATTTAAACGTTATCAAAATGTTATATCAGTATGGGTTAAATTTAAAAACATTTGAAATTTTAAGAAAAATAAGGGTTTGCCGAGATTTTGGGTTACGATCGTGCTGAATAAAATTGATGTTGGCCGAATTGTAAAAATTCGAGGGGCATTTTCCGAGGGCTCAGCGGTATCCAGGGTTATTCACGAAGTGTCTCTTATAGGGATGCCGGCCGATGTTAACTCACCCGAATCCAGGGGGTATTATCTAGGCAACGGCATTGCCATAGTCATGCCCCCTGAACGATTCAGAGATTCAATCAAAAAGATTGATTATCGTATTTATTATTTTCCAGAACCCGTTAGCTGGGGAAACTCCGTCAATGTGCATCTGATTGTCTACCTTGTTTCGACAAGCCGTTCACATGTGCGGGCGTTAAGAAGAATTTGTTCTGTCGCCCGTGAAAAGACGGATGCAAATGTTTATTCTCGAGATTTGAGCGAATCTGAGGTGTGCCATTTCCTTGCCAGCGATAATCAGGCTCTGAAGGAAACAGGTCTATGGGAAGGAAAAATCATACGAACGGAAACAACGAACCCTTTTACGGCATTTGACGAACTAAACAGGCAAAGATATTCGTTGCTCGAAGATTCGTCATTTGTTTTGCGTCCCGTGAGGATAAAAGACGGCATATGGCTGACCGTTCTCGACTCACAAAAATACAACAAAACTCAATTACTGGTAGCAGCATGTCCTGAAGAACATTTTGCGCTGTTTGCTGTGACGGCAGGACGGGGGGCTGAAAGAAATTCGCTTCTTCATGCGCTTAGTATAGCTGCTTCATACGAACAGGAATGGCTATGGGGTGATAATTGCAGCGGATTTGAGGAACGCCTTTCGGAAATTGCGATTGATTTTGACTGCGACGGGGATATTTCTGGCAAAGATAATGAACGCTGGTGCGAGTTTGAAACACAAATAAAAATTCCTCATGGGCTTCATTCCCGCCCAGCATCGGTGCTGGTAAAAATTGCTAAGTTATTTTGCTCAGATGTAATGCTCAGAAAAAAAGGAATGAATTATTCTGACTCGGTAAATGCCAAAAATTTTATGTCATTGCTGACTCTCGGAGTGCGAGAAGGTGATTCAATTGTTGTCAGGTGTTCGGGCGATGATATGAAAGAAGCTTTAGATGCGATTAAGACAGGATTTTTGCAAGAACTTACGCAACAATGCTATAAAAACATCATGCTCGTTCGGCAGCGAAAGCTTCTTTCGGATTGAGCTTAAACAGGATCATGAAAGCAATGAAAGCAATTTCTCATTGATGATTCTGTGTCTTTGACGAATATCTGGCATTAGTTGAGGATCGGTTTGGGACTGTCCGTCGAGACCGCTCAGAAATCTTTTAAATCGGCTTTTGTATGTGTAAGATGAGCAGTCGCCGCACACGTCCGATGCAATGATCTTATCGCGGCAGGATGAAATGATTTTCTCGGCATCTTCGAATTCAAACATCCCTTGATCCCAATCTGTATTAACAACATGTTTAGAAAAAACGTCCTTATCAACGGAAACGTAAATTCTCTGAGATTGTTTTAGTTCGGATATCAGCGCGTCAGTCAAATTTTTCGGGCAATCAAAAACTTTTGCCGAACCTTTTGGGGCAAAAAAATTCAGCCATTCGGATTTAACGCCCACAGTCCAAAATTGCAGTTTTTTCTGCCATAGAGGGCGCATCCTTATTTCATAAAAATGCGGCAGCGTAACGTCAGAAGACGATATGCCTATGACCTTTATGTTTTTGACGAAAGGCAATTTTGCTGCGTGGGAAACCCATGATCCGCAATGGATTCCGAATAGATAGCGCATGTCGTCAGGATGATTGTCGAACACGAGGAGATCGAACGGTTTGTCGCTGCATCTTGACAGCAATTCCAGTGTCAGGTGATGAAAATCCCCGCTTCCAGTAAACACGCACGCATTTTTAGGTATCGGTGGGAGCGCGGATGTGAAATTCCGCCATTCTTTCATAGAACATCCGAAACGGACGGTTTCTTCAAATTCTCTGAGGTTATAGCGCTTTTCTGATGCCAGCGGCAGAACGGAACCGTCCGTGTCTAAGACTATTGGTGTCGTCATGATTATGTTTCTATTTGTTTTCCGCTTCTGATTCAAACATATGTCTGAACGGGCGGATGACGGTTCTTAGAAAAGGATTTACTACGAAAGCCAAATGCCTTGTCATTGTGAATTTTGCTCCGAGGCTTGCTTTGACTTTTGAATCAGTCCATCCGGCAACGTAAGTTTTAAGTCCTTCCTTCTTGGCGTATTCGATATTGGCAAGCCAACTTACGAAATAAAGATTTAAATCACGTGCTGAAGGGTAGTGCATGCCGATGAATTTATCTATCATCATGCCGTTATGAATGAGACTGACATTCCAGCCGATCATTTCTTTGGTATCTTTTTTCGAATAGAAAGCGCATACGCCTTTGATGGTTTTGGAACTGAGTAGCGCTTTGAAAAATTTTTCGGAAAGACAGTCAAAATGTACCTGGCTTTGATCATAAACTTCCATATATAGCGAGTACATTTTGGAAATAAAAGACGGATCTTCGAATCTTTCATCACCCAGCAACACAAACTCTTCTTCGATAAATTCTCTTGAGCGAAATTTTCTTTTCAAATCTTTTCGTCTTGATTTTGAAAATCTTGAAAGCCAGTCGTCAGTGCTGTCGAAATCAATAGGAAGGTATGCAAGAGCTTCGCCTTCTACTTGGAAAAAACCGCGGCTGCAGGCAGCGGATGCCAATTCATCAGCTTTGATGTTTATTTCTTTGGACAGCAGAGGGGAAGAGTTTGGCAGATCCTTGATAATGATTAAAGACGCTTTGCGGACGTTTTTTTTCAATTCGCCAATTAGCGCTCCGAAATCGTGTGATACTGCTATAGGAGCATACTCGGTTACGGTTGTTCCATAAAATTCTGTTTTCCAGACTAGCATGCGCCTAATAGCCGAAAAACACGGTATTTTTTTCAGAAATGCAGCCGTTTTTCTGTCCATGGTCATGGTGATGTCAAAAGGCGTAAAAAATGATGGCGTTTCCCATTCATTACCCAAGCAAGGAAATGTTATCGGAGGATGTTTTCTGAAAAGCTCTGCATACTCGTCTGATTCCAGAAGATTGAGATAATGCGAGGATGTCATTGAATTTCGCCCATGCGTCCGTCGGTCTTTTGCAAAGACTGTGATACGTTTTGTGAAGTTTTTTCTTTTTCTATTGCGGCTTCGCCTTTTGCCAGGCAGAATACGCCGCCCAAAATACAAAGTCCGCCGATTACTTTGTATATATTCATTGGTTCGTCGAAAAGCCAGATGGATAGTATTGCCACTGTGACTATTTCAAGATGAGAAGCTGCGAAACTAGGTCCGACGGGAGCGCTTCTTAACAGCGTCATCCAACAGAAGAAAGATCCCAAATATCCCGAAATAGTAAGATAGAGCCACTTGTCCGACAAAACTGAAGACAGCCATTGCATCTCAAATTCTATGGGCCATACGGTGGCTGACACGTATTTTGTGCATATTTGGGTCATGGTTTCGAAAAAAAGAAGCGCCAGAAAACCGAAAACATATACACGTTTCATTTGTTAATCGCCTCAAGATCCGAAACCGACAACCACGCACCCGAGCGTAACAAGGGACATGCCGGCCAGACGCCACTTTGTAAGTTTTTCATCAAAAAGCCATCTGCCGATAAGCATTAGCACGACGATATCGAAGGATACCAGCATTACGGCTACCGAGAGTTCAATATTGGCAACTAGTCCGATATAAACGACAAGTTCCATGACGTAGCATCCGATGCCTATCCATATCCAAGGACGCGAGAACATATGAAGCCAATGCTTTAAAAGTCCCGTTTCTTCGTCGTCTTCAGTGGCTGCCACTTTAAATGACAACTGGCCTCCTGCGTCTGCAACAAGATTGAGCGCAAGAAGAAGTAAGACAAATAGCATGAATTCTATTCCTTATTTCCCCAGATGGCATTGTAGTCGGGCAACTTAGCTTCTGCTTTTGATGCTAGTTCTGAAAGTTCATTTTCGTTCAGAAGGTGTCCAAAATGGGCAGCGCTGGCGTCAGCTACAAGTTTGCGATCGTCGTCGATGGTAACCATATGATAGCTGTTTTCGAGAAGCAGTAATTTTGAAGGAACGGCAAGGAGTTTTTGCATCTTTTTCGCATTTTTCGGCGATACGACATCATCGTCCTTTGCATGAATAAAAACGGTCGGACTGTCGATTTCTTTCATATGCTTTTTAAAATCCCTCAGAAGCCTGAATCCTTCTCTGAGCGATTTTGCTGGGCAACCTATTGTTCCGGCTTCTTCTGACTCTCCGTTTTTCATTTGCGCTTCCACGATATTTCGCAATTTTTCGTTTTTGATGCCGAAAGGAAAGGTTTCCGAGAAACGGCGTTTATCCGTGCATATGCCTGGTATTTCCAAAAGCCATGAGAGCCATTTCGTATAGAAAGGATGAGCCCAGCCATCCCATTTCAGACCTGCCGAAAAGAGACTGAGACCGCGAATTCCGCCCCGATCTTTTTTGGCATATGAAAGATGAGCGGCAATTTCGGCGCCGAAACATAGTCCGCCAGCGAAGATGACATCTGTGGCTTCATGAAAACGGTCATAACCGTCTTCTGCGCTTTTGAGCCAATCTTTGTATGTCGTGGTCATGAGGTGCGCTTCATCTTCGCAATGACCTGCAAGGAGCGGGCAATAGACGCTGAATCCGTATTGATTGAGTCGCTTGGCGATATGCTTCATTTCAAAAGGTGTGCCTGTAAGTCCATGCACAAGGATGACGCCTATGCGGCTTCCTGGAAGATATAGTTCCCTGGAGTCAGCGGGTGTAAACATTGCACGTTCCTGAAATTCTCAAGTGTGTATTAAAAAGCAAAAGCATCCCTGATTGGGGGATGCGCGAAAATTAGTGAAATTGCCCCGAGTATTATTGTGTTTTTGGGGCAATTTACGGCTCATTACTTGGTAACGCGAGCCAGTATCATATCGAGAAGACGGATGCCGAGATCGACTTCTTCGCGGGTTATGTGCAGCGATGGAGCAAGCGTTATTACATTCTTGTAGTAACCGCCGACATCGAGAACAAGACCGTATTTCTTTCCGTCAACTTCAAGATCGCCCTTGATGCCTTCGTCAACAATACGATCCATAAGTTCTTTATCCGGTGTAAATCCGTCTGGTTTGCAGATTTCTGCACGCAATGCCAATCCGAGACCGTCAACATCGCCGATGACAGAATATTTCTTCTTGAGCTCGCGAAGACCTTCAAGGAAGTATGCGCCCATCTCGTTAACTTTAGTTTCGTAATCAGTTTCGCTGATCATCTTCATGGTTTCGAGTGCGACAGCTGTGCCCATTGGGTTCGATGCAAAAGTGGAGTGCGTCGATCCGCAAGGGAAAACCTTCGGATTAATGAGTTCTTCTTTCGCCCAGATGCCCGCAAGCGGGTTCAAACCGTTTGTCATTGCCTTGCCGAATACGACAACGTCTGGTTTTACGCCGAAGTTTTCAAGAGACCAAAGTTTGCCGGTACGGTAGAAACCCATCTGAATTTCGTCGTCAACGAGCAATACTCCGTGATCGTCAAGAACCTTCTTGAGAAGCGGATAGTAACCCTTTGGTGGGACAACATAACCGCCGGTTCCCTGAATGCTTTCAACGTAGAATGCGGCAAATTCGCACTGACCGACTTTTGGATCCCAAAGTCCGTAGTATTCAGTTTCAAACATACGTTCAAACTGTTTTACGCAGTAAAAGTCGCAATCTTCTTTGTTCTTCTTGTATGGGCAGCGGAAGCAATATGGGAATGGCACGAAATGAGCGCGCTCGCCAAATGCGCCATAGCGGCGGCGGTATCTGTAAGAAGATGTGATAGAAGACGCTCCGAGCGTGCGACCGTGATAACCGCCTTCGAATGCGAACATTTTGCTCTTGCCGTTGCATGCGTTGCGCACGAGTTTGAGTGAGTCTTCAATGGCTTGAGAACCGCCGACATTGAAATGAACGCGTCCTTTTTCTCCCCAGCGCTCTTCAATGCCTTTGCAAAGAGTTGTCGCTAATTCGATCTTTTCTTTGTGAAGATACTGAGAAGCAAGCTGTGGAAGAGTATCGAGCTGTTTTTTGATTGAATCGTTCAGACGCTGATTTTTGTATCCGAAATTGACTGCAGAATACCACATCTGGAGGTCAAGGAACGGTTTGTCAGAGGCGTCGTAAAGGAATGAACCTTCGCAATTTGTGAATATTTTGGCAGGTTCCAAATAGTGGACCGTGTCGCCGTATGAGCAATATTGCGCTTCATCGCGCAAAAGTGCTTCTTCGTTGAGCTCCATTAGATACTCCAATTATGATTCAAAACTTCTAAATTGTACTTGTTTTGTTGTGTTTCCGAACAGTTTAAGAAAAACTTTCAGAGACTAAGTATAGAAAAATAGTTTTTAACAGCGGCTGTAACGTCAAAGAAATCTGAAAAAGAGGCGTAATTCATATGCTTTTCCTCGCATCTTGCCTCAAGCGAGCAGTTTTTTTTGGCAATTACGAAATTAGCTTTATTTGCGATACAAAAATCAGATTTGCCGTCTCCGATATGAATGAACGGATCCGAACTTTCCTTTGCGACGGTTGCGCATTTGCACATGCCTGATGGGCAATCCTTATTCGCGTACGGGTGTTCTAATTTGTATGCACCGTTATCTTCGAATATAAGTTTGTTCGCCCAAACAGGAATGTGAAAACCGTTGTTTGCCAAAATTTTGTTAATTGAGTAATCAAGACCGTCACTGACGACTGCCAATGATATATTCTCTTTTTTGCAGAATTCGACAAATTCTGCAAAACCGTGAGCAATTGGTACATTGTCAAGCAACGAATCCAATTCTTCTCTGCTGGCACGGATCAAAGATATCTGTTTTTCCATGCACTCGCGCGCTGTTATTTTGCCTGCAAGCCATTCTTCTTCGATCGCTTCCCAACTAGGATCGGCGAATTTTTCCAGAATTGCGTCGGTGACATCGTATTCGGAAATTGTATTGTCAAAATCGCAATAGACGCGCTTAGATTGCATTGTCATTAACTCTTCATCGGTTTATTGATTGCGTCCGTACAAAATATCGGCGATTGTCAGCACTTATCTGAACGCAAACACCTGCCTATATTATCAAAAATTGTGAGATATGTTAAAAAAATCCGAGTGACGTTTCTTTTGTAATTCTGCATGCGCTTGTCGATGGAGTGTTTCTTTCTTTCGAGAATATTGTTGGGTTCGCAATTATCGATAAATGGCGCTGCTGTTATTGAAAATAATAAGCAATGTTTCACGTGAAACATGGATGTTGGCAATTTGATTGGTGCGGTCAGTAGCTCGCGATTATTGGAATTAACAAATCATTTTTTTATGTTAAAAGGACTAATGAGTTACGAACCTGGCGTTGTTCTTATCTATGATAGTGCAATGTATTGTAGGAGGGACTTGGGTAATGGATTTTGGTGCGCTGATATTGCCTTTTTGCGGTACCGTTCTTGGTGCCGCTTCCGTATTTTCGATTACAAATTATTCGGGAATGGTTAGAAAAGCCATGCTTGGTTTTTCATCGGGAGTGATGATTGCGGCCTCCTTTTGGTCATTGCTGGCCCCTTCAATTGAAATGTCATCAAATCATGAAATTGCCAAATGGTTCCCGGCATTGGTCGGATTTCTTTTGGGAATGGGTTTTTTGCTCGTTCTCGATTCACTTGTGCCGCATCTCCATGCAGAGTCTGATAAACCTGAAGGTATTCGGGCTAAATTGTCTCGCCCTGTTTTATTGACCAGCGCGGTAACGCTCCACAATATTCCTGAAGGCATGGCTGTGGGCGTCGCAATAGCAGGAGCCGCAGTCGGCGATGCCGATATTGGCACGGCTGGGGCTTTTGCTCTTTGCCTCGGCATGGCAGTGCAAAATATTCCTGAAGGTGCGATTATTTCGATGCCTCTGTACGCATGCGGCATGGGAAAATTTAAATCATTCTGCTTAGGTGTTTTGTCTGGCGCCGTCGAACCAATCGCCGCTTTGCTGACAATGTTTTTTATATATCAGGCGCAAACGTCATTGCCGTACATTCTTTCGTTTTCAGCCGGCGCTATGCTTTATGTGGTCATAGAGGAACTTATACCAGAGTCTCAGAGTGGGGAGCACAGCAATGTAGGAACGGTTGCGGCCGCTATAGGTTTTGCGATCATGATGGTCCTGGATACGGAATTAGGATGACGCTACGACAAAAGGCGGTTCGATACTTGCTGAAACATTTGTTGCTTTTGAACTCGGCAGCGAAAGATTGCTGCCGAACTGTCCAAATGGATTGTAAATATTGCTGAGTCAATGGCTATAAGCATCCAAGACAGAAATTGGGTTTCATAAACTATCTTGCCGTTTTGTGTTTCTGAAGATTTTGCTAATTCTTTGACGAAGATTCTTTAAGAGCGTTATATACGGCGTTCAAATTATGTTTCAGATAATTTGTGTAGTTTTGCCCGTCAGGGTTGCTTGCTGAGGTAAGCCCATCGGCGTAGAGAGTCGTTTTGGCAGCTTTTGCTCCCGTAGCTTTTTCGAGCATGGCGATCTCCCTAGGATTATCGCCGAGACAATGAAAAAGAATTTTTATGCCGCCGTTTTTTGCTTTATCCGAGAGATTAGCAATTGCTTTTCCTGATAAGTCGGCGTGTTCGTTAGGTTTTCCCACAGTGACGAATTTCAATTCAAAATCGCGTGCCAAATAATTGAATGCGTTGTGAGTTGCTATTGCTGTTCTTTCATTTTCTGGAAATATCGAGATTTTGTTTCTGAAGTCTTGCGAAAGCGCGGCGATTTCATCCGAAAAATCTTTTTCTCCCCGTTCAAAAATTTCAGAGGCTGCAGGATTTGCCGTTTTTAAAATGTCGCTGATATTCTTTGCGTACATTAAAGCTGCAGAAGGAGAATTCCATGCGTGAGGATCGATTGCGCCGTGATGATGATGATCGAGTGATTCGTATTCTTCTCGGTTGGAGTCTTCGGATTCGCTGTTGGCAATGGGAATAATTCCCTTTGTTACGATAAAAGTTTTTCCGTCTGGAGAAGATTCTTTGATACCGCGCATCGAATCTTCAAGACCGAGTCCGTTCAAAAGAATGATATCTGCTGATGCTAATTTTCTGAGATCGGATGGTTTTGTCTGACGCTCATGAAGATCTGTCCCTGCTTCTACTAAGGAATCGGTATGCACGCATTCGCCTCCGACGCGTTTTGCAACATCGGATATGACTGAATTTGTTGCGATGATTTTGAGAATTTTTCCTCCGCAAGGATCTTCTGATGCCAGAGAATCAAATGATAAACAGCAAGTTATCAGCCATCCAAGTGCCGCAGTTTTAAGAATTTCCATATAAGCCCTCTATTGGTGCCGAGGATCAGCGAAACAGCGTATAAGGCGCCAAGCGTCAGAATGATGACAGGAGACGTAGGCCAATCAAGATGATAGGACAAAAGCAATCCTGAATAACAGGCCAGCGCTACGCAAACTTGTCCGATAAGACAGCATTTAATCAAACTTTGGGCCCACAGCCTTGCGATAGTTGCCGGAAGAATGAGCATGCCCACAGCCATGAGCGTTCCTACGGCTTGAAAGCCGGCAATCAGATTTAATACGGTCAGAACTAAAAAGATGATGTGAAAAATGCTTCCGTTAACACCGTTTGATTTCAGGAATCCCGGATCTACGCAATCGATAATCAAAGGACGCCTGATAAGGACAATCGAGGCAATTGTAACGGCTGCTACAACGGCAAGTAGCGTCAGACAGTTTTCATCAACGGAAAGCAGAGAGCCAAACAAAATTCCCAATAAATCCGCGCCGCTTCCGTTTGTAGAAACGATGAGAACTCCCAAAGCCAGCGATATAAGGTAAAAAGACGCAAGCGAACTGTCTTCGCTTTTTCCTGTAAGGCGAGATGGAAGACCCGATAAAACAATGACAAGACTGCCTGCGGCAAAACCGCCAAGGGTCATAGCTCCGACGGAAGGGCCTGCCACAGCAAAACCTATGGCAACGCCAGGGAGAATTGCGTGGGACATGGCATCGCCTGCCAGACTCATGCGTTTTAGCGTCAGAAAAATTCCCAGAACAGGAGCCGACAGGGCGAGAAGAATGCAGGCAATCATTGCCTGAGACATGAAACTGTATTCGGCAAAAGGCGCGCAAAAAATGGTGAACAGCGTATGCATTAATCCGAATTTTCCTTGTGGTTGTGGTGCGCCGCATGAGATGTTTTGACCGATCGCGTGCATGTTTTGGCTTCGCTGTTCATGGCCAAATCCCTGGCGTACGCGCGCATGATGTTTTCATCAGTCAGAACATCCTCGGTTGCGCCTTGGGCGATGATTTCTCGTGACAGAAGCATGCAAGACGGAAATCTTTCGCGCACGAGGCGCAGGTCATGCAAGACTACTATTATGGTTTTTCCTTCGTCTTTGCTCCATGTCTCCAATAGGTTGACAAGATCTGATGTTGTTTTTGCGTCTACTGCGCTAAACGGTTCGTCAAGGAGCAGCGTATCGGCATTTTGAAGTTTGAGTCTGGCAAACACAGCTCGCTGAAGCTCTCCTCCCGACAATGTGCCTATATATCTGTCGGAAAAACCTGTCAGACCGACTGAGTTGATGGCATCTTCGACCATAATTTTTCTTCTTTTACCGAATGGCGCGAACAGACCTGTTTGTTTGATAAGTCCGAAACCAGCGAAATCCCTGACCGTTACGGGGAAATTTCGGTCGATGGTTCCGAATTGCGGAATCGAACCGATATGGTTTCCGCCTACTGAGAAAGATCCTTCCATTGGTTTGAGATCGCCGCGAAGAGTCTTGAGCAGAGTAGATTTTCCGCCGCCGTTTGGTCCTATTATGGCCGTGAGCGAACCTTTGCTAATTTTGGCATTGATATGGTGTATGGCGGGGTGTCTTTCGTATCCAGCAGTCAGATCGGAGACAGTAATCATTTATGAAAAGCCTTTGTTATGAAATGCCAAGAGTTTTGAAAAGATTTAAAAGCGATGAGCATGATAGCCCAAAGCGGCGAACAAGTCGAACGGACAAAAAAAGAACCCGTCATAATGAAGTGACGGGTTCGGTCAGAATGATGCCTAAAATCGGCTATTAGTTACCCATGAGGCCTGAGGAACCGCCGATCAAGCTGGAGATAAGGCGCTTGTTGCCGCCAGCTTTCTTCTGCTCAGGCTGCGCTGCAGGAGCAGGCGCTGCTTCCTGAGCTGGCTGCGGAGCAGGGGCTGGTGCTGGCTGCGGAGCAGGCTGCTGAACAGGCTGTGATCTCTGCTGCATTGCTACAGGTGCAGAATTAAAATTTGCTGGAGAGCCGCCAGAAGGCATGCGCTGAATCTTATAGCCTTGAGCTCTTGCATAGTCCAATACTGGATCGAGTGCGTTATCATCGGAAAGAAGAGCAACTTCATTTTCGCGATCATTCATGTAAAGTCCGAGCTGATAAGCAAGAACGCTGTTGTAATTTGCGTCAGAGCAATCCATCTTCACGAAATCGATGCGGATCTGGGACATCGACTGCAGGAACATGAGCTGCTGGACGGTCTCGATAGGCAGGTTGTTCTGACCGCCGGACATGATGAGCTTAAGCTGACCAAAGTGGCTGATGATGTCAGGGGAGAGGGTTTGGGCATAGCCTTTGCCGATAACGAGAATTCTGTCAGACATTTAATAACTCCGAAAAATAAAGTGAGTACTCTTTTTCATAAAGCATAATCAGCCGCAATCCATCCTTGGTTCGCAAGCGATCGTGTTTTTGTCATTATATGGGCGGGGGGCATGCGATAAACAAAAGGGATACCCGATTTATGACACTTGTCAAAAACACGAAGCGTATCGGACATTATTCATTCCGAACTATAAGACCAATAAAGGAGTCATTCATGCAAATGACTCCTTATATTTAAAGATGATTAAGTGCGTTCATTTAAGGATGATGCTGAGCGTTCTTGCTTTTTAATCCCTTAATCATGAGCCCAATGCCAACAGCCACAAACGGAAAACTGAGAATCATTCCGACTGTCACGTCAAACGGCAAAGGGATCATGCTTTGAATCCAAGCGTTGAGATCCGATTCGTAATCTGCCTGCGATGCTTTAAACACTTCCAAGAAGGCGCGGGATCCGAATACGGACGTTATGAAGAATCCGAACAGAAGCCAGCGTTTTTTTCCGAGCCCCAATTTCATGAGTGCTGCAAGAAGAATCATTATCAGAAAATAACAAGCAGACTCGTACAGCATTACAGGATGCAGAGGTTCTGCAGGATTTATTCTTTCGAACACGATGCCCCAAGTGCCGTCTGTGGGCTTGCCTGTTATTTCGGAGTTCATGAAGTTGCCGAGACGAATGAATCCTGCCACTAGCGCGACAACGCAGCTCATGTTGTCAAGCATCCATACGGGGTCAAATTCTTTGTTTTTGCGGATGAACAGATAGTAACCTAGGAGTGCGCCTACAGTTCCTCCGTGAGAAGCCAGTCCGCCTTTCCACACATACAGAATTTCTATCGGATGGGAAAAATAATACGAAGGATCGTAAAAGCAGACATGAGCGAGACGCGCGCCGATGATGGTTCCGATAAAGACATAAAAAAGCAGTTCATCGAGTTTGTCGACAGGAAGTCCTTTTTTGGCGCATATGGCTTTGCCTATCAGGTATGCGATGAGAAACCCTGAAGCAAACAGAATTCCGTACCAATGTACGCTGAGCGGTCCCAAAGAAAACGCAATGGGATTGGGATTCCAATATATCACCTAATTGTTCTCCTAAATGGAATGCGCAGAATTATACATTCCTTTGCGGCGGCATGATATTGGCCCTATAAATCTGATTGCAGGCGTAATGGCCGGATATCTAGGATCTTAATTTGGACGCTTCTTCGGAGATGATGTTTATAGCCGTTTCCATCTGTTTTTCGCTAAGCGACGAATAGTTCATGATGAATCCGCGAATGCCTAATTGATCCTCGCCGCGGTAATACTGGCTAAGGGCGTGCAGCCGTACGTTTTTTTCTTCCAATTTGCGTGAAAAGTCTTCATCAGAGCATGGAATGTCTATCTTCAGAATGAAGTGAAGCCCGGAATCTTCTTCTGAAATGCACGCAAAGCCGGCCATTTTGCTTTGTTGCACAAGATGCATGAGAGCGTTGCGCTGTTTTTTATAAAACGTCCTTGCGCGGTTGATGTGTTTTTCAAAAAAACCTTGTTTTATGAATCTGGCCAGCGCCGATTGGATTAGTCTGGGAACGGGACAGGAATAGAAACAGAAGTTTTTTTGGTATTTCTGGGCAAGATGCGGCGGAAGCACCATGTAGCTTATGCGAAGGGCAGGAGTCAAAGACTTCGAGAATGTATTCATGTAGATTACTTTCTCGGAGTTGTCGATGCTCTGAAGTGCGGGTATCGGCTTTCCTGACAACCTAAATTCGCTGTCAAAGTCATCTTCTATGATGAATCGATCTTCAGCTTTGGCTGCCCATCCAAGAAGTTCATACCTTTTGCTGATAGGTGTAACGATTCCTGTTGGGAACTGATGCGACGGGGACGTAACGGCAACCGCGACGCCGTTAAGTTCGGATATGTCTATTCCGTCTTTATCAAACTTTATCCACTTGATCTTTGCGCCGTTGGCTTTGCAGACTTGTTCGGTTTTGATGTTTCCCGGATTTTCCAAACCGTAAATCTTGTCTCGCCCGAGAAATTGCACCAAAAGGCTGTACAGATGCTCAGAGCCGCTGCCCACTATTATTTGCGCAGGGCTGACCATCATTCCTCTGAAGGATCGAAGATGTTCGGCTATGGCTGATCGCAGTTCTTCAATGCCGTTTCCAGGAGACGATGAGAGCATTGTTTCCGGGGTTTCATGAAGACAATCCCTCAGAATCTTTGCCCATACGGAAAAAGGAAAAATATCTCGAATCGGAGCATTGCTGGAAAAATCGGCTGTAAATTTTTGATAGTCCATGCCATCTGAAATAGAACGCTGCTCTTGCGCAGGCGTCTGCGCCGAAATGATGTTTCTTAGCGTGCTGACGAAATATCCTGATTTTGGGACCGAGCGGACATAACCTTCAGCGCAAAGCTGACCGTAGGCGTTTTCTACCGTAATAACGCTTATGCCCAGATTTTTTGCAAAACTGCGCTTGGACGGCAATTTGGCCCCAGCGGTCAAAACTCCTGTTTCGATATCCTTTTTGATGCATTCATACAAGTGGGAATAGAGGGAATCTGACCCTATATCGGCGAAAGAATAAGTCAGCATAATTTCAAACCATGGTCAATCTGGATATATAAATTATATTCTAATTGAATATTTTAATAATGCCAGATGCCTAATAACATTTGGGCTTGTGGATTCGCGGATTGCGCGAAATGTTCGATACATACTGAAGGCATAATTTGTATGAATAACGAAAGATATACGCTCAATAAAAATCTGGCTCAGATGCTTAAAGGCGGCGTCATCATGGATGTCACGACTCCTGAGCAGGCGAAAATCGCAGAGGCTGCAGGTGCATGCGCGGTAATGGCTCTGGAAAGAATTCCTGCCGATATCCGTGCAGCAGGCGGCGTGTCTCGCATGAGCGATCCGAAAATGATAAAGGGAATTCAAAAAGCGGTGAGCATACCCGTTATGGCCAAGTGCCGTATCGGACATTTTGCTGAAGCACAGATTCTCGAAGCTATTGAAATTGACTACATCGACGAGAGCGAAGTGCTTTCGCCTGCAGATGATGTGTATCACATAAACAAAACCGCATTCAAAGTTCCTTTTGTTTGCGGAGCAAAGGATTTGGGCGAAGCTCTGAGACGCATAAGCGAAGGCGCATCCATGATAAGAACCAAGGGCGAGCCTGGAACCGGGGATATCGTTCAGGCAGTTCGTCATATGCGCATGATGAACAGCGCAATAGCCAAAATCAAAGGCATGCGCGCCGATGAACTTTATGAAGAGGCTAAGCAGTTAAGAGTGCCTTTTGAACTTGTGCGTTACGTGCATGAGAACGGACGTCTTCCTGTTGTGAACTTCGCAGCCGGCGGCGTGGCAACTCCTGCTGATGCCGCTCTTATGATGCAGCTCGGCGCTGACGGCGTATTCGTCGGTTCTGGTATTTTTAAGTCAGGAGATCCCGTCAAAAGAGCATCGGCGATTGTAAAGGCGGTTACGAATTTCAAGGACGCAAAAACGCTGGCAGAAATTTCTGAAGACCTTGGCGAGGCCATGGTAGGCATCAACGAACAGGAAATCGAACTTTTGATGGCAGAAAGAGGCAAATAACAGTGAAGGTCGGAGTGCTTGCGCTTCAGGGCGCATTTATCGAACATGAGATTCTTCTGCGGAAAATGGGCGTTGAGGCAGTAGAACTTCGATGCGCGTCAGACGCCGAAAGCTCTTATGACGCTCTTGTTCTTCCTGGCGGGGAGAGCACCGTTCAAGGCAAGCTTTTGCGCGAGCTGGGCATGTTTGACGAGATCAGAAAACGCATTGTCGAAGGCATGCCGGTGCTCGGCACCTGCGCAGGAATGATTTTGTTGGCAGAACGTCTGTTTGACGGAAGCGCTCCGCATCTTGCCACCATGCCGATTACCGTCAAAAGAAACGCATACGGACGTCAGCTCGGTAGTTTCAGAATTATCGGAACGTATTCAGGGCGCGAAATGCCGATGACATTCATTAGGGCGCCGTATGCCGAGTCGATTGGAGCGGGGTGCCAAGTCTTGGCATGCCATGACGGAAAGGCGGTTGCTGTGCGCTACGAAAATCAGTTCGCTTTGGCGTTTCATCCTGAATTGGACGCTGAAATGTCGGTGTATGAAGATTTGCTGTCTGCAGGCAGATAATGGTTAACGGCTGCTTTGGCTGACGTTATGACGGCATCTTCAAAGAAGCTTGCTTGCGCTGTGATAAAATCCGTCAAATATTGAATGCAGTTCAGTTTTGGCGTCAAAAACAATGACTTTCAGATCTCTGGCCGCGGCGTTCGCGGCCTTTTTCGTTCTTTCTTCGCAGGCAACGGCCGTTACCGTCGAGCATGCGGTTATGTCCAGCAGCGTGGATGCCGGCATTTTGATTTTTGCAATCGGCGCCGTGTTGCTCGTGGTTCCCAAACTGGCCAAACTCGGCGTGCTTTACATGTTGCTGGCGGACGCTCTTTTTGTGGGCAGAATTTTGTTTTTTCCGCAGATGCAGCAGTGGCTTAATGAGCACGGTTATGCAGAGATCCTTGCTGCATATGATGACGCTGGCTTGCAAAAAGCTGGCTGCGTGGCGATATGCTGCACTTTGATAGGAATTGCCGTCGTTGCAGTTCTTATGTATTGGCTATGGAGAAAATTCTGGCACCGTTTCGGGTTCTACAAAACCAGGGCAGAAATTGCTGCGGCAAAAAACAAGGCAAAAGATAGTGCTGAGAGTAAGTCAACGGAGAGCAAGGCAGGCGAATCCGAGGATGAGCGCTCAGAAGATGACACAGTGAGATCACCAAGTTTATCTTTTAGCGGGCAGGATGATGCCATGCAGAGCGACGGGACGATGCAGGCGCTCGATGCCGATGCCGTGGAAGCCGCGATAAACAAAAATTTCGGGCGGGCAGCAGAGACCCAGAACTTGCAGACAATGTCTGAATCTTCCGACGACGGTGCTCGGGTCCCTAAGACTATCGAAGAACAGATGCAAGAAACCGAGAATCGGTCCGATTCGGAAAATATTGCGAAAAATGCCGTACAGACTGATCTTTCGATTGACGGAACAGGCGATGAATCTCCGAACGGCGCTCATCGGGAGAATCTTGATGATGCGGAGCCGTCTTTCGGACAAATACAGAAAACAGATTCTTTTGAAGACGAAGGTCCGGGAATCGGCGATCTCGGAAAAGGAAAGGCATAGCAAATTTCTCTTTTTGCGTGTTGACTCGTGCTATTTGCGACGGCGCCGGCGTAATATTGCTTAATAATTGAGTTGTTGCGATGCCGCATGAGTCGATATGTTGGCTGATTAAGAGGAATTGGTTATGTTGAAAGTCGGACATTATTACGAAGACGGTCAGTCATGTTTTCGAGTTTATGCTCCGCATAAAAGAACTGTTGCCGTGCAGTTTGAAAACAGCGGCAAAGAAATACCTCTTGTCAGGGAAGACGGCGGCTATTGGTTTGCTTCTTGCGGAGCTCTTCCCGAGGGTACTTTGTATTGGCTGTGTCTCGACGGAGACAAGTCTTATCCCGATCCTGCATCCCGCGCACAGCCTTTCAGCGTTCATGGCGCTTCGATGATTGTCAATCCTAAGAAACCCGATTTGTCGGGATGGAAAGGCGTTGGTATTGAAGATGCCGTTATCTATGAACTTCATTTGGGAACTTTCACGACTCGCGGAAATCTGTCCGCAGCTACGGAAAAACTGCCGCATCTGGCTGACTTGGGCATAACTGTCGTTGAATTGATGCCGATAAATGAATTTCCGGGCAATTGCGACTGGGGTTATGACGGCGTGTATCAGTATGCGCTCGAGTCCAGCTACGGCTCGTACGACGATCTGAAAACATTCATCGAGACTGCACATCAAAACGGCATTGCGGTGATTCTTGACGTCGTATACAACCACTTCGGACCTGAAGGAAATTATTCAGGATGTTTTGCCGCATATACAAGAGATTCCGATACTCCGTGGGGCTCGGCAATAAACTTTGATTCAAAAGATTGCGAAGGGATCAGAAATTTCTATCTTGGCAATGTCGAATGGTGGATTGGCGAACTTGGCTTCGACGGTTTTCGTTTGGATGCGTGGGCAATGATAGAGGATTCGTCTGAAAAGCGCATTCACAGAGAGATTGTTGATTTGGCTCATTCCATCGGTGAAAAGGAAGGCCGCAAGGTTCTGATGATTGCAGAGCATCTTCGCAACAATAAGCTGGTTACGAGTTTGGCGCCTGAAGGGGATGCATGCGACAGCCAATGGGTCGATGATTTTGGACAGGCTATCCGTTCATGCATCGCGCCTGACAAAAACGACAGATTCCTGAAGAGTTTTTACGGCTTTGACGATGTGCTTAAAGCTCTTGATAAACCGTTTATTCTTGACGGCACCAGATTCAACTATGTTACCGAAGGTTATACCGGGACTGATTTTGAAGGTCTTTCGCCGAAGGAAGCTGTTGTATATCTGCAGGATCATGATCAAGTGGGCAACAGGCCGATGGGCGATCGCTTTGCGGCAACGTCTGGTCTTGGAAAGACCATGCTGGCGGCAACGACCTTGTTTGCGTCTAAATTCGTGCCGATGATTTTTATGGGCGAAGAATACGGCGAAACCGCGCCATTTCTGTTCTTTGAATCCTTTACCGATCCTTGGCTTATCGAGGCCGTCAGGGAAGGCAGATCCAGAGAGTTCCAATTTTCAAAAATAGAGCCGCGAGATCCGCATGATATCGAAACTTTCGGAGACAGCCGTCTTGATTGGGATTTGATGGAAGATCCTGAGCATGCCAAGGTGCTTGCTGTATACAAGTCGCTTATTTCCCTCAAAAAAGCCAAAGTAATCGGATGTGCCGGCGATGACGGACGTTATGAAGTTACTACCGCCTCAGGCAACGCGATAATCATCGATAACGGCAAGTCTCTGGTGCTTTTGAATATGTCAGAGTCGGATGTTTCGTTTGATAAAGTGTCAGGATATTCGCTTGCGGTCAATACCGACGATGAAAGCAAAATGTTTGAACTCAAGCCGTTCTCGGCTCAGGTGCTAGTGCGAGGCTGAGCGGAATAACTTTTGAAACTGTTTATGGCGCGGCGGTCGGCATCGGCTGCCGCCTTTGTTTTGAATTCTGCGCCTGCAAAGAATACGAAGCATGGGCAATCGCATGACACGGCTCTTGCGATGCTTGCCTTTGCCGTCAGCGGTAAAGAATTCTTGTGTCCTAATCAAGTGTTTAATCTTCCGTCCATTGCAAAGCATGAATGGGGAAAACCTTTTTTTACTGATCAAACCCTGCCATTTTTTAATTGGTCTCATTCCGGAGATTTGGTTTTTCTTGCCACGTCCGATTGCGATGTGGGGGCTGATATAGAAGTTTCCCGAAATCGTCAGCGTTATTTGGATATTGCGGAGAGGTTCTATTCAAAAGAAGAGACAGAAGCAGTACGCAAGGGCGGGGAAAATGTATTTTTTTTGCTCTGGACCATGCGAGAGGCTGCTCTTAAATTGTCTGGAAGAGGACTTGCGGGCAGTGACGAACTTTCGTTAAATCCCGCATCGGGGATTTGTACCTTATCGGGAAAATCATTCAAGATAGCGACGGCAGAGTGCAATGAAGAGTTGTTTGGCTCCATGTGCAAGATTTCGGTTGCTTCGTACGAAGAGGAGCCTCCAAAGGAACTTTTCTTTATAGATTGGGACTGCTGTTCTGTATCTCGTTTGCCTATAGCGTTTAAGTCCTTTTCTGGCGGCGTTTTTGATCTGTGGTAAACTTTACCGCTGATTTGATACCGTTTTTCGGAGGTTAAATGCCAAGTTTGGGATCTATTCTGTTTAGACTGATAGGATGCATTCTGTTTGTCGGTCTAGTTTCGTCCGTGGCATACGGATTAAGAACTGCCGTAGTTGATTATGATCCTATAACCGTATCGATGAAAGCGAATTTCGAGCGCGAAACTGATGTAAAAATATATTACGTCAGGGGAATTAAAGACGAGTTCGATCCTGCATTGGCACAGACGTTCCACGTGGCTGCAGGCGAAAGAGATCTGAATCTTGAACTAAAAAAAGTCGATAAGGTAAAGCGCTTGAAAATCGGTCTGGCCCCCAACGCTGGCGCGGTGTTCATTAGCGGAATCAAAGTTACAGGTCCCGATAATTATTTCGAACTGAACGATATATCAAAATTCAAAAATGCCGGAATGGAATTGTTTGTGGCAGACGGCAAGGTGCTGACAGGAAGAGTCGGAGGCACTGAGGGCGCCATTGAGTATGATGACACGTTTGTTGTCCGTTCAAATGGTAACGTCTGGGGTTTCCCTATCAATAAGTATACGCTTTCGGCGCTCGGGCTGATTATTTTTGCGGCGTTTTGGTGGCTTTTAAGCGTGGTTGAAGCAATCAATCGCGATATAGCCGAAGCAATGAAATCTTCTGGCAAAAAGGGCTGAGATTCACGATGAAACTAAGAGGACCCATCCCTGCAGAAAAATTGCATCCTGAAATTGAAGAAGACGACAACTGGGTAAGCCGAAGCAGCCGCCGGCGACATTCAAAGGCGCTGCACGCTATAGCAGAAACTATGGCATCTTTGTCCCAGAGCGAATTCGACAGATTGGATTTTGGCGCTGATGAAATATTGCCGCGCGAGCTACGGCATGCGCGCGAATATAAGAAACTGACTCAATTTGAGCCGTATCGGCGACAGATGCTTCATGTCGAGCGCATAATGAGAACACTTCCCGAAGAAGAGGTTGAGTCGCTAAAAAAATCTATAGAGTCTGCAACCAGCCGCGACAGGAGCACAAATCCAGCTACCCGCAGATTAGAAAAACTCAGAGACGCATTGCTCGGAGAAAATTCTGCAGAGGAACTGAACAAACTTGCCGGCGAACACAGAGAGATTGATCGGGCAAAATTGAGGTCGATGATATCCAAAATCAAGAAAGGAAACCGCGAGGATCCGGCTTGCCAGGAACGATACCGCGAACTTTTCAGATATTTGCGCGACACCATAAGACAAGAAGATAGCAACTCGCTGAATAATTCCGCGTATGACGAATATTCTGAAGATTCAGAATATGAATCCTATTTTGATGAATTCGGAGCAATGAGTTCGGAAGAATAGTTGTTTTTGAAATAAAACGGAGGCTTTGATGAAAAAAATCGTTTGGGCAGCGTTATTTTCTTTTGCATGCGGAGTTTGCATGGCTGAGACATATGTCATTGACGTAAGAACGCCGGAAGAATTTGCGACGGGACACGTTGACGGAGCTTTGAACATTGTGCATGCAATGATATTAGACGGCGTCGCGCAGAATGGAATAAAACCAGATGACGACATAAAACTGTATTGCCGTTCAGGAAAAAGGGCATCAGTCGCTCTTGATATGCTCAAATCGGCAGGTTATACCAAAGTAGAAAACCTCGGCGGCTATGAACAGGCAAAAGCTGCTTTGGGAAAATAATTTTGCGCATCAGCGGTTGAATAAATCGTTTAACAAGCCATGATGACAAAAAAGCCGCAGAGAATTCTGCGGCTTTTTTCATTCAATGTCTGATTTTAGCACTCAAACATTGCTGCGATGGATTCTTCGTTGTTCACGCGGCGGATTGCTTCTGCAAGCATCGGTGCCAGGGTGAGAGTGCGAATTTTTCCGGTAGATGCGAGTTTTTCCGTAAGAGGGATGGAGTCGGTAACGACGATTTCATCGATCTTTGATGCGCTTATGTTTTCAAACGCGCTTCCAGAAAGAACCGGGTGAGTCGCATACGCGATAACTTTGGTCGCTCCGCGATCTTTAAGAGCATCGGCTGCCTTGCAAAGAGTTCCGCCTGTATCGATCATGTCGTCGATAATGATGCAGTCGCGATTCTCAACTTCGCCGATAAGGTGCATCACCTGCGAAACATTAGGGCGCGGGCGGCGCTTGTCGATAATGGCAATGTCCACATCGTTGAGAAGTTTTGCCATTGCGCGGGCGCGCACAACGCCGCCGATATCAGGAGATACGATGACAGGATTGTTCAAATCTTGTTTGCGCAGATCTTCGATGAGAACGGTGCTGCCGAACAAGTTATCGATAGGCACATCGAAGAAGCCTTGAATCTGTTCTGCGTGCAGATCGACTGTAACTACGCGATCGACGCCGACGTTGGAGAGCATGTCAGCAACAACTTTTGCCGTAATAGGCACACGAGCCGAGCGCACGCGTCTGTCCTGGCGAGCGTAACCGAAATATGGCACAACTGCGGTAATGCGTCCTGCTGAAGCACGGCGCATGGCATCGATCATGACAACCAATTCCATAAGGTTGTCATTGGTTGGGGCGCAGGTCGACTGAATGATGAAAACATCCTGTCCGCGAACGAATTCGTTTACCTGAACCTGAATTTCTCCGTCGCTGAATCTGCCAACGGTGATGTCACCGAGCTTGGTGTTGAGCTTGTCAGCGATTAGTTCGGCCAATGCCGGGATGGCGTTGCCTGCAAATAGTTTCATGCGTCACGCGGATGCAGAAATGCCGCTGCACCCGCCCTCCAAAATGCTGTGTATGGTGTTACCTAAACCTTGAACACAAAAGTGTGCCAAGTGTCGCAAATTATATCAAAATTAAGGATTAATTTCCGATTGGCGTTTTCTTGTTCAATGCCTATATATGACAAATTTTTGGTAAAATCAGCGATTTTCTATAAATACATCTTTATTTTTGTAGAATTAGCAGCAGGACTTGCGGCGAGAAGGGGTTAGCATGTCAAAAATGTCGGCACATGGGTTGGAATTTCGTGGGTACTCGCTGACAGAAAAATATCTGTCTCAAAAGATTTTGGATTGGAACAGCAACAATTTTCTATAGAGGAATAGTCGATACCGCTTATAACTGGGAACGATGCAAGACATGGTAACAACTTCTGATACTGGCAAACCGACGGTTGCTGTATGTGTTCATCTCTACGATTGCTCAAGAGTGCATTGCCTGATGCGCTGCGCTGCAAGGTATCTTGCAAGCGATCTCTGCGACGCAAGCTTGTTTGTTACTGTTTCGGGCGAATGCTCTCAGAACATCAAGGAAACCGTATCGGCAAATTATCCTGAAGCTCATATCCTGGAAGTTGAAAACCGCGGCTATGATGTCGGACCTTTTTTCCAATGCATCAGCAAATTTGATCTCTGCAGCAAGGACATAGTCGTAAAACTTCATGCGAAAGATTGCAGAATCGGAATTCATGCCAATGTCTGCGGAACCATGATGTCCAGGCGCGCGTGGCAAAGTCTTTTGGTAAAGCCGCTTGCCGGCAGCGCAAACGATATTGAGAATTGCCTAAGAGCATTTCATGACGACGGGAAAGTTGGAATGGTCGGATCTTGCTACCTTCTGCATCCGATATCTGCTTGGCGCAGCTGCTGGGCCAATGAACATTGCCGCTCTGTTTTGGACAAACTCGGACTTGAGATGAAAGATGATGCTCAGTTTGTGGCAGGAACTATGTTTGCCGTCCGCGGCTCCCTGCTGAAAATACTGAAAGATTCTGGCGCTTTAAATCAGGAATTTGATTTGACTGTTTCGGGCAAAAAGGGAAATACCCTTGCCCATGCTTACGAAGCTGCGCTCGGAGCAATCGTTGCGGCACAGGGTTTTCGATATCTTGGGGTGGGACGCTCTTTCTGGCGCTCTGTTCTCGGAAGCAATGTGTTTGGCTTATTCATGAAAGCGCTGTTTCAGCGCCGAAAAACATCGCACGGCAAAAATCTGATACGAATCCTCGGAATACCTGTTTGGGCGGCCTCGGATCGGTCGGCAAAGTGTTAGCCACGGATCCTCATGTGCTATACTCACAACGTATGCCATGAGAACGATATGGGAGTGTCGCCTGCGCATGAACGTGCTTTTTTATTTGTTCCAGCGCATGGATCCGGAATCAGGATCTATCGGCGGCATTGAGCGTCACTCGCTGATTTTGAGCGAAACGCTTGCTCCTCGCGGTTTTCGTTTCTTTTTTTCTTATTCGCTCACTGATGACTGTCCAGGCGAAAAGCTTGAAGACGAACTACATATATCCAAGCGCACTCAGCCTTCTGAAATAAAAGAGTTTCTTGTATCTCACAGCATAGACATAATTCATATTCAGCAAAACGACGGTGATGAGGTATGCCTGTTTAGGCAGGCGTGCGCAGGTCTTAATACAAAAATCGTTCTGACCTATCATTTCATGCCTGGATACGAACTGAACGATTTGAGTTTTCGCGCTGCGTGGATTAGGGCCGTGCAGGCGCCGAAACTGCGTCATAAAATTAAATGGATAAAGCGAGCATTATTGGCCCCTCATTACAAAAAGAAAAAAAAGCGCGCCATGCTTGAAAAATTCAGATTGCTGCGAGAAAACTGCGATGTCGTGGTGACTTTGTCCAAGAGTTTTTCAGACGAATTTGTGCTTCTTTCGCAAATGGGACAAAACGAGGGCAGGGCGGCAATCGCGCATGTCAATAATTGCGTTTCGTTCGATCACGAATTCTCTGAAGAAGACCTTCGCCATAAAGATAAAGTTATCCTGATCGTGGCGCGCCTCGAAGAGACGTACAAACGTCTTTCTATAGCCATTGGTTTTTGGAAACAGCTCGTGCGCGACCCGAATTTTGGCGATTGGCGTATGGTGATTGTCGGCGACGGATATTCCCGAAACTATTATCAAAAATTGATTCGAGGCATCCCAAGAATTTCGCTGGAAGGCAGAAAACCTTCGGAGCCATACTTCAAACGAGCATCGATATATTTAAATACTTCCATAAATGAAGGCTGGTGCCTGTCTTTGACGGAGGCGATGCAGTACGGGTGCGTTCCCATGTCATTCGGTTCCTGGTCTTCAGTGCAGGATATTATCGATGATGGATATTGCGGATTTATTTTGGATGAAGGGGACGGTTCAGGCTATCTGGCAAAATTGCGCAAACTCATGGAAGATGACGAGATGCGCATGCAGTTTGCCGTGGCTGCGGGCAAGAAGTCCCATTCTTTTTCAAAAGAAAAATTTGCCGACGGCTATGCAGATATTTACGGAGGATTGACTCATGTCCGAGTTTGATTTTCGAAATGCCATTGCAGATGATCTCCGCGAGGCCGCAAAGACTCTGGAAGCATTTCTTTCTGACGAAAATAATATTGCGGCAATCGATGCGGCTGCGTCATGCATGTGTGAATCCATCAATAACGGCGGAAAGATTATGTCATGCGGAAACGGAGGTTCTCACTGCGATGCCATGCATTTTGCAGAAGAGCTGACAGGACGATACAGAAACAACCGCAGAGCTTTGCCTGCGTTAGCCATATCCGATCCGAGCCATCTTTCATGCGTTTCTAATGATTTTGGCTATGACTTCGTTTTCTCGCGGTACATTGAGGGTCTCGGAAGACCTGGAGACGTTCTTTTGGGAATATCTACGTCAGGAAATTCCAAGAACATCATAAACGCCGTCGAAGCTGCAAAAAAAGCTGGAATGAAAACCGTCGTGCTGACGGGAAAGGATGGCGGAAAGCTTGCGGATCTTGCCGATATTGAAATCAGGGTTCCGCATTTTGGTTATGCAGATCGCATTCAGGAAATCCATATAAAAGTAATTCACATACTGATACGCATGATTGAATGCAGGCTGGTGCCTGAAATTGCCGATTAGGCGTGCGGCGATAATGAATATCAAGAGGAATAAGTAATGATACTAGTAACGGGCGGCGCAGGATTCATAGGTTCCTGCGTGGTAGCAAAGCTTGATGAAATGGGCATCAGGGATGTTTATGTCGTAGATTGGCTCAGGGACGACGACCGATGGAAGAATATCGCCAAGCATGAGATCGGCGGCGTGATTTTGCCCGAGCAGCTTGACAATTTTCTTGCCGAGCACGAAAACGAAATTTCGGCAGTAATCGGCATGGGCGCAATTTCCACGACGACTGAACGCGATGTCGATGCGATTTTGGTAAACAACCAGCAGTTGGCATGGAAACTGTGGAAATTCTGCCGTGACCACGATGCGCAGTACATATACGCTTCATCGGCAGCTACCTACGGCGACGGCGCCAACGGTTTTGAGGACAGACAGGATCTTGAGTACCTCAAAGCACTTCGTCCACTCAATCCATACGGATGGAGCAAAGCTTCTTTTGACGTAAAAGTCGCGCGTGAAATAGAGATGGGGCGCAAGACTCCCCGTCAGTGGGCGGCTCTTAAATTCTTCAATGTCTACGGACCGAATGAATATCACAAAGGCGGACAGAAATCGGTCATAGCGCATATATTTCCGAGCGTAAAGGCAGGAGAACCTGTCAAACTGTTCAAGTCATACAAAGAAGGGTATGCCGATGGCTGGCAGCTCAGAGATTTCGTGTATGTCGATGACGTGGTCAACGTCATTGCCTGGCTGCTTCATAATCCGCAGGTTTCCGGCGTTTTCAACGTGGGAACAGGCAAGGCCCGTTCATTTTTTGATTTGGCAAAAGCGACATGGAATGCGCTCGGTCTCGAGGAACAAGTCGTTTATGTCGACATGCCCGAAGCTATACGCGACAGATATCAGTACTTTACCGAGGCCGATATTTCAAAACTCAGGGCAGCCGGGTATGATGCTCCCATGACGGAACTTGAAGACGGCGTGAAAGATTACGTCTTGAACTATTTGAACAAAGAAGATTCATATAGATAATTTTGATTTCTAGTTTTGTTTATTGGATCACGGTATTGATTTTGTTCAATCGTGTGATAGGATCACATCGAACTGGCGAGATGCTGTGATCGCGCCGGCGAACATAAATTATTAAATCATTTTTCGGAGTTTTAAATGAACAAGTTTTCCGCAGCTGTAAGCGCACTCGTACTTGGTTCCGCAGTTCTCGTTGGCTGCCAGGACACTTCCAAGCTTCAGAACGACGTAAACGCACTTTCTGCAAAGGTTGATAACCTCGCAGCTCAGGTTGACGCTCTTAAGTCTGATGTTGCTGCTGCTCAGGCTGCTGCTGACAACGCAAACGCACGTCTTGACAACCTCGCTGTTCGTTACAAGAAGTAATACTTGTTGCGGCATATCGCTATATCTTGAAAAAGGGAGCCAATTGGCTCCTTTTTTTGTATTCCCCGGAAAGACTTGCTCAGCGTCTGATAAGGATCTCGCTTACCTCGTGGTTTTGATCTTTTCTGACAATAATGTCAGCTGCAAATTTTGTCGGTTCGATGAATTCGATTAAATTTTTCAGATTGATTCTTTTCCATACGTCGGCTGCGGTACATTTAATTTCATCGTCGGTTTTTGCCGCATACCGCGTATAAAATCCCGTCTTGGTCTGTTTTGCTTTGGTGACGAGCGAAAACACTCTCTTTTCATACCATGAATAAACGTGCCTTTCGTCGGCATCGATATATATCCTGAGATCCGCAATCTCTTTCAAAGACCTGCGACCTTCTTCTTGTGACGGCTGCAGCGTGCATACGCCCTCGATTATGACGGCATCAAGACCTTTCGGCAGATCCAGACGCTTTCCTTCGACTATGTCGTAGGTCTCGTGCGAATACACCGGGGCCGAGCATGGATTTCCTGTTTTGGCGTTCATTGCAAATTCCGCCAAAGCCGCGGAATCATAAGATTCAGGAAAGCCCTTTCTGTCAAGAATGCCTCTTCGTTCGAGTTCGCGGTTAGGGAATAAAAAACCGTCAGTCGTCACGCATCTTGCTTTTATGTTCCATGGACTCATGGACAGCAGGCGGCAGAGGTTTTCGGCAAAGCATGATTTGCCTGAAGCCACGGAGCCCGACAGCGCAATGACAAACGTAGGGCGATTTCGTCCAAGCCCGAGAAATTCGGATTCTTTGGCTTTACTCGATGCGGCCGCCAATATTTTCATGGAAATCAGTTCTGCAAGGGGCACGGACGACTTTTGTAACTCGTCTTTGCTTCCTACAAAATCGGCATTTGCGAGCTCATCTTGGTTAAAAGCGATTCTTCGGCCAAGCGCTGTCCAGTCGTTTCTCGAAAAGACATCATATTCAGACAGTTCTCTTTTTTTCATGCTCATGCGTTCCGAAAGGGTTTCGAATATTTGTGTCGTGTTTAGCGTTAATGCCGCTTGCTTGCCAGAAATTTAGCAAACGCATATGCATCCATTCCCGACAGCCAAGCATAGTCTAGTGGAATCCTGATGCTTTCGGATGCTTTGCATGAACTAAGAATCATCGCTAAAGCATAGGGCCTGTCAGGACCAAGTTTTTTAAAATCCAGATCGTCGCACGCAATGCGATCTTCCCAAAGAACTGCCAATGAACATAATTTCTGTTCTTCAGACAAAGAGGCCGCTGTTTCGGCGATGGTTGCAAAAAGAGTTTCGTCTGCTGCCGATATTGCCGATACAGTTCCGTGATAGCCGCTTGCTACTGTCATTGCTCCCGCGCCTGCATTGTGCACAGATGCTGAAAACACAGCCGGAGAAAGCCCTCCGCCTTTTACCATATCTTCCAAGAGTTTTATGGAGCAGTCCATTTCTCCGCCGCGTGAAGCAAATACGACATGATTAATTGCAAGGTTTTGTGCTTTTGCTTTGCGCAGCATAGACATTCCGAGCGCTGCGGCAAGCCTGCTTCCGTCCGATAGTCTCCTTCTTAGCATCATCGGAACAGCCGTTATTCTCGGATCGCTTTTTAGCGGCTGGCGCTCGGACTCTGCGGGCAGGGCAAAATCCTCAATGCCTCGGTATGAGTTAGATATGAAGTCTGCTTGAGTTAGATATATATGATCCATCGCTTGGCATCCGTAAATTGCCGCTGAGGCATTGTCCGATTTAATCTTATGGTTGGCAACAGTGAATGAGGCAATTTAGCGCGGCTTATGGGATAAAATTGTTTTATAAATCGGAGAATGGACATGACTTTGGGATACGCAATCCGCAGGTTCGGCATGGGGTGTTTGGAATTTCCGCTCATATTGCTGCGTTCGGCGGGAACGTGCGTTCTGTATGGCGGATTTATCATCGGCACCGTAATCATGGGGGTGCCGTTTTACGGAGCGCTGGTATTATTGGTCAGGAACCGCGCAAAACGCCGAAACATTCTAAGAAATACCGTTAGGATGACAAATCGCATATTTATCGCGGCAGGTGCCATACTCGGATGTTTCAGAGTCAAATCGGATGATCTTTGCAATATTTCCTCTTTGCGGGGAGCAATCATAATTGCAAATCATCCGTCTCTCATAGACGCCTTGATACTTACTTCCCGTTTTGGTCCGAGTGCCTGCGTCATGGTCAAAAAATCATTGCTGAATGGGTTCATGCGTTCTTTGATCCTGAATTTGGGGTATGTGAGCAACGAGTCGCCTTTTGAGGATTTGCAGCAAAAACTCGCAGACGGAGACAGTTTGATACTTTTTCCCGAAGGCACCAGAACCAAGAATTATGAAAAGATGTCATTTCACCGCGGTGCGGCAAATTTAGCTTGCCGTCTGGATTTGCCGATATATCCGATATTCATAGACTGCTCGGACAGAAATTATCTCAACAAAGGTTTTTTTGCATGCCGTGCCCCAAATAAAGTGCCAATATATAAAGTAGTATGCGGAAATTTGATAAATTGGCGTGAAATTGCTGAAGATGGCGACTCCGCGCCTCTTGCCGCAAGGAAATTGAATAGATACCTGGAAGAATTTTATGAACAAAGGCTTTCGGGAACAGAAGGAAGTAACGATGCCGGGCAATGAGCTGATTCTCAAAGTAAAGAAAATGATCGTGGAGACGCTGAATCTTGAAGATCTTGAACCGGAAGACATAGATACGGATGCGCCTTTGTTCGGCGACGGTCTCGGACTTGATTCCATTGATGCGCTGGAACTGGGACTAGGGCTTAAGAGCGTTTTCGGAATTACCATATCCCAAGACGATCCCAATATTAAGCAATACTTCGCATCAGTTGCCGAATTGGCGTCTTTTATAGAAGCCAACGGAAAAGTTAATTAAGAAAGGGTTGTGGAGCAAAATATGGCGGCTTTCACGAAAGAGCAGCTTATCGAAGAAATTAAAAATGTCTTGGTAAAAAATTTCGGAATTGATGCCGAATCGATTACCGAGGATGCGTTGATTGCCGATGACTTGGATTTGGATTCGATTGATGCCATCGATCTTGTTGCCGAATTGCAGCGCAAAACTGGATGCAAGTTCACTGCGGACGATTTTTCTTCTGTCCGCACGATAGGAGATATCGCTGCCATCGCCGTGGCCAAAATATCTGCCGAAGGCTGATATGTCAGAAAACTGTGCAAAAATTGATTTTGCGGCTCTGTTTTCTGATTTTGATCTGAATAAGCGCCTTGCGGTTTTGTCACAATCGCGGGCATACTCAATAGCCGATATCAAGTGTTTGGCGCATCTTCTGATCGGCAGAATCAAAACAATATCAGGCAGCGCCGATGAGAAAAATGAAATCATCGTCGCCTGCAACGGCAGGTTGGCTGTTGCGGCGGCTTTTGCCGCCGGCGCTTTGGGCTATCACCTTGTTTTTCCAAATTCTCTTTTGCCTCGCAGCATAGAAATCGCAGGTTCGAAGAGATCTGTCTGTTTGCTTTCGGATGACTGTTATTTACAAGATAATTCGCGATATGCGGTTTCTTGGGGCGATGTCGTTGCCGATTATGATCGCATGACTGAAGAAGAAGCCCAAATGGCATCGGATGAAATCAGCGCGGCGTGGAAATGTTTCGACCGAAGAACCATGCGGATTTCGCAATGCACGTCTGGTTCGACCGGCAAGCCAAAACGGATAACGAGAGATCTGCTTTTATGCGAAGGCGAGGCAACAGCGTCCGTATCTGTTTTCGGCGCGGGATCGGGTAGCGAAATGGTTGCAAGCACGGCGCCGCTGATACATTCTTACGGTTTGTTTCAGACGTTTTTGTTTCCGCTGCTCCGCGGGCATTGCGTCTTTGATGAAATGATAACAGGCATGTCCATGCTGGGCGAAGCCGCGAAAAGGTCAGAGAAGTTTGTTTTCGCCGCAACGCCGGCTTTCCTTAAACGAATTGATCCTGAAATCAGAATAAGCGGCTGCGCCCGTGTCATAAGTTCCGGAGGCATCTTGTCCAAAAAGGCGCTTATGAATGCTCGTACGGTTTTTGGGGTGGATGCGGTTACGGAAATATACGGATGCACCGAAATCGGCGCAATCGCTTTCAGAGAATCCTGTTGCGGCGATGAGCCTGCAATTCCTCTGGCAGGCAACAAAGTTGCTGTTTTAAGGGACGGGAATATTTTTGATGAGGGGACCGGGCTGATATGCCTGTATTCTCCTTATGCTTCAGAATCGCCGTTTATCGGCGACGATGTCATAAACGTTCGAGCAGACGGCAGGTTTGACGTAATCGGCAGGTCCGGCAGAATCGTAAAAATCGAGGATGTAAGGATAAGCCTCGATGAAATAGAAAATGCATTGCGGGAAGATTCAGCAATTGCGGATGCTGCCGTGATTGTTTACAGGCGCGGCGAAAGAATTTTTGTCGGTGCGGCGGCGGTTCTTGATGACAAAGCAAAACTGCACAGAGACATATGCGGGCACGGAACTTTTTTTAAGGAATTGCGTTCATGCCTGCGCGGCAAGATCATTGATTTGGCCATGCCGCGAAAAATCATAATTGCGGAGGATATTCCGCATCTTGCAAACGGCAAGACCGATTACGCCGCCGTATGCGGGATGTTTTCGGAAAAAGGTTCGGATAATCATGAAATCTCCTGATTTTTGCGTTGAGCGCACCGAGAAGGGGCGGGTCGCAGTGGCGTTTATACCGGCCGATCTCGATTGGCTTGACGGTCATTTTGACGGAAATCCCGTGGTCCCAGGCGTAGCCATTCTGTCATGGATCATGGAGCTTGCATCTGACTCGTTCGGAACCCGAAACGGCGGATTTTGCCTTGATACCGCTAAATTTGTTGCGCCTGTGTATCCTGGGGACAGATTCAGCATTGAGATTGATATGACGAAGCCAGGATGCATCTTGTTTGTCGCCAAAACGCAGGATCGGGTTGCCGTCAAAGGCGCCTTTTCGCTCAAACAAGGCAGGAAGTCATGAGTTTCGGAATGTGCATCGTAATTCCTTGCTACAGGCATGCCGGGCCGCTTCTGGCTATGCTTCCCAGAATTGCCGCGTTCGGATATTCCGTAATCGTCGTTGATGACGGAAATCCCGAGACTGAAGCCGAAAAACTGAGATCGGGCATTGCCGCTCTTGGCGGCTGCTGCGAGGAACCTCAAAACGCATCTTTTTCGGTGTCGCTTGCGAGACTTGCACAAAACAGCGGCAAAGGAGCCGCTTTCATAAAAGGACTTCTTCTTGCGCAATCGCTCGGTTTTTCGCATGTTATGCAGATAGATGCCGACGGCCAGCTGGACATCGAAGCCATACCGGTTTTTGCCAAACTGAGCAGGAACAACGAGAATAAAATCATCTTGGGCGTTCCCGAGTATGAAAACCCCGACAGGGTGAGAGTGCTGGTGCGTTATGCCACTCATTTTTGGGTGGCTGTCGAACTCGGCATGTGGAAAATCGTCGATTCCATGTGCGGCATGCGAGTGTATCCCGCGGAGCGGGCCGTCAGTCTGGTCAAAAAGCGCAAAATAGGCTCAAGAATGGATTTTGATACGGAAATTCTGGTTCGCATGTACTGGAGCGGAGTCGATTTTATCGAACAGAAAGTCCGAGTCCGCTATATCAAAGGCAACGTTAGCAATTTTGCCCCTTTTATGGATAATCTGCGGATTTCGCTGATGCACACGAAACTGTGCGCGGAAAAAACTCTTCATTATTTTGCGGTGCGGCGGAGACAATATTTGTGAGCAGCAAGCGCTCTTGGCGCGACAGCCGGGAAAACACGTCGTCATCAGGCATCAGATTTGTGCTTTTTGTCCGCAGACTGTTGGGAAAGACAACCGCATACCGTCTGACGGCAGCCGTTGCATTTTTTGCTTGGGCATGCAGCCCGCGTCTTCGCGGCATTTCGAATGATTATCTTGAACGGTTTAAGCATTTTGCCGAAGGCAGGGGCGTTCTGTTGCCCAAAGTATCTTCGAGACGCCATATAGCAAGATTTGCTGAATCCATGCTGGACAGACTTCTTGCGTGGAGAGGCGAAACCGTGTTCGAAGATTTTATTTCGAAGGACGGTGCGCTGGAATTGGCGCTTTCGGTCGCTAAATCGGAGAAAGGCGCTTTTATCATCTGCTCGCATATCGGAAATGCCGAAATATTCCGTGCGGTGAACAGATTCTCCGTTGGCAAAAAACTTACCGTTTTGATGCTTGCGGAACATAACCGCAAGTTCATGGAGCTCATGAAGTCTATGAGTTCCGAAAGCGCCGAAGCACAGACGGAAATTATGTCCGTTGACGAGATAACGCCCGCAACGGCAATGGAACTTTCGCAAAGAGCTCAGAACGGCGAATGGATCGTGATGGCTGCTGACAGAATGCTGCATGAAGGCGCAAGGTGCGCTGAAGTCGATTTTTTGGGTGCGCGGGCAAAATTGCCCCACGGTCCTTGGATATTGGCGTCTTTGCTTGGGCTTCCCGTATATACGCTATATTGTTTGCATGCCGAAGAAGACAAAGAACCGAGCCTTCATTTCAGATCTTGGGGAAAGATTAAATTGCGCCGCGGCAGCAGAAGCGAAGACGCAGATGCGCTATGTTCAAGATTTGCTTCGGAAATGGAGGAAATGTTGCTCGCTTCTCCGCTTGATTGGTTTAATTTTTACCCGTTTTGGGAGTCATGACGATGGATACGAAGACATTGCACAAGCATTCATTCTGCGGAAGAGTGGAATTTTGCGAATGCGATCCCCTTGGAATTGTATGGCACGGCAACTATCTTCGTTACATGGATGCTGCTCGCGGCGACATGCTCGATGCAATGGGATTTGGGTACCTGAGAATGGCCGATGAGGGGTTTGCTCTTCCGGTTGTTACGACCAATCTTAAATTTATCAAGCCGCTTCGTCTTTACGACCGTTTCACGGTAGAAGTATCTTTGCTTGAATTCGAGCATCGCCTGAAGTGTGCCTTTGAGATAAAGCGTGGCGACGAGGTTTGCCTCAAGGCGGAAAGCGTTCAGGTTCATGTAAAAAAAGGCTCTGAATCGCTCGAGTTCTTTATGCCTGCGTCATTTGTTGAAACTTTGTCGAAATATTTGGCGGAACTCGGCTCGCCAGACGAGGAGGACTGACCAATATGAATTCGGCATATGCGGCGGCTTGCTTCAGAATATTCGCATTGGCGACAGGATTCCTTGGCTGCTCACAAGGTTCGGCTATGCTTTCCGAAGATGCCGAAGTTTTAATTTCTGCGGCTAAGCCGAGAATAAGCGCTGATTTTTCCCAGGATCGCTACATGTCCTCAAACGGAAGACATTACCTTTCTCGGGGAAAGGTGCTCATTGACGCAGACCGCGGTCTTTGCTGGAAAACAACCGAACCTGTCGAAATTGCCGTTTTGCTGGACGGGGGAGTTATCGAAACGTACGGATCCGACGGCGAGATAATTGAATCGGGCGGAGGAAATTTGGGGTTCGGAGCCATGGCGTCGATTACGCAAAAGCTTGCGTCCGGAGATATAGCATCTCTTGAAAAAGATTTTGAGATCGGCGCGCACGGAGCCAAAGGGGCGCGCACTTTCGTGCTTGTGCCCAAAAATGAGACGCTGGGAAATTTCGTTGAAAATATCGCCATGCGGATTGAAAACGGCTTTGCGTCGGAGGTGACGGTGTCCGAAAAAGGGGGCGGAAAAATATCAATTTCGTTTGAAGGTGCCGTTTCGGAAGATGATTCCGAAAATCTCCTGAGGAAGTTTTGCGGTGCCCCGGATAACTGAGAACTGGTCAAAAATTTTAATTGCAGCCGTATTTGTATCGGTATGCGCGGCCGCCGTGGCAAGAGTAATCAGTTCGGGCGCAGAATGGCTCGATTCCAATCTTGCGTCTTTGATTCCTGAATCAAGCTCGGATGCGGGCGAAAAAGAGATCGCGGAATTGCTTTCGTCGCGGTTTGTCGTGCTCATCGAGCAATCAGAGCGCTCAGCGTTTGCATACGACGATCTCAAAGGAAAAATCAGTGACTCCCAGTTTGCCAAAATAGCGGATCATTCATGGCTCGGGGAACTCGGTCAATTCTATTTCTTGCACAGAAACGCGCTGCCCGGGCCGTCATGGCTGATGAAGAACGAATATTCTCCCCGCGATGCCGAAAAATTCGTCAAAAGCGTTCTGTTTGCGCCCTTTGTTCCCCCGTCGGAACAGGAGATAAAAGCCGATCCTTACCTGGCTGTTCGCAAGATGGCAAGTGCGTTTCCGTCCGTTTTTTCTGAGGATGCTGACGGGAAGATTTTGGTGCAAAGAGGCAGTAATTATTACCTTTTCGAAGGCGACTGCGGCAGCGGAGATGCTGCCCGTTCTGGTCTTTTGAAACTATTGCGAGCAGAGAAAATCAGACTGGAACGCGACGGAATAAGAATGATTTTTTCGGGGGCGCCGTTTTTTGCTGCCGACAACGCCGACAAAGCTTCCGGCGACGTAGCCTTAATTTCCGCTTGCGCATCCATTTTGTCTCTAGCGATGCTGCTGTTCGTGTTCAGAAGCGCATTGCCGATAATTTCTTCGGCGGCGATGATGGGGCTTGCCATGATTTTCGGTGCGGCTTCGGAAGTTGCGGTATTCGGAAAAATGCATGTGATCGCGCTGGCATTCGGAGCGTGCCTTGTCGGCATCTGTTTTGATTACGCGCTGCATGCGTGCTTGTTCGCAAGAAGGCGCGAGCATGCCGACGAGGCAATGAAAAAATCGTTTTCCAAAGCTCTTTTTGTCAGTTTTCTCACAAGTTCATGGGCATACTTGGCTATGGCTTTTGCCGATATTGGCATTTTGAAGCAGTTGGCGGTTTTTGCTGTGGCTTCGCTGGCGTTTTCCTGCGCTTATGCCAAATTTGTCTTGATGGGCATGAACGTAAAAAAAGGGGAAATTCCGCATCCTTGCGCGGGCGTTCTGAACCGATTGTGCAGAATTCCAGAGAACGCGGGGAAATATATCGCAGTTTTGCTGGTTTTTGCGGCGGCCTGCGTTGCGCCGCTTGCCTGCATTGACGATCAGCCGTCGTCAATGCAATCTCAGGACGAAGGACTTGCTGATATGGATAAGGAAATAAAAACGGCATTGTTCGGCGGCGAGGCAAATCAGGTATTGTATGTGCTTAACGGCGACAGCGGCGATCTGCTTGAGCGATGCGACGATTTGCTGTCGTCCCTTTCGTCTTCTGAAAGAGGCAGCATCTTTGCTCCGTGTCTGTTTGTTTCTTCTGCCAAAAGACAGGCAGAATACATGCGCATGAAGAGACTGCGGTTTGCCGATTTGCAAAAAGCATATGCGGCGGAAGGGATTGACGTATCAGAAGAGCAAAGCGGTATCGAAGAAAATCATGCGTTCGGCGCGGATGATTTGCCCGAGGGGATGCCTCTGCATATGACCGAAAGAGCAATGCTTGTTCGCGTGTCGGGAAACAATCCGCGGCTTCTGGAAAAATTGGAGCAATATGGGCTTGTTCGCCTGGCTGAGGCCCAAAAATGGGAATCGGCGTTTTCTGAAATCAGGAACGCGATGACATGGCTTTTTATTGGATCTTACGTGGCCGTCGCGGTTTTGCTCGCCTGTGCCGTAGGGCGGGGCGCATCTGTTTGTTTCTTGGTTTCCGTTGGCGGCGGAATTGCGGCAGGAATCCTTGCAGATTACTTCATCATCGATTATTTCAATCTGTTTTCGGTGCTGGCGAGCATTATGATTTTGGGACTTGGGGCGGATTATTGCGTGTTCATGGCCTCGGCGCGTTCCAAAGATAGGCTGCATGCCGCATTTTCGCTTTTGGTGTCTTTTTTGACGACTGAACTGTGCTTTGGCATTCTTGCTTGTTCAAGGATTGCCGTTGCCGCATCCTTCGGAATTGTTCTGGCGTTCGGTTTGGCGGCCGCATTTGCGCTTGCGATAATAACGGGGTGCGGGGCTGGGGTAGAGGACAGGTGAATGCTTTATTGTAATGGTTTTTCGTCGCTGTCGACGCTTGGGGCAAGCGATGAGGAAACTGCGATAAATATATCGCGTGGCGTGCCTTGCGGGCTTAGGGAACTTCCAGGATATTTGCCTGGAGGCGAGTCGGCCGTCTTGGGAATTCTCTCCTGCGAGCTACCTAAATGGCGCCTGCCGCTTTCAAGATGCGCCCGCATGCTGCTTCGTTGTTTTGAGAATATCCTGCCTGATGTTTTGGAGTGCATCAAAAGATACGGCGCGGATCGCGTCGGCGCGGTGGTGGGAACATCGACGGGAGATTCTTCAGATACCGAGGAAAATGCCAGGATCAGCTTCGCCAGTGAAGGAAAGCTCGATTATGACGAAAGACGGTACGAGCGCGGAACGCTGTCGTCCTTTGCAAGGCAGTTTTTTGATATAAAAGGTCCTTGCTACAGTGTCTGCACTGCATGCACTTCATCGGCTTTGGCGTGCATCAGCGCGGCAAAACTTATTGAATCCGGCATATGCGATGCCGTCGTTGTTGCGGGTGCCGATTCGCTTTCTGCCGTTTCCGTGCAGGGATTTTATTCTTTGGGAGCTCTTTCAAAGTCGCGCTGCCTGCCGTTTCACAAAGACAGATCGGGAATAAATATCGCTGAAGGCGCCGCCGCAACGATTTTATGCAAAGAGAATCTTGGGCATTCGGCGATGAAACTTTTGGGTTGGGGCGCAACATCCGATGCTTATCATGCCTCATCGCCAGAACCTTCGGGAATATACGGATACGCAGCGGCGGAGGCCGCGCTTTTGAAAGCCGGACTTAGCCCGATTGATATCGGATATATCAACGCTCACGGAACAGGAACGCAGCTAAATGACGCAATGGAAGCCAAAATAGCAAAATTGCTTGCCAAGGATATGCGCGAAGGCAAAGCCATACCCGTGTCGTCGACCAAGCATTTGACGGGTCATACGCTGGGCGCAGCGGCTATCGTGGAAGCATACCTGTGTTTCCTTGTTTTCAAATACGGACTCAGCCTGCCTTATCATCCGTATGCGCCAGGCGAGGTAGATCCTGATTTTTCTGATATCGGTTTGGTGCTGCAAGACGGCGTCAAGATTGAGTACGGCAAGGCGATCATGAGCAATTCTTTTGCTTTCGGCGGCAGCAACGCATCGCTGATTTTTGGAGCGGCGTGAGCAAATGAGAACAGACAACTTGCCGTCAGGCGAAGAGTTTTATGCGCTGATGCCGCAAAAGCGCGGCATGCTGATGATTGACGGTCCTCTTGCCGTTTCTGACGAGGCGGTGCGCGGAAAATTTTATCTCGAGATCGGAAAGCGCAAATTGACCGCAATGCGCGAAGACGGCAGCATTCCCGCAATCGCGCTTTCCGAGATTATGGCGCAGTCAATTGCCGCAGCTCTTGTCTGCCGTAAGGACGGGGCGCCCATGACATCGGGGGTAATTGCCGCAATTCGCAGCCTTGAATTCAGCTGCGAGGATTCGATTTCGTCAGGAACCGTGATTGTCACGGAAGTTGCCGAATATTTTTGCGATAGCGACACGGTCATTGCCGTCGTCGATGCTTCGTCCGACGACGGGACGATGCTTGCAAAAGGCCGTTTTACGGTATTGAACAGAACAGAGTTGGGTATCGGCAGAGGATAGACGGAGGAAATCATGGCTGAAGCGTCCGCCGAAAGAAAAAGAATTCTCATAACCGGATCTGCTACCGGCATTGGCAAAGCTATAGCCGCAAAATTGTGCTCTGACGGTTTTGATCTGGCTTTGCATTACAGAAGTCATGAATCGGAAGCTTTGGCGCTTAAATCATCCCTTGAAACTTCAGGAGCAAAAATAACTCTGCTTCGCGCTGATATAAGAAATTCCGAGGATACGGAAGCGGCAATTGTTGCGGACATAGATGCCAACGGTGCTTATTGGGGCGTGGTGCTCAATGCGGGGATCGCTGATGACGGACCTTTCCCTGGATTGACAAAAACACAGTGGACAAGCGTTATTGATACCAATCTTGGCGGTTTTTTCAATGCTTTGCAGCCCTGCATCATGCCGATGATCAGGCTGAGAAACGGCGGCAGAATTGTCGCAATCTCATCAGTTGCGGGAATTGTTGGCAATCGAGGACAAAGCAACTATGCAGCATCAAAAGCGGGGATTATTGCGGCATGCAAATCTCTGGCCTTGGAGCTCGGAAAACGCGGGATAACGGTAAATGCGGTCGCACCCGGAATAATCGCCACTGACATGGCTTCGGACGAAATAATAGCGCGCCATCTTGAAAGAGTTCCTCTTTTAAGAGCAGGCAAGCCAGAAGACGTTGCCGCTGCCGTTTCGTTTCTTATGAGCGACGGTGCGGCCTACATTACAAGAGAAACCATAAACGTTAACGGCGGAATGATTTGATGAGACGGGTTGTGATAACGGGAATGGGCGGATATTCTCCTTTGGGAAGCGATGTCGGCGAAGCGGTAGATTTTCTTAAATCATGCAAATCCGCGGTGAAACGCGTGCCCGAATTGTCTTTGTGCAAGGGCATGCTCACAAGCATCGGCGCAAAAGTCGAAGCCGCTTTGCCCGAGTATTCCAGAATGCGCACCCGTACTATGGGCAGGGCCGGGATTTTGGCTGCTGCGGCTACAGAAAAAGCTCTTGCAGATGCAAACCTTGCGGGCGACCCGAGCCTGGGCGATGGATCATGCGGCATTGCTTATGGCTCTT
>JAZQPH010000299.1:0-17836 GCA_045628385.1 Succinivibrionaceae bacterium
CCTTAACCTTGTTGGCAACAACAGACGGTTCGTCGCCTGCGTTGAGAACGATCTGGCGAAGAGGAGCTTCCATCGCGATAAGAGCTGCGCGAATGCCGACATTCTGATCTTCGTTGTCGCCCTGAAGTCCTGCAATCTTGGAAGCTACGCGGACAAGAGCCACACCGCCACCTGCAACAACGCCTTCTTCGACGGCTGCACGGGTTGCATGGAGCGCATCTTCTACACGGTACTTCTTTTCCTTCATTTCGACTTCGGTTGCCGCGCCGACCTTGATGACGGCTACGCCGCCTGCAAGCTTCGCAACGCGTTCCTGCAATTTTTCCTTGTCGTAATCAGAAGTTGTGTCTTTGATCTGCTGGCGGATCTGAGCAACACGTTCTTCGATGTCCTGCTTGTCGCCGCAGCCATCGATAATGGTGGTGTTGTCCTTGGTGATGACAACCTTCTTTGCCTTGCCGAGATCTTCAAGCTGAGCCTTGTCAAGTTCCATTCCGAGTTCGGAAGAAATAACGGTGCCGGCGGTAAGGATAGCGATATCCTGAAGCATTGCCTTGCGGCGATCGCCGAAACCTGGAGCCTTGACCGCTGCAACCTTGACGATGCCGCGCATGTTGTTGACGACGAGAGTAGCAAGAGCTTCGCCTTCTACGTCCTCAGCGATGATAAGAAGCGGACGTCCTGCCTTGGCAACGCCTTCGAGCAGAGTAAGGATGTCTCGGATATTGCTGATCTTCTTGTCAACGAGAAGCACGAAAGGTTCGTCGAGTTCTACGGAGCCGTTGTCCTGCTTGTTGATGAAGTATGGAGAAAGGTAACCGCGATCGAACTGCATGCCTTCGACAAGCTTGAGTTCGTCTTCAAGACCGGTGCCTTCTTCAACGGTGATAACGCCGTCGCGACCGACCTTTTCCATCGCTTCAGCGATGATCTTGCCGACGGTAGCGTCAGAGTTTGCAGAAATGGTGCCGACCTGAGCAATAGCCTTAGTGCTGTCGCAAGGAACGGAAAGATTCTTGAGTTCAGCAACTGCCGCTGCGACAGCCTTGTCGATGCCGCGCTTCAAATCCATAGGATTGCGGCCTGAAGCCACTGCCTTAAGACCTTCGGAAACGATGGCCTGAGCCAAAACGGTTGCGGTGGTCGTGCCGTCGCCAGCTGCGTCATTAGCCTGGGAAGAAACTTCCTTGACCATCTGAGCGCCCATGTTCATGAACTTGTCTTCGAGTTCGATATCTTTAGCAACGGTAACGCCATCCTTGGTGATGGTCGGAGCGCCGTAAGCCTTGTCGAGAACTACGTTGCGGCCTTTTGGACCGAGAGTTACCTTAACAGCATTTGCGAGGATATTTACGCCTTCAAGCATCTTGGCGCGGGCATCATTGCCAAACAGAACATCTTTTGCGGACATTTTTGATTCCTTGAAAATTAGGCTTCAGCCTATATGTATAAAACTGGTGCTTCGGAAAAACTATTAGTTCTCGACAACTGCGAGAATATCGTTCTCAGAGAGGATCAGCACTTCTTCACCATCGAGTTTCTCGGTCTTGGTGGTATAGCCTTCATTAAAGATTACGAGGTCGCCGACCTTAACGGACATTGGCTTAATCTGGCCATTGTCGAGAGTGCGGCCTGCGCCTACTGCGATCACGGTGCCGCGAGTAGACTTTTCAGCAGCAGAACCAGTGAGAACGATTCCGCCTGCAGATCTGGTTTCTTCTTCATTTCTCTTTACGATTACTTTGTCGTGCAAAGGACGAATTGCCATTTTGTATTCTCCTAAAGACCATGTTTAGTGGCTTCGATTTAATCAAACATTGCGGGAATTTCCCGTCTTGTTTCTAGATGGGGTTACGCTCGCCGTTTTTCAAGGGCAACTTTGAAAATATTCTGAGATCTGCCGCATGATAGAATCTGTTCACAAGAAAATCTCTGATTGACCCCGGCAGGACGCTAAAACATCATGATCACGAAATTTTTTCGCAATGCTATTTTTGCAGCAGCCTCAGCATTCTTTTTTGCCGATTTGTCGGCTGCTGCTCCAGCCGATCCTTTTGGTTTAGGACTTGCCGAAACGCCGCAAAAAGCAGAATACCTATCGGTATCCGAAGCCTTCGCGGATCAGCCCTTCGTTTCCGACGACGGGAAGCGTCTTACGGTCAAGTTTTCCATAGCGCCCGAATACTACCTTTACCGGCACATGATGCGCGCAACCGACGCCGATGGACGCGAACTCGCTGTCGAAACGAAGGCCGGCCTGCCGCATACCGACGAATTCATGGGAGACAGCGAAGTCTATTTCATTAAGACAGAAATCTCCGTAAATACGGAACATGCCAGCAGCCCAGTTTCTTACTCATTTCAGGGATGCACTCAGGGCATGTGCTACCAGCCGGTCCGCCGCTCAATAGCCCTCCCGGCCAAAGCAAGCCATAACTCAGGCTCAGAACCATCAATTAAAGCAAAAGCAAAAAGTTCAGACAAAATCATTATTGAACAGCCGGATTCGCAGAATCTGAATATAGGCGTTTGGGAAATCCTTGCTTTCTTGGGAGTCGGCATCGCATTGGCATTCACTCCATGCGTTTTTCCTATGTATCCCGTTCTGAGCATGATTTTGTTCGGCGGAAAAAAACGCCAGGGAGCTGTTGCAACTCTGCCCGTCACATTCTGTTTCACCGAAGGAATTGCCGTCACCTATGCGGTTCTTGGCATCCTTGCGGGCATGTTCGGGTCAAGCATCCACGCATTTTTGCAAAGCCCTGCAGTGCTCATTGCATTTTCTTGCGTGTTCGCAATTCTCTCGGCGTCCATGCTCGGGCTTTTCGAACTTAGCCTGCCGGCATCTTGGTCCCAAAAACTGACTTCGGTTTCCGACAGGCAAAAAAGCGGCTCGCTTTTGGGAGCTTTCATTATCGGCTGCATTACTGCGCTCGTCTGCTCCCCATGCACGACAGCGCCTATCTCCGCAACATTGCTGTATACGATTAGCGACGGCAATGCGGTGGCAGGAGGCATCTGCCTCTACCTTTTGGGTCTTGGCCTGGGATTGCCGATGCTGGCGATCGGCGCATTCGGAAAAAAAGCTCTCCCACGCCCTGGCAAATGGATGGATACCGTCAAACGGACGACAGGAATACTGTCTCTTTGCGTGCCGCTCTTTCTGCTTAACAGCCTGATGCCGCCGATTATTCTCCCCGCAGGATGCTCATTGCTCGTTCTCATCGCCGCGATATACGTATGCATGCGACACTCGGGCATCATGCCGAGACTGATAACCGCTGCCCTTTCCTTATCGCTGCTGGCCTTTTGCTTTTTGGCGGGCGAAGAGGCTTTAAAAGAAAACTCTTTCATGAGCAGATTCTCGCAAATTTCATCGCTTCAGCATGCCAAGAGCGTTCTTGATCCCAACGGAGAAGTTCTTATCGATCTCAAGGCCGATTGGTGCTCGGCTTGCAAACAATATGAACATGAAACGTTTGCCGATCCGCGAGTTCAGGAGCGTCTGTTGGGAACCACGCTCTATTATGCCGACATGACCGAAGCGACAGAAGAAACCGCCAGAATGAGCGATGAACTGGGCATCAAAGGGTTGCCGTCGCTTATTTTCAAAGACAAATGCGGGAATATGCGAATACTCGGAGGGTTTCTGAATGCCGAAGAACTTTTGGAAAAACTTTCAGAAGGATGCGAAAAATCCAAATAGATTTTAATTCTGCGCATCCTTCGATTCAGCAAAGATATTAATCATGACATAACTGCTTAAACAATCGACCAATATACTTTAAAGGCAGATCCTTTGATTAAATTCTTTTTTGCATGAATCTTCATAAACATTACCTATCAAACGTAATTAATTGTCATTCACAATAAGTGCGGCAATAAAAACTTGCAGTATTTGCCTGCATAATAGCGAATTCCTATCTGCGTAATGCCATCGATACCCAAAGATGATCAAATCATAAATTGTGAGTCATCAATATTTATTTCTATGTTTTGTCAAGAATAATATATATAAATTTTGCATTTTTGAGGATTACAAGATATGAGGAAATCGGGTTTTACTCTTATTGAATTGATTGCGGTTTTGGTAATCCTTGGAATATTGGCAGCCACGGCAGCGCCCAAATTTATAGATCTCAAAAGGGATGCAAAAATCAGCGTCCTCGAAGGAATCAAGTCTGCAATTGTCTCCTCTACAAAATTGGTTCAGGCCAAAGCTATCGCGTTGGGAAGATACAATTCTCCGTGCACTATGATTTGCATCGGAACAAAATGCGATAACGGTCCATACTATGAATGCAGCGACGGCGGCTATGGTTCAATTTCAACAGAAGATGATTATATATTATGGCGAAACGGCGGCTTGCATCATAACTCGGCCCTTGCTTCTTTACGAAAAATGTTCATAACAGACGAAAGCCTGCTCATTGAAAACTGCGGTCCTTCCGGCAATATCTGCGTTAAGTTTGAAGGCGATACGACAAGTTGCTGTAATTTTGTTGTAGGTCCTTTTCCTCGAAACAGCAATGCGTGCATGATACATTTGTGGCTGGCTAGCGGCGAAAGTACGAACCCGCAAATTATCGAAATACTGGACGGAGCTTGTTAAACAATTAAGCGCGACAATCCAATATTGTGCTTCGTCGTTAAAACATACGTGGCTGCCGGCGATTGGATGCTTGCGGCGGCACGCAGCTTCAAAATTCAGAATTAACAATCTCATGATGAGACATTCTGACTACGAAAAGATCCCTAAATTAGGGATCTTTTCGTTTATCTGCCCTTCCCAAGAAGACTTCAAAGTCAGCAACCGCGTTCGTCAATTAATCAGAAAATTACTGTTTCCTTGAGACATGATTATGAAAAGCAAAAACAAACCCCACCGAGCATCCTCGGCGGGGTCTACATTCTTGTAACTATGCCAGACTAGTCTTGTTCCGAATATAACTTAAAACAATCCTTGCCGCTTGTTTTGGCTTCGGTCAGAGCCTTTTCGGCATTGCCGAAAATTGCTGCGGGTTCGCTCTCGCCCTCAAATGTGGCCGCGCCTATCGACACGGTAATTTCCACCTTGCTGTCCTTGAAATGGAACGGAATGTCTCTCACCGCTTCATTGAGTTTCTGCAAAGCCGCGGCCACAGCGCTCTTAGGCGTGCTGATGAAGATGGCAGCAAATTTTTCTCCAGAGTATCTGGCTATGAAATCGCTTGCTCTGATTTTTGATCTGAGCGCGCGCGCAATAACTTGCAAGGCTCGATCTCCAGCAGGATGACCGTACTTTTCATTGATCATTTTGAAGTTGTCGACGTCTATAACCGCCACTGTAAGGTCCGTGCGATATCTCTTCCAACGGATATATTCGCTGTCCAGTTTTGCATCAAACGCATGGCGGTTATCAAGCGTGGTCAGAGAATCTCTAAGATACATGCCTTCGGCCGAATCAAGTTTCTGCCTGAACTCGTCTGTTTCATCGACCATCTTTTTCAGATGATCCTGAATTCGGCTGATTGTTGCGATGAATTTTGCCTGCTTGCCAATGCTCTCTCGGTGTTCGGACATAGCTTTCTTAATGGACGAAACCTGCTCCATAATCTTCGTGCGCAGCTCTTCCATCGAACCTTCTGATTCGATGCTTTTGCTGATGGAGTTAATCGCAAGATCGATGCGATCGCTTGAAGCATTATCGGAGGCCAGACCTTCTTTCACAGTCTTGGCGCTGGTCTGAACCTTAGAAGAGAAGTCGCTTAAATTAGTGTTCAGAGTTTGCAGGAAGGCCTGTGCGGAATTGCGCTCAATCTTATAGCCATGAACCATCAGTTTCAGCACTTTTACGGCAATTAGCGGCAATTCGGCAAACCCTGCGCCTGCCAGAAGTTTGTACCTTATGAGCGTAAGTTCGTCATTGAGTTCTTTTTCAAAGTGAGTATCGGAAATGAGCTGCTGAATCTGATTCCCGAGATCCTTTGCCATTTCGCCTTCGCTTTCCGAAGACGCAGACGCGCCGTTCTCGGAAAAGTCATTCATGACGATGCCGACGAGTTCTGCTCCTTTCAAAAGGCGCAGCTGTCTTGTGCAATCCTCCATCGGATTATCAAGTTCGGATTTAATTTTGGCGGCGCATGCCGAATTGGAGTCCTTGGCGTATGCCGAAATCGCTTCTCTTACCGTGTCGGTGGCAAAATCAACGGATTTGCACAAATCGGCCAATGCCCTCTTTACGCGTTCCCAGACATCCTTATCGCTTTTGGCTTCGCCAACGGTCATGCCAAGAAGCAAGCCTGCGGCATAAGCACAAAAATCAGACTTCTCTTTCTTTAATTCTTCCAGTTCGGCAGTCTTCTTGCGAAGTGAATCCTTGAGCATCTCAACTTGCTCTTTCAGAGATTCTTCGTTCACTAAACTCATTATTCCCTCCGAAGGGAGTACTCTTGATTTCCCGATTATATGAATACGCGGGCATTGGCATTACAATTTGCGGCAAACGGCATCTCGTTATTGTGCGGCAATCAACGCTTTTGCCAACAAATTCGACTTGAGAAAAGGAATACCGGTAAACATGCCAAAACAAAACAGCAATCGCGCAGCAAAGAATCTGCTCATGGAGATTAAACAAGAACTTCAGTGTTTGGGACTTTGGCAGGGAACTATCCCAGAGCCTAAAAAGCTAAACTACAAGGAACCGTTTGGCATCGACACCATGGAGTTTCATGAATGGATTGAATTCATTCTCATCGGAAAAATGTCAGCCATGATTGACGCAGGAGCAGATCTGTCGTCATTGAGGCTTGCCATTGCCCCGATGGCAGAAATTGTTTATGCAGAAGATCATTTGAACAAGCGCAAACTGATATCTTTGCTTGCAGCTCTTGATAATTGTTTCGCTGGCTGACGCCGTTTCTCCTTACCCAAAATGGAGCGCCGTGCGCTCCATTTACTTTTATCCATTCGTCGTGATATGCCTTCGTTCAGCGATTGCTTCGAAGCGTGCTCATCACAATCGATGCCAGGTTCTGGTGCGACACCGGTTTTGTCATGTAGTCATATACTCCGAGCGACATGGCTTTTCTGATCGTTGCAAGACGCCTGTCGGCCGTCATGAACACCACCGGAGTCTGAGGCAAAGTTTTTCTGATAGCCTCATAGGTTCTAAAACCATCCATATCCGATAACTGCACGTCGAGCAAAATCAAATCGAACGTCGTAAGTTCTACCTTTTTCAGGCATTCTTTGCCGCTGGTCGCAAACACGACCGAATACTTCGGCACTTCTCGCCTCAGCATATCGGCAATAAGTTTCGAATTGACGTAATCATCGTCGACTATCAGCACAATCTTTGAATCGCTTTCTTTCTGGCGCATCGAATATTCTTGATCTTCGCCGATAAGTTCCAGCATGGCATCAGCCATTCTAGGATCAAACTGCCGCCCGCGGTTTCTCTTTATCTCGTCGACGATTACCGACTGAGGCAATGCCGAGCGATAACTGCGGTTTGAAGCCATTGCGTCGTACGCATCGGCCATTCCGACAATTCTGGCAACTTCAGGAATATCGTCGCCCGCAAGACCGCACGGATATCCCCTGCCGTCAAATCGCTCGTGATGGTAGCGAGCCGCGTCCGATATAAAACTGTCAGCATCTTCTACGTCGCGCAGAATTTGAAAACCGGCGATAGGATGCACTTTGACCTGCGCATATTCCTCATCGGTCAGTTTGCCTTTTTTGTTGATAACTTCCTCTGGAACATTGATTTTTCCGACATCATGCAGCAGTCCTGCATAGTAAACTTTATCCCTGAAGGACTTCGGTTTTCCCAATTTATGGGCGATTTTTTCGGCGTAACTCGCCACTCTCATCGAATGGCCATTCGTGTAATGATCCTTTGCGTCGATAGTCTTTGTCAGCGTGCGTATCATCATGCGGTTGCTGCATTCAAGCTTGTTTTTGGCAATCTGCTCTTTTTCTTTTGTGCGGAGCATTCTGATGAAACAATACATGCAAAGAGCTACGAGCAGCATCAGCGCAAGAGCGCTCAAAGCGGCAACAGTGGTGAAATGATCCTTTTCCGCTACCCAGAAACGATCTTCATCAAGGTAGCTCACGACATACCATCCGCCTACGTTCGCATAATATGCAATGGCATTAATGCCAAAGAATTCACCCTTAACCGAACCATTTTTAGTTTCCAGAATCTGCCGCGCAAACGCCTCGCTGCTGCGGCCGTCGGTAAGATTTTTTCCAACCATCTCGGATTCTTTGTGGGCAACCACCTTGCCTGAGGAATCCATGATAAAAACAGTTACATAACTAGGGTATTCAAGCAGATCAAGAGACATCTGCAACGGGGTCAAAAGAAAATCCGCCCCCATCAACCCTCTGCCGTTAGGGAGTTTTACTCCTGCCGACACTATAGTATTGCCGGTAATGGCATCGGTATAAAGACCAGTAAATTCGACTTCGCCGTTGCCTTCCATGGCCCCTTTGAACCACGCTCTTGACGTTGGAACGTAATCAGGCGTCGGCATCCAGTCAGATTTCATGAACTGGCCGTCCAAATAAGCAAAAACCGACAATACCCCCGATCCCGGATCGTTTCTGTAATGCTGTTCTAACCTTGCAAAAAATTCTTTAAGATTTTGTTTGTCGGCACCGCCGTCGATAAGTTCGGTCACGGCAAGAGAGGATAAAAACATAGCCGATGAGCATTGTTCCATCCAATTTTTCACATCATCGCTCAGCAAGCGAGTCTGAGCTTCAGCAACAGATATTGCCTCATTCTTGAGCTGTTTATAATGATCATCAATCGAATATGCCATAAGCCCTGCCAATGCGGCAAGAACGGCAAGAATCGCAATCAGCAGCCCGTATTTTTCTTTTTTATGCATACGCATGGGCACCGTCAAATTCAAACTTTCAAATTTTAATAAGTTGCCAAACTCGCTTCTGAGACAAAAATCGCAGCCCACAGCCTACAAATGTGATCGAGTTTTGAAAAACACTTGCAACAGCCAATTCAAAAATGACCGCCATTTATGTAAATTCCATCAGAAGCCGTTACCATTGCATGTGCGATTAATTAAGCCCATAACCATAACCGCCAGTTCATATTCTTTTCAGAAAAAAGCCCCAAACAAAAGTTCGGGGCTAATCTAACGTTACGTTTTGGGGCAGAAAATTTACTCTGCGCTGTCAACCTTAATTGCTTTGCCGGTTGCTTCCACAGCGTCAAGTTTCTCTTTGGCCGCGGATTCCAGTTCAGCCTTTATTGCCTCCGCTTTCGCATCAGCTGCAGCCTTTGTTTCACCAACAGTTTCCTTGACTGCATCGGCTGCAGGCTCAGCTTCGGCAGGATGCTTTACATCGAGAAGTTTCACGTCAAAAATCAATACGGAATTTGGCGGAATAACATTACCCGGCATCTTGCGGTCGCCATAAGCCAATTCGCTAGGGATATAGAATGTATATTCAGAACCTACGCGCATCAGCGAAAGACCTTCCGTCCATCCCGGAATAACGTTGGCCAGAGGGAATTCAATCGGCTGACGGCCTTCGCCTGCATTGGAATCAAATACTTTGCCGTCGATAAGTTTGCCGGTATACACAACCTTGACGGTGTCCTTGACGCCCTGCACCTTTTCGCCTGTGCCTTCAACAACTACTTTGTACTGCAATCCGGAAGGCGTTACCTTTACGCCCTCGGCAGTGGCGTTCTTGGCCAAAAATTCTTTGCCCTTTGCAAGGGTGTCGTCATTATCGGCCTTTACTTTCTTTTCGTAGGCAACGCGGTTCAGTTCCTGGAAATCGTTGAGGTATTTCTGAACCTCTTCGTCGGTGATCGTTGACTTGCCTGCAAGAACGTCCTTGAGACCTTGCTGAATGGAATCTGCGTCAATTCCTACGCCAATGTCTGCGCTCTGCTTGATTGAAGCTTCAACCTGACGGCCGATTGCCGTGCCCAATGCATAGCCTGCATTCTTTTCGATTGATCCAAGATCAAAAGACTTCTTGTCTTCAGTTATTGCCGCCTTGGCATCAGCTTTTACTTCAGTTTTTTGAGCAGCCGGCTGTGCGCTTTCCTGCTTATCCGCATCTTTGCCGCATCCGACGATGAGCGCCGCCACGGCAGCCGCAACGAATGTGTACTTAAAACCCTTAGGCATCTTCTTTCCTTAAAAAATTTTGTTATCTGTTTAGAGGCGGCGCTGACAGCCGCCTGCAAGCAACAGGCGAATTATACCCCGGCAAACAACAAAACCCACGGTTTCAGAAAACAACAAAACCCACGGTTTCAGAAAATGCGGACTAATGCCCGACGCAACCGCATAAATCGACATTATGGCAAATGTTCATTGATTGACCTTTTTATATTACCGCCCGCGTCACGCAAAGTCCCGATGACAGAAGCACAAGCGGCGGATCTTTGGTAAAATCGAAAGCAGCATTTTCCCGGGGTTTGGTGCAATTCCAGACCGGCGGTATAGTCCGCGAGCCATTTTGGCAGATCAGGTGCAATTCCTGAACCGACGGTAAAGTCCGGAAGAGAGGGGAATCAATGAACGCAACTCGTTCCGCGCCGCATTAGGATCGGACGGTTTCTCTATAAATTTCCCGGAAAAGCAGTGTATTTTGGCGTAGGCTTTGGACTGTTCTTGGGAGTCTCTATGTTTACCGGCATCATAGCCAGGCTGGGCACAATAGCCGCCGTGAGACCTAAAGGCAAATCTCTTTGCCTGTCGGTATCAGCAGGCAGCGGATTTCTCGACGACACCTCTCTCGGCGACTCGATTGCCGTAAACGGCGTCTGCCTCACAGTCGTTCAAATGGACAAAATTTCCGGAAGATTCGACGCCGATGTTTCTGCAGAAACCTATGCTCTCACAACATTGTCAGGTCTCGTGCCGGGAAGTTCAGTTCATCTTGAAAAAGCTCTGCGCCCGATGGATCGCATGGGGGGACACATCGTCTCAGGACATGTAGACGGCATTGGCAGAATTTCGTCGGTTGCGCAGCGCGACGGATGCGTCGACTACACGGTCGAAATTCCGCGTGAGCTTGCAGCTTATATAAGCAAGAAGGGATCGGTGGCCGTTGACGGCGTTTCGCTTACCGTCAATGACGCATGGGAATCGTCTTTTAGGCTGACCATTATTCCGCATACCACCAAAGCGACGAACATTGGCTCGTGGCATGTCGGAACCGAAGTGAACATCGAAGTGGATCTGCTCGCAAGATACGTCGAGCGGATGCTCGGACTATCTAAAAACAGCGAAAGTTCAGGGCACAAAAATACAGGCGGAATTACGGCCGACATGCTGTCACGCTGCGGTTTCATGTAAGCGATTTGTAAAGTTTTGCGGCGGCATCAGCGCCGGGAGGCAGTTATGGGCATCAGCACCACAGAAGAAATCATTGAAGAATTCAGAAACGGACGCATGGCGGTCGTAATGGATGACGAAGGCCGAGAAAACGAAGGCGATATCATCATCCCTGCCAAATATTGCGACGCCGCGGCAATCAATTTCATGGCAACCCACGGAAAAGGTCTCATCTGCCTTGCGCTCAGCGCCGACAGGTGCAAAAGATTGGGTCTTGGTCTGATGGTCGACAAGAACCGCGCACCGTTCTCAACCGCGTTCACCGTTTCCATTGAAGCGGCAGAAGGCGTCACCACCGGCATATCAGCCGCAGATCGCGCTCGCACGGTTGCTGCCGCGACGGCGCCCGACGCAACGGCATCCGATATCGTCCAGCCCGGACACGTTTTTCCTCTCATAGCTCAGGAAGGCGGCGTATTGACCCGCACTGGGCATACCGAAGCTTCTACTGATTTTGCCCGTCTGGCAGGATGTGACAGAGCCGCAGTCATCTGCGAAATAATGAATGAAGACGGCAGCATGGCACGCCGCGACGACCTGGAGAAATTCTGCGAAAAGCACGGTCTCAAACTCGGAACGGTAGCCGATCTCGTCGAATACCGCATGAAACACGAAACGACGGTACGCGAAGTATCAAGATGCAAGCTTCCTACAAGACACGGCGAATTCACGATGGTGAATTTTGAAGACACCGTGGACGGACTCAGCCACTTTGCTCTCGTAAGCGGCGACCTGGCTGCCAATGCCGAGCCAATCGTGCGCGTGCATCTTCATGAATATTTCAGCGACGTTCTGGAATCCGACAGAATAAGAAAGCAGTCTTTCACTCTCGACAAGGCCATGGAGACCATCGCCAAAAAAGGCGGCGTGCTCCTTGTCATGAACACATCCGTGCAAAATGCGGATCTGTCAGCTCTTGCCGAGCGCATGGCAGCCGAAGACCAGGGGGAAACCGTGCCCCAAGGACCTAAAAAGGCGTCAAAGCGCGTCGGCACTGGCTCCCAGATTCTGAAGAAACTCGGCATTACCCGCATGAAACTCATGTCCACCCAGACTAAGTATCACGGACTTTCAGGCTATGGGCTCACTATAGCAGGATACGTCGACGCAGACGGCAATGACGCATAATTTCGAAACATTTGCAGCTATCAAAGGAAGAAATCAATGAACGTAATAGAAGGAAAGCTTAACGCCAAAGGCGCAAAATTCGCCATCATCGTATCGCGCTTCAACAGTTTCATCACCGAGCGTCTGGTCGAAGGCGCCGTTGATGTATTGAAGCGTCAGGGCGAAGTCGCGGATGATGATATTACTTTGGTCAGAGTTCCTGGAGCCGTGGAATTGCCGCTTACCGCAGACAAGCTTGCGGCAACCGGAAAATACGACGCCATCATTGCGCTCGGCTGCGTCATAAGAGGAGCCACCTACCATTTTGAAATCGTGGCCAACGAAAGTTCAAAAGGCCTTGCGCAAGCGATGCTCAAGCACGGAATTCCAGTCGCATTCGGAGTTCTGACGACCGATTCGCTTGATCAGGCGGTACAGCGCGCAGGCTCGCATGCAGGCAATAAAGGCGCCGAAGCCGCTCTTTCCGCAGTCGAAATGGTCAACGTGCTTCGTCAGATCGGCTGATCTCAGCAAGGGCGCAATCTGCGCCCTTATGATAAAATCACGCCAAAAGTTTCAGCATGCCCCGCAGCGGCCAGGCCGTTTGCGGTAATTTTAGATTGGGGACGAACAGTGAGCACCGAAAACGCAACCGAGAGAAGCGATGCAGTAATACCGTTTGAGCGCCACAGAGCCAGAGTCATGGCGCTACAGGCAATCTACGAATGGCAGATGTCGGGCAATGAGGTCTACCAGATAATTGCCCAATTCATGGACGAGCAGAAAAAGAAAGTCGACATAGAGTACTTCTCACAATTGGTAAACGGCGTGACTGCCCGCGCAGAAGAACTTGATGCGCTGTATCAGCCTCACCTTGCCAACCGAGGCGTTGAAAAGATCGATCAGGTAGATCGCGCAATTCTGCGCATCGCGACCTACGAACTTGAAAACCGCAAGGATGTCAGCTACCGCATCGTTCTCAACGAAGCTATTGAACTTGCAAAAGCATATGCATCATCCGACAGCCATAAGTTCGTAAACGGCGTGCTCGATAAGGTTGCAAAACAGCTCGGCGCATAATTCTTCAACAAACGTTAATAGGACTGCCCCGCGTGGATGAGTTTTCGATTATCCGCAATATTTTTTCGGGGCACGATGCGGGCGCGGCTCTCGGAATTGGAGATGACTGCGCCCTTCTTGTACCTCAAAACGGCTGCAGGCTGGCAGTAACCTCCGACACGCTGAACGAAGGCGTGCATTTTTTCAAAGACAGCGATCCGCAAAATCTCGGGCATAAATGCTTGGCGGTAAATCTGTCGGATCTGGCGGCGATGGGCGCGACGCCGCGCTGGTTTACTCTTGCAATTTCCCTCCCGTCACCCGATTACATCGATTTGCGCAAATTTGCCGACGGCATGTTTGCGCTTGCCAAAATGCATGGAATTTCTCTTGTCGGAGGCGATACGACTAAAGGTCCGCTCTCCGTTTCAATCACGGCAATGGGCGAAGTTCCGAACGGACAGGCCATAACAAGACATGGCGCAAAGCCAGGCGATCTCGTGTTCGTTACGGGAAATCTCGGAGGTGCCGCGCTTGCTGTCGCGTGCGGTTACGGAAAATATCCAGATCTTGACAAAGATCGCCTGCTTCAATGCAGAACAAGATTAGATCTCCCAGAGCCAAGAATAGCCGCGGGATTGGCTCTAAGAGGCATCGCAAGCGCCATGCTCGACATATCGGACGGCATCATTCAGGATCTTGGGCATATCTGCGAGCGATCAGCTTGCGGAGCGGAAATATACGCCGACAAAATTCCGATCCACCCTGCCCTGTATGAACAATCCATCAACGATATAGAAAGGCTCGATCTGGCTCTTGCGGGGGGTGACGATTACGAACTGTGCTTTACGTCGTCTCCAGAAAACGCGGACGCGATAAAAGCAATCGCCGAAGATACAAAAATTCCGATCGCCGATATCGGAAAAATAACCGATAAAAATCCAGATGATCGGCAGGTACGAGTGCTTCAAGGCAAAGCTCTTTTCAATACCTCAGCTTGCGGCTATAACCACTTTGCCTAACGAACCTGTTTTGGGTATCCTCAAAACGCGCGGCGAAATTTAGTAATGCGGCGGCGGAGTCTCTTCGGACATCGGCGCTACATTGGAACCTTGCGCAGCCGCCTTAAGACGCGTTGCAAGATTTCTCACGGCAAGCGTCAGTTTGTCGATATCTTTCTGCTGCTCGGCCATTTCTCTGCCCATGCGGTCGATCGAATCCTCGGCAAATGCCAACTTGGTCTCGAGTTCGCAAATTCTCGCCTCGGCATCTTGCATATTCATTTAGCTATATCTCCTATGCATTTGGCTTCATTACGATTCTTACATCGTTGCCGAAGCGTTCGACGCTTTCGGTCGCAAAATTTTTCGCCTCGTCCATGCACGCAGGACCTGCAATATTTAACAGCGGTTTTGCATCGGAGCCGAGCAATTTCGGCGCGACATACAAAATGAATTCATCAACGAGATTTTCTCGCATGAAAACTGCGGAGAGTCGGGATCCAGCCTCTACCCAAACATCATTGATATTCTGTTCGGCAATGAGTTCGAGAGCCCTTTTCAAATATCCTGGCTGGCCGTATCCGATGCCGCCGACCTTTAAGGTTTCGGAGAATGGCCCGCATGACTGCCCGCCTTCAGGATAAACGGCAATAACACGGCGAGACGGCTCCGAAAAAATGTTCGCATCGGCGCTTGCCGAAATATTCGATCCCATGACGATGAGGTCAGGCTGGCGGAGCGCAGAATCAGGATATGCATCCAAAACGTCCTTGGGCAGCTGCGATGGGCGGACATTCATGCTCGGATTGTCGGCTGCCACGGTTGCGCACGAAGTCAAAATGGCTCCGCATTCCGCTCTCCATCTCTGAACATCGGCTCTGGCTTCCTCTCCCGTAATCCATTTGGATTCGCCGTTTGCAAGCGCTGTCCTGCCGTCGATGCTCTCTGCCATCTTCAGCCTCACGAACGGACGGCCGTTTCTCATTCTGAACAAAAAGGACACATTGAGCGCTTCAGCATCGGCTTCCAGCAATCCCGACTGCACCGCTATGCCGGCATCTGCGAGCATTTTGAGCCCGCGTCCCGACACCTGCGGATTCGGATCTGTCATGGCGGCAACAACCCTGGCCACGCCAGCTTCTATAAGCGCTTTGGCGCACGGAGGAGTTCTGCCGTAATGCGAGCATGGCTCCAAAGTAACATAGGCAGTGGCGCCATTCGGAGATTCTTTGAGGCTTTTAAGAGCATTTACTTCGGCATGCCCCTCGCCTGCCCTGACATGCCATCCTTCGCCGATAATCTTGTCGCCTTTTACGATGACGCAGCCGACTCGCGGATTAGGATGGGTAGTCCATCTTCCGCTCCACGCTATCTCAATAGCCCTGCGCATGAACATTTCATCAAACACAGACTGCGTCATATACATTTTTTATGTCCCCTATCAGGCTTTTTTATCTTCGGCGTCGCTGCATTTAAGACGCTCTATTTCATCGCCGAATTCGCGAATATCCGCAAATCTTCTGTATACTGCGGCAAATCTTACATAGGCGACCTGATCGAGATTTCTTAGTTCGTCCATGACAAACTCTCCGATCATAGCCGAGGGAATTTCGCGCTCGCCCACGCCGCGGATTCGGCTTAATATCCTGCTGATGCAATCTTCCACGCGTTCGACGTCGATAGGAAGTTTTTCCACGGATCTCAATACGCCGTTTCTCAATTTCTCATCATCAAACGGCTCGCGCGCTCCGTCTTTCTTTACGACTTTGGGCATAACGAGCTCCGCAGTTTCAAACGTCGTAAAACGCTCGTGGCAGACATTGCATTCTCTGCGGCGACGGACCTGATATCCGTCGGCGACCAATCTTGAATCAATGACCTTTGAGTCTGATGCGGAACAGAACGGGCAATGCATATATCCTCCGTTCAGGCCTTAATCAGCCTGATATTCAGCGAAATAAACAAAAGCCCCCGCAACCGGTTCGCGCCGATTCGGGGGACAAATTATTCAATAAGGCAGATGCATGAACATCTGCCCTCATAAATGTAAGATTAAGCGTATACAGGGAACTTGGCGCAGAGATCTACAACCTTGTTCTTAATATCCGCAATCAACGCTTCATTGGTGTGATCGTCAAGAATATCGCACATCCAAGTAGCAATCTGCTTAACTTCGTCCTCCTTCATGCCGCGGCGGGAAACCGACGGAGTGCCGACTCGAATACCGGAGGTTACGAAAGGCGAACGAGGATCATTAGGAACGGAATTCTTGTTGACGGTGATGTTTGCCTTGCCAAGAGCTGCATCCGCATCCTTGCCAGACATTTCGCGGCCGATGAAATCAACGAGGAACAGATGGTTGTCAGTGCCGCCAGAAACGATTTTATAACCGCGAGCCTTAAACACTTCAACCATTGCCTTGGCATTCTTGACCACTTGAGTCTGAAGAGCCTTGAACTCAGGAGTAAGAGCTTCAAGGAAAGCTACCGCCTTGGCCGCGATAACGTGCATCAAAGGACCGCCCTGTCCGCAAGGGAACACAGCAGAATTAAGTCTCTTGTGCAAATCAGGATCGTCGACAGCTGACAGAATAATACCGCCGCGAGGACCCGCAAGAGTCTTATGAGTGGTAGTCGTTACAACGTGCGCGTGAGGAAGCGGGCTTGGATAGACACCTGCAGCCACAAGACCTGCGACGTGAGCCATGTCGACGAACAGATAAGCGCCTACGGAATCAGCGATTTCGCGCATTTTTGCCCAATCCACGATGCCGCTGTAAGCGGAGAAACCGCCGACGATGATTGATGGTTTGTGCTCGTCAGCAAGACGCTTCACTTCATCGTAATCGATAAGTCCGTTGTCGTTAACGCCGTACTGAACGGACTTGTAGAACTTGCCGGAGAAGCTTACGGTCGCGCCGTGGGTAAGATGGCCGCCGTGCGCAAGGCTCATTCCGAGAATAGTATCGCCAGGCTTTGCAAGCGCTGCATATACGGCAGCATTTGCCTGTGAGCCAGAATGCGGCTGAACGTTTGCATAAACTGCGCCGAAAAGCTGCTTGGCGCGTTCAATCGCAAGAGTTTCAATCTTGTCAACGAACTCGCAGCCGCCGTAATAACGGTGTGCCGGATATCCCTCTGCATACTTATTGGTAAGTACGCTTCCCATAGCAGACATAACGCCCTTAGAAACCCAGTTCTCCGAAGCTATAAGCTCAATGTGGCTGTTCTGACGGTTCTCTTCGTCAACAATAGCCTGTGCAACTTCGGGATCAATCTTTTTGATGTCGTCCAA
>JAZQPH010000300.1:0-19627 GCA_045628385.1 Succinivibrionaceae bacterium
CTGTAGCAGGTGATTTAAGACCTAATACAAGTGCTCGAAAATAGCCATACCTCTTCCGAACAAAGGGGATGACGGCCAGAAAGCTGCATAGGGAATGGGTTTGTAGAGCATGGAACATGAATTTTTACCCACACATATGCACGAAGAGCCAAGAAAAGTCTGATTTAAAGCAAAAAAGCATTAAAATCAAACTTTTATGATAATTTTTGAAAATTTTAATTTTTTGTGCTATTTAGAATCGCAAAGTTTGGGCAGACTCAATCAGGCTCGTACGGATCATAAAGCGCGCTGCCCTGCACGCCGTTCCATTCAAGATATGATCTCACGGCGTTGATGGCATCAAATCTGCCGAGACACCAGTCTGGAGCTATGAGATATTCGGGGCGCGAGGTTGCCGAAATTCGGTGATAGACGATGTGTTTCGGAGTATGCGCAATGACTTCTCCTGCAATGCGCGCGTATTCATCAATATTCATTGCGCGGATCTGTCCTGCGGCGTGCATCCTAGCGTATCTCGAACCTTTGACGATATTGAGCGGATGAAGCTTTATACCCGAAATGCCGCACTCAACGACTTTTTCCAGGGTTTCAAGATTGTCATCAAGCGACTCGCCGGGAAGCCCTGCCATGAGATGAACGCAGACGGGAATTTCCAGGTCATTGGCCATGGCGCATGCATTTTTAAACTCGGAGAACCCATGTCCCCGCTCCATTGCTTTCAGCGTAGATTCTTTGGCAGTCTGCAGACCAAGTTCCAATAGAACATATTTTTGCGTTCTTGCTATCTTGGACAGGAGTTTCAGGGATTCAGCCGTCACGGCATCAGGTCGCGTCGCAACGCACAATCCGACAACATCCGAACCAGATGCCGCTTGGCAATAAAGAGATTCCAATGCATCTATTTCAGCATACGTTCCCGTATAGGACTGAAAGTAAGCCAAAAATTTTGACACACTCCTGCCGTTTCGGCGCGCGACATTCATCTGCTCGGCTATCGGCAAGGCATCATCTGCATCCGAGAACGCCGAAACTGAACAAAATGCGCATCCGCGCGTACCCTTTGAACCGTCTCGGTTCGGACAAGAAAAACCGCCTGACAAAGGTAATCTGCGAACGGAGCAACCAAATATTTTTTTCCACTCGCGTCCCGCAGTTCTCAAATAACGATCCAAGTTTCCTGAATGCATGTCCTTGAATAACGCCATACGTAATTTGTCATTTTATTTGATATCAGCCGCCGTCACGGAGGCTGCGACACCAATGAATCAAAAGCCTGACAGACTTTGCCAAGCCGAAAATTCAACACCAAATGACATTGTCGGCATCGCGCGGCTTGTTTCTTGATATTGTTCGCAGCAATCGGCAAGACACAATTTTATAACCGATTCTCGGTTTGCCTCGGTCATTCTCCAGAATAGGGGCTCAATGCTTCCATTGCTAAAAAAAGTTTTCCGCCTCATATAGTCTTTCATCCGTCTTGCGGCAAAAAGCAAATGAACAGCCTGCCAACGAACCATCGATTACTTCAACAGAATGCAAGTCGGAATAATCCGCAATGCAGCCATTGATTTTGCAATTGCGAAATTTTGCTCTGGCGAAAACGGATTTTGGCATTTGACAGTCGAAAAATCCCGATTCCTCTGCGCACAGTTCTTCAAACGAGCTTCCCTCCATATAACAATTGGAGAATGAACTGTTTTGTATATTGGCTCCTGTCATCGTCAAAGAGGACATATCGCATTTTTCGAATGTACAGAAATTGATATTGGCGCCGGCAAGCGACAGACAATTGAGTTTTTGATTGGCAAAGTTCATATATTCAAGCCTCGCGCCCGTCATGGATGCATGCGTAAATACGGCAGACTGAATCGGGGCATTCGAAAGCGAACTGTTATCAAGATTGGCATACGAAAAATCGGTTCCTGTCAGACTGACATTCTCGGCATTAAACGAAATTCCAGACAGCACTGCGAATAAGAACGAACATCTGTCAAACGACACCTTGTCTAAAAAACAGTCCGAAATAATTATCCTCCGGAAATTTCCGTCCGACAGATCGGTATCAACTAAATCGCACTGCGTGAACAACGTGCGCTCCGCCCCTTTTGTATAATGCATATTGCACTTATGAAACCTCGAGCCTGCAAAAAGACATCGAGCAAAATTCATTGAAGAAAAATCGCATCCCCCGAAAGATGATTCGGATATGGTTGCGATATTCCAAGTTCTTTCGCCAACTGCAGCCTTGCACCAAGAAAACTCACAGCGGGAAAACATCGGAGAATCGATTTTGGACGGCAGTGTGCAATTTATAAACCTGCAGGAATCGGCAACAATTCTGTTCAGATTCCAATCGGTCATATCGATATCTTTGAACAGACAGCCGTTTAATGATTTTCCCTCAAGGTTCAGTCCGTCGGCAAACACAGACAAAAAAGGCAGTCCGGTCGTACAAAAATTTTTGAGTTTGCTTGCAAATTCGTGTCCCAGCAGCTGTTCCATCTCAGAATACTCTGCCGCATCGAAATTAAATGAAAACACTTCGGACGAATCGAATACGGCATTTACCACCGAAGACATATCCTCGATGCTCTTTTTCAAAACAGGAACGGCATGATCTAATTTATCCTGCAATGATGCCAATTTTTCTGCTAGCTCTTGCGGACTCATTGATTCATCCGGAAGCTGATTGGAAGATATCGTCTGGCTCACAGCGTTGTCTCCATTCTTTCGATAAGCGTGCACCCAAGAAGCGATCGGCTGAATTTATTATTGCCGATTTTTGCATCCGTAAAATCAGCGCTGAAAAGGTTAGCTTCTTCAAACGATGCCCCGCCCAAAAGGGATCCCGTAAGATCCGCGCAAAAAAGATTTGCATGGAACAAATCGGCATGTTTCAAATTGCACGTCTTCATCGTGCATTTTTTGGCAGACAAGAAACGCATCGAACTTTCGGACAAATCGCAGTTTTCGGCATATAAGCTGTCGATGACCGATGCATCAAGCATGGCAAATGGCCATTTCAATCCGTCAAATGTCGCCGATTTTAAGTGTGCGTTTGCGACGGACACATCGGCAAATTCGGAATCGAAGGCCCAAAAGGACTCGAACGAAGTTTTTGAAAAATCGCTTGCCATTACCGAGCAGGAATCTATGGTTATCCTGTCGCCTCCTGATTGTTCAAACGAAAGTCTCGATATCTTGCTGTCACTGCAACTAAGTTTATCTGTTCTTGACTGTCTGAACGCAAAACCGACGATTTCCGAAAATTCGATATTCATTGCCTCGGACTCGGAATCTGCAAACTCGCATTCTGAAGCCTGAGTAACGCTAAGCACGCAATTTTTCAGGTTGCTTTTGAAAAATGACAGTTCTTTTAGTCTGCACCTCTTAAAGGAGCAATCAATCCATTGGGAATTTTCAAATCTTTGATGGAACCATGAGCATGCAAGAAAATCGCATTCTTGCGCTTTAAGATACATAGACGCGCAAGCTTCAAACTGACATTCGGAAAACACGCATGAAGCAAAAGATGCTCCCGAGAGTTTGGCGCCAGTCATTTTTATACGAGAAAAAGAACAATCGGTAAAAGAAAAACCCGACAGATCGATGTCTGCCCAATCGACGTCATAGGCAGACGCTCCATGAATGGCAAAATGTCCTCTTCTTCTCAATTCTTCCAGATCTTCTCTGAAAATATTTGAGTTTATTATCTTGTCATCAAGAGGGGCTTTGGCATTTGTTCCAAGTTCGGCCAACGCTGCCGCGGCTCTTTTCTGCACATCATCCGCCGCTTTGAAATCAATTTCAAACTGCTTGCCGGCAGCTTCCACTTTCGATTTCATGTCTGAGATTTGCTCGTCAGTCAGAATGCTTTTCATAGCATCAATCTGTTCTTTTTGCGTAGCCACCTGACGCTTCATGAGTTGCATCGGCGACTCTCTAGCGATGATCTTGGCTTCAGCCCTTGAGTTTTCTATAACGGCGCTTGCGCGATCTCTGTCTGATTTTCGCAGAAGATGCTTCATCAATTTTTCTTTTTCGGCATCCACCGCCTTGTCGATCGCCTTTAAATCGCCGTCAGGATCAAAAGGATCGACGCCGAGGTTGTCTTTAAGTTTCAGGCTGATCGCGGCATCGACAAGCTGCACTGGCAAATGTTCGGGCTCATAGCAATCAAAAGGCATATATTCATTGAGCCACTCAAACGTGGAAAGTTCACCTGCGAGCCTGTCTCTTAAACATGAATAAACTTTTCCCGCATCATCAAAACCGAAAGCGGCCGGCACTGCCAGAATAAATGGGGATTGCGTTTCCCAAATTTTTTTCGTCTCAGCTATTTTAGTTTCTGCGCACGGCACGATTGCCCCTGTTTTCTTAGCAAGCGCCGACAGCCAATCAGGCATCGGAGCATCAGGAGACGGGAGACATTCGATGCTGGCAAGATGGTTCATCTCGGTTGCAAGCAGCATGGCATCCCAGATATCATCGCAAACGATATGCGGAGCTCCTTGCGTTTCCTGTCCGTTATGCCAAAAAGGAAAATTATCTGGCGAGGAGCCAGGAATGACGAATGCACCATCCGACGAGAACGGACCATTCGGAAAAACGGTCGCCGCGACGAACTTGTCGCCCTTTATGCATGGCACGAGCATTCCCGAAGGAATAGCGAACGAACCGGATTTATCCACCCCCCAGTCTTTATATTCGCACTCGATGGGTTTATCGATATAGCGAATAAGATACTGCAGGTAAAACCTTGCAGGAATGAGCATTTCTGGATCGCGGCGCTCCAATTCATCAAGCGTCTTTTGTTCATCAAGATGCCAGACGAGTGAAGAAATCCGTTGCGAAAAATTTTTCTCGTCGGGGAGCAGTTCATTATTGAGCAATGCTGCGAACGGATTGCCGCCCGCGCGGTTAACATCATTTTTATTTAAATTTTTTTCGATCGTTTCGGCGGCGATTTTTAGTTTGTTGGCATCATCGGCAGTGACGTAATCGCGTCTGTCGCCGCGCGGCACGAGCGATGATCCAAGTCCGACCGCCAGATCGCGGTATTCCGCATATATATCCGCATAGCGGCGGCGGCGCATCGCTTTTGTCTCTTTGCGGACGAGCTGGATTCTTTCCTTTATTTCTTCTACTGGCGGGGCTTCGCGCTGTTTTTTTTCATTGTTGGCCATATGGATGGCAAGCGCCCAATCGAAAAGAGCCTGATCGACAGGCAAATCCATTTTTCCATCGGCCTTTTCCGATGTCAGTTGGCTTGCGTCAGCAATACCGAAAATCAGCGGTTTGCCCAATGACTCCGGAATGACGCAATGAAAAACCGCGCAGCATACGCCGCACTCGACAAAATATCTCAAAGTATCGAGTTTTAGGTCGCCAGGAATCATGAGCGTCTGACCTTTGGAATCTGCGATGCAGAACATCTTCATAAAAAAGTTCGGCACATTTCCCGACAGAGAATAATCTATTTTGTCCCCATATCTTAATGGATCTTCCGGAGCCATCACGCTTATCGACCAAGGAGTTCCTGGTTCCCAAAATTTGTTTTTTGGCAGGCGCTGATCAAGAACCGCCGTCTGAAAATATTCAAAAGAAAAATCATCAGGCAGTTCATAAGCAGTACGGCCAGGAGTATTCCCTGCGCAGCCTGACCTTAATTTATCCGTAGGAGGAATATAGCGGACATCAGTCAGCAGATCGGAAAATGCCGAGCCGACTCCGCCGATGACTCCCGAACCCGCATCATAATATTTCGGAGTCGGCGATTTATCGCCGCCGACTCCAACTATTCTTTTTCTGAGTTCTCCGAAACTTATTTCTGCGATAAAACTTGTAAAATCCTTAGATGAGTGCAGAATCTCTACCGTATACTCGCCGCACATTTTCGGCATTCCCTCATCAATAACCGCGCCGGGAACGCACTCCGCAATGAGGGGCAAGGCATCCGAAGCGGCAATTTTTTCGCCCGTAAAAAATGAAAAATAAGCGATCGCAGACAAAGCATAGTGTTTTTCGCCTTTATAGATAAAAGGAATCACGTTGGCAGTAATGTTTGGGGTCTTTGCAATTTCCATCGTTCTTTTCCTGAAAGCACACTTGTCCTGCGCGCGTTTATTAACCGAGCAGATTCCGGAATGTCATGATGTTTTCTTTCGCACCACGGCAAAACAAGGCTAAAGAGTTTAAAAAAATTTTTTTGTCCGCTTGCCGCAATCTAAACTTCCAATACGGTCGGAATTTATCCATACACCAAACCGTATGCGGAGGGTCCCAGGCGGCTTGAGCCATGGCATAGCGCCCTTCATCTTTGCTCGAGATAAACGCCGCAAATGTCATAAGTTCCGGCTTGGGATCGAAAAAATCACGGTTTCTAAATTATGACAGGACCATTATTCACGTTAGTCATTCCGGGAGCAGCCACGGCTCCGCCGGCAATCTGCGTTCCGTTGACATCAATTGCCGCAGGCGTTATCACTATTTTGGCGCCACCATTGATCAGCTGAGCAGTGCCGTCAGACAAGCTGATTTTTCTTCCACCTGCACACATGACTATCTCAGTTTGCGACATCAATATTTTCGAGTCATTGCCTACAGAAAACTCACAACTATCCCCAGCCAACACTTTAACATTTCCGGTTTTGGATAATTTGATGCCATATTCGGTCAGTCTTCCTGCAAGCATACTTACATCGCCAGAGATCGATTTTCCCGAAAATCCCGCCGTTCCCTCGATAGCCGATACATCCATTCTTATGCCTGTTCGATTCGGCGCGCCATAACCTTTTGGACCATTGTAGGCATCATTAGGCGTCTTTAATCCCTGGATGCTCTTGGTTGCGGTAAGCATCGTGATCGCAGGCAAGAGAAACGTAACCGCCGAAGCCACTGCGACAAGGCTAGTCTGCACGGCATCCGGACAGACGTTGCCTTTGAATTTTGATCCCTGCGGACCAGGGAATGAAAATCCCGCAACCGCAAGCGTCATCGCCGCGCCAGATGCCACGGCAGCAGCTTTTGCCTTCGTCATGCCAGACTTAGCTTTTGCCGCAGCCAAATCTGTTGCCGTAACGTTAAGGCTGCTGCCCGTTAAACTGCATCCCGCACTGCCAAAGCCGCCAGCGGGAACGGGAACTCCCGCTGTTTCGCCGCGAGTCGAAAGCCTGTACCCCATCCATGACTGCGAGGTGAACATCTGGGTAAGGCCAGTCGTTTTCATTGTTGCGAGAAGACTCAGATTTCCAAGAGCATTTCCAAGGGCATGATTCTGGTGAAGAACACTCGGAGATGCATATGTTGTGGTTATCTTGGCGCCCAGCGTCGTCGCATCCGTAAGACCCGCGGTAGCTGCCACACTGCCTATCGACGCGCAGATCTTCGAATTCATTCCTACAGAAAATACCTGCGTAGAACTTAGTTCTGCTGTCGCGCTCGCAGAGGCGCTGTATTCAACGAGGTGAGACTTCCCGCTTGCCTTCTTCTCGGAAGAAGTTTTCTTATCGTAAGACTGAACTCCGATTTCTGCCATAAATCGCCTCTTCTATCAAACAACGTTGCCAGAGTTTATCTGGACGCTATTTGGTTTTGCCTGCACGTTTCCATTGTGATATTTCAAATCATTTTTTTTAAGTTCGTGCGCTCCCCAACACATCAACTTGTCATTCAATATTTCCAGCGCATTGTCCGCGAGCGATATCGATGAATTATTCAATTTCACGCCGACAGCACCTTGCGTTATAGAGACCGATGCCGCATTAATGCTCACAACAGAACTTGTTCCGTTCCCAGCAGACACCAGTTTCAAAGAATCATTCGGCTGATGGTTGACAAACGAAAAAATGCATTTGCCTTGCGAATCGATGGTTATGATTTCGCTATCAGCAGGGACACTTCCATTTTGCGCAGTCACCGTGGCTGCCGCGTTTCCCAACATTCTCACGTTTATTTTTTCCGATGACTCGAATAAAAGATCTCCTAGCTGGGCCTGAATCTGCGCATCGTGCGTTCCAAAGAATATTTTCTTCGCGGACGCGTTTAGGCTTTTTGTGCCGATGGCGGTAAAGCCTTCGCAGGTTTGAGCTGACTGAGAAATAAGTTTGACGTCTTTTAGCGTATAACACAGCGTGGCGCCCAATCCCGAAAACTCGCGTCCTGCAAATGCGCCGTAAGATGATTTCATGTCAAGGGTTATTTCGGTGCTGGACACGCACGACACGCTTGCTTCAACCCCTACAGATGCGTCGAGCGCAAAGGACGTTCCCAAATTGATAAACTGCTTGGACATAGATTCGATTTCCGTGGCTTAAGGATTTATTTGTGAGCCATTTAAGCTCACTTGTGATTTTTTGAGACTGTGAGTGGCACCGCCGGCGCTGAACGATAATTCGTCCGCATTGATGCTCATCTTGCTGTTTTCCACCTGAACGGTTACATCTTTACCAGCATTTTTCAAAATAAATTTTCCCAGGTTCGTTCCCATTTCGACAGTCGAAGAAGAAACTTTCAAATATGATGAGCCGCATCTCACGTCTACAAGCTGGCTGTTATTTGCCTGAATAGTCATATTTCTTGAGTTTGATGCATCTACGGATGCTTCCAAATTTCCGCCAGCGCCAGCAAGGGCGCTCAATTCAAATTTTGATGACGTAGCAGCAGCCGGGAAGATGTTTATGTCAAGAGGACCATTCGACGATACAAATTGGATTCCGCTTTTTGGGGGAATTGCGTTGATGAAAGTAGCCATAGCCGCAGCAACGCCCGCAAACGCCGATACTGCCCCGCCAGCTATGGCAGATGTATCCGTAATGGTATTGCCTAATTCTTTATTACCGACGATATCGTCGCCGACCTCAGCTTCCCTTTGGCCATTAATTTTTCCATCATATTCTTCTGCTTCGATTTTCTTATTTAAATCTTTAAGTTCGTCGTTGATTGCATCCTTCTGATCTTTTTCCGATTTGCCAATGCTTGAGTATTTGCCAATCTCTTTTGCCAGCTCCTCTGCTGCTTTTTTATAAGATTCCAAATCTTGTTTGGCTTTTGTTTCCTCGGCTTTTGCCGAGTCATCCCATTTGTCGTACTCCTTCTGAGTTATTTTTCCATCCTCAAGCTGCTTCTTTTTCTGCTCTCTTTCGCGTTCAATCTTGGCGCAGGTCTTTGCCTGCCCATTAATAAGCGTCAATAAAGCCGACAATTTGTTCTTTCGTAAATCCTGCGCCTCTTTGCTTTTCATCCATTCTTCGCTGGAAGCTTTCTCATTCTTCTTTTTGTCATATTCGGTTAAATCAGTCTGAAATTTCGCTGTACCCTCCTCTACTGCTTTTTCGATTGCGCTTTTCCATTGATTTTTTTGCGCTACTTTGCCTATGACCACTGACGGTACCGCCGCCACGCCACCGTTGACAGCCATGGCAGCAAGGCAGGCAGCCATAACCGCGGTGTTTTTTCCGTCAGGCAGATTTTTTAGCGTGAAATCAGATGAACGAATCGCAAAATCGTCGGCAAGCGTGATGTTGCAGTCTTTCCCGTACGTTCTCAGATTGCCAAAATCCAAACCATTGAATGAATCGCTTTCTGAGCAGGTACCGTATGTCATGTCAACGCCGATTGTTTTGGCAGTAGTAACGCTCAATACCGACAGCGAGTAAGGCTTGACAAGAGAAAAAGTAAATGACGATGAGGGGGAGAAACTCGTACTCGAGACTGAACTCACCGAAGCTTTGGCGGTCGCGCTCGCTTTAATCTCAAATTTGGGATTGGTGCATACGTACGTTTCGACGCTTTCGGTTTTGTCGTTATTGTCCGCCATGGTCAATGCTCCATTCTCGCCCTTTTAACTATGATGGACGCATTAAAAACAAAATAGTTCGAACGAACTAACAAAAGCGTGAGTTTCGTCAGCACATATACGACTAAACGGAATAGTTTAGAAACAAAAAACCGCGCCGTAGCGCGGTTCATGATATGTAAAAAATTTCGGGCGGCTATCTAGGCAGAAGAGTTTCGCCCATCAAGAATTTGTCGACCGCTCTTGCGCACTTTCTTCCTTCGGCGATTGCCCATACGACAAGCGACTGGCCGCGGCGCATGTCGCCTGCTGCAAACACGCCCGGTACGGAAGTTGCGAAACCGTCATCGGGATCAAATGCAGCCGCAGCATTTCCTCTCTTATCGCGTTCGACGCCGAAACCGTCAACGGTCAAAGAAGTCGGATGCACAAAGCCCATTGCCAAGAAAACAAAATCGGCATCCATCGAATATTCGGAACCAGGAACGTCGCAAGGCCTGCCGTCTTTGATTTCCGACTTGATGAGATTGATCTTCTTGAGCACACCGTCCTTTCCTTCAAGAGACAGCGTATTCGTCGAGAATACTCTTTCAAGAAGTCCAGTCACCTCGCCTTCTTCGTGAGCGTAGGAGTAGCGGGCGATTCTAGGCCAATCAGGCCAAACAAGCTGCTTATTACACTCCTTAGGAGGTGCCGGGAACAGTTCAATCTGAGTGACTTTGGCAGCACCCTGTCTGATGGCCGTACCTACGCAATCGTTGCCGGTGTCGCCGCCGCCGATGACGATGACATTCTTTCCTTTGACATTGATCGGGTTAGACTTGCCGTCAGTCACTTCGTGGTTCTGCGGAATGAGGTACTCAAGAGCAAAATACACGCCTTTTAATTCTCTGCCAGGAACAGAGAGATCTCTAGGATGTTCGCTGCCGCCTGCGAGCACGACGGCATCAAAGTTTGCCATGAGCTCTTTAGGTTCGATTCTCTTGGCAGATTCGTCCCTGACGCCCGACGGCATCTGACCTTGAGCGGCGATGACCGTGCTTGTCACGAACTTCACGCCTTCTGCTTCCATCTGCTCTTCGCGGCGATCTATGAGATCTTTAGGCAATTTGTAGTCAGGAATGCCGTAACGCATGAGTCCGCCGATTCTGTCGTTCTTTTCGTAAACGGTGACGTCATGTCCTGCGCGGGCAAGCTGCTGGGCGCAGGCAAGGCCTGATGGCCCAGAGCCGACAATCGCGACTTTTTTGCCTGTTTTGGAATCTGCAGGGATCGGATGAACAAGACCGTGCGACCAGGCGTAGTCGATGATCGAACGCTCCACGGAATGAATTCCGCAGGCATCGCCGTTAAGACCGTCGGAACAGGCAGCCTCGCAGAGAGCAGGACAAACTCTTCCCGTAAACTCTGGGAAATTGTTCGTCTGCGAGATAAACGCATATCCGCCCGCAAAATCTCCGTCCGAAACGGCAGCATTGAAGTCGGCGCCCATATTGTGAAGCGGGCATCCGTGGCTGCAGAACGGCACGCCGCATCCCATGCAGCGGGAAGCCTGAATAACCGCTTCGTCCGCCGTCAGATTTTTGTTGAATTCCTTGAATCCCAGAATGCGTTCGGCAACCGGAACATGGCGCTCTTCCTGGCGCTCGAAATCCATGAATCCTCTTACGTTAGCCATTATTGAGCCTCCTTGGAATTTTCAGCCGCAATGAGTGCCTTGCGGTACTCGTTAGGGAATACCTTGATGAATTTATCAAGCGATGCGTCCCAATCGTCAAGCAATGCCTTTGCTTTAAGGCTGCCAGTGCAGGCAAAGTGCTTTTGAATAAGATCGTGCAGGATTTCTTCGTCGGCGCGGCCGAGATGTCTTGCATGAAGTTCCTGCTCGGCAGCTTTGCAAACCTTCTCGAGCGATACCTGGGAAGTGTTGCATCTTGTCTGGAAGAGTCCGTCTTCGTTGAGGACATAGGCGATGCCGCCTGACATGCCCGCAGCAAAGTTTCTGTTGGTTCTTCCGAGAACCACGACAGTGCCGCCCGTCATATATTCGCAGCCGTGGTCGCCCACGCCTTCGACAACGGCGCTGGCGCCCGAATTTCTGACCGCGAAGCGTTCGCCCGCAACGCCCGAAATAAACGCCTCACCCGAAGTCGCGCCGTAAAGAACGGTATTGCCGCAGATGATGTTTTCAGACGATGCGCCGGTAAATGCCTTCGACGGATATATGACGATGGAACCGCCCGAGAGACCTGTGCCGACATAATCGTGGGCTTCGCCCGAGAGTTCAAGCGTGATGCCCGATGCCAAGAACGCGCCGAATGACTGTCCAGCCGTGCCCTTAAGGTCGACATGCAGAGTATCATGAGCAACTTCGGAGCCGAGTTTTCTCACGACTTCGCCAGAAAGCATCGAACCGCAGGTTCTGTCTACATTGGTAATATCTACGGACACGCGACCAGGTTTGCCTGACTCGAGCGTCTTCGAGAACATACCGATAAGTTTGTTATCAAGAACCGACTCAAGGCCGTGATCCTGTTCTTCGCAGTGACGGCGAGGTTCTTCTGCGGCCATTGCAGGCTGATAGAAAATCTTGCTGAAATCAAGACCCTTAGCCTTCCAATGTTCGATGCCAGCGCGCTTATCGAGAAGATCGGATCGTCCGATGAGTTCGTCAAATTTTCTGATGCCCATCTTGGCCATGATCTCGCGAACTTCCTCGGCGACATACATGAAGTAACGGACAACATGTTCAGGCTGGCCGCTGAAACGACGGCGCAGAACAGGATCCTGAGTCGCAACGCCGACCGGACAAGTGTTGGTCTGACACTTTCTCATCATGATGCAACCTGACGCAACAAGCGGAGCGGTCGCAAAACCGAATTCGTCCGCGCCAAGAAGAGCGCCGATGACGACGTCGCGGCCCGTCTTGATCTGACCGTCGACCTGAACGCGGATTCTGCCGCGCAGACGGTTAAGAACGAGAGTCTGCTGGGTTTCAGCAAGACCGAGTTCCCAAGCCGTGCCCGCATGCTTGATGGAGGATACAGGCGATGCGCCGGTGCCACCGTCATGACCTGCGATCGTGACGTGATCGGCTTTAGCTTTCGATACGCCCGCGGCAACCGTTCCGACGCCGACTTCGGATACCAGCTTGACGGAAATCGAGGACTTCGGATTCACGCTCTTCAAATCATGGATGAGCTGAGCCAAATCTTCGATGGAATATATATCGTGGTGCGGCGGAGGCGAAATAAGACCGACGCCAGGCACGGAGTGGCGCAAATAGCCGATGTATTCGGAAACCTTGTGGCCAGGGAGCTGACCGCCTTCGCCAGGCTTTGCGCCCTGAGCCATCTTGATCTGCAGCTGATCGGCATTTACGAGATATTCCGCGGTTACGCCGAAACGGCCGGATGCCACCTGCTTGATCGCAGAGCGCAGGCTGTCGCCGGGCTGAAGTTCGATATCGCGGGCGATTCTCGTTTTGCCGATGATTTCGGACAGCATGGTCTTCTTGGTGACAGGAACGAATCTGCGTGCATCTTCGCCGCCTTCGCCGGTATTTGACTTGCCGCCGATGCGGTTCATGGCGATGGCAAGATTTGTATGAGCTTCGGTCGAAATGGAACCAAGAGACATCGCACCGGTCGCAAAGCGCTTAACTATATCGACTGCCGGCTCGACTTCTGAGATGTCCACAGGCTCGTCTGCAGGCTTAATCTCAAAGAGACCGCGGAGCGTCAGATGACGCTTAGTCTGATCGTTGATGATATTGGCGTATTCGCGATAAGTTTCGTACTTGTCGGTTCTCGTCGCTCTTTGCAGTTTGGCGATCGCATCAGGAGTCCAAAGGTGATCTTCGCCCTGATCTCCGCGGTAGGCATATTCGCCGCCTGCCGCTAGCATATCGCGAAGCAGCGGATTTCTTCCGAATGCGTCTTTATGCATGCGGATGGCTTCTTCGGCAACCTGGAAGAGGCCGATGCCTTCGACAGATGAAGGAGTGCCGGTAAAGTACTTGTCGACAAAATTCTTGCGAAGACCGAGCGCTTCGAAAATCTGCGCGCCCGTGTAGCTCATGTAGGTCGAAATGCCCATCTTGGACATAATCTTTCTAAGACCCAAGCCGATCGCTTTGATGTAATTCTGCTGATAGGTTTCAAAATCGGCGCCGTCTTCTTTTGCCATTTTTTCAATGGCCGCGAGGGCAAGCCATGGGTGAACAGCTTCTGCGCCGTAGCCCGCAAGCGTCGCTATATGATGAGTTTCGCGAGCAGAACCAGTTTCGACTACAAGACCGGTTGCTGTACGCAAGCCTTCGCGCACCAGATGCTGGTGAATGGTAGAAGTCGCAAGCAGCGCAGGGATTGCGATGCGATCCGCAGATACGGCCTTATCGGTGATGACCAGGATGTTCGCGCGGTTCATCACGGCGTCCTTGGCTTCTGCTTCAAGGCTCGCAAGACGGGCTTCGATGCCTTCTTTGCCCCAAGCAAGTGGATAAGTGATGTCGAGTTCGTGGATTCTGAATTTGCCGTCGGTTATCGATTCGATTGCGCGGATCTTTGACATGTCCTTTGCAGTCAGAACCGGCTGTTCGACTTCAAGACGCACCGGAGGATTGATGTCGGCATTGTTGAGAACATTCGGCTTAGGTCCGATGAACGAAATGAGCGACATGACCATTTCTTCGCGGATAGGATCAATCGGCGGGTTGGTTACCTGCGCAAACAGCTGGCGGAAATAATCGTACAGCGTCTTGTCCTTTCTCGACAGAACAGTCAGAGCGGCATCGTTGCCCATTGAGCCGATTGGCTCATGCGCTTCGCGGGCCATCGGTCCCATGATGACTTTGACGTCTTCCTGGGTGAAACCGAACGCCTGCTCGAGATCGAGCATGTCCGCCTGCATTTCGACAGGCTTGGTTTCTGCATGAAGTTCGTCAAGCAGAATGCGGATTTTGCCGATCCATTCCGAATAAGGCTTGTCGGTGGCAAGACGGTTCTTGAGTTCTTCGTTGCCGATGATGCGGCCCTGTTCCATGTCGATAAGGAACATCTTTCCAGGCTCGAGACGCCATTTTCTCAAAATTCTGGATTCATCTATCGGCAATACGCCCGACTCGGATGCCATAACGACGAGGTCGTCTTTGGTAACGAGATAGCGCGCAGGACGCAAACCGTTTCTGTCGAGCGTCGCGCCGATCTGACGGCCGTCGGTGAATGCCACGGCAGCAGGACCGTCCCACGGTTCCATCTGAGCTGCGTTATATTCGTAGAAAGCGCGCAGCTTTCCGTCCATGTTTTCGTTCTTTTCCCAAGCTTCAGGAATCATCATCATGACTGCCTGAGCAAGCGAATAACCGCACATGACGAGAAGTTCAAGAGCATTGTCAAGAGATGCCGAGTCAGACTGTCCTTCATATATCAAAGGCCAGATCTTATCCAAATCTTTTCCCAAGACTGGAGATGAAACGGTACGCTCGCGGGCCCTCATCCAGTTAACGTTGCCGCGGACCGTGTTGATTTCGCCGTTATGGGCGATGTAGCGGAACGGATGAGCCAGATCCCAAGTCGGGAACGTATTGGTCGAGAAACGCTGGTGCACCATGCCGAATGCCGATTCGCACCTGCCGTCCTGCAGATCTTTATAATAAACGCCGACCTGTCCCGCTAAAAGCTGACCTTTGTAGTTTACGGTTCTTGCGGAAAAGGAAGGGAAATAAAATTCGCGGCAATGCTTGAGCTTCAGAGCTCTTATCGCATGCGAGCAGCGCTTTCTGATGATGTAAAGCTTGCGCTCAAGAGCATCGGTCACGAGGACATCTTCGCCGCGGCCAACGAAAATCTGACGAATGACAGGTTCTTTTTCGCGAACGGCAGGAGACATCGGCATATCTTTGTCTACCGGTACGTCTCTCCAGCCAAGAACAATCTGTCCTTCGGCGCGGACTTCGCGCTCGATTTCTTCTTCGCACGCTTTTCTTGAAGCTGCTTCGCGAGGAAGAAACACCATTCCGACGCCGTATTCTCCGGCAGCAGGAAGCTCTATGCCCTTGGCGATCATGTCATCGCGGTAAAGTCTGTCCGGGATCTGAATGAGAATGCCGGCGCCGTCGCCTTGGAGAGGATCGGCTCCGACCGCTCCGCGGTGGTTGATGTTCTTTAGGATCAGCAGACCCTGTTCGATGATGCTGTGGCTTTTGTGACCCTTAAGGTGCGCAACAAAACCGACGCCGCATGCGTCATGTTCGTTGCGGGGATCGTACAGGCCCTGCGCCTCGGGAAGTGAATTGTCCATCGCTAGGTTCCTCAATGTTGATGCCGGCCGTTCTGTGACTCCGGGTTTGTTGAGCATTCGCCTTAATTTTTTAGGCAAAAACGCATTTACACTTTTATTTTTTAATATTTATCACCGTTTAGCAACTATTTTTTAAGATTTACCCCCATTTTTTACTAACTTTCTTAATTTTGTAAACTTGATGCACCAAATTAATCCATATCCACATCCAAAAGAGTGCATTAACGCCAAAAAAGGGGCAGACAAAAAATAAAGAAAATTCAGCGCATAAAATTGTCCTTCTAATAGGAATCATCGAATCCTCGCCCGATCTCTTCGCAAAACAGCGCTCTGTCGCTTGCCTTAAACCTCCATTCGGCTAAAATTTTCGGTAATAAATATTTCGAAGCGGAGCTAACATGACCACGGCAATCATCTGCGCCATGCAAGAAGAAATGCAGCCTCTTTATGAAATCATGCAGTTGTCGGAAACAAAGACCATCGGATCGCACGAATTCCATTTGGGAAAAATCGAAGACCATGACGTCATCCTGACCACATCAGGCATCGGAAAGGTAGCCGCAGCCATAACGGCGACTGTTGCCATAAGTGTGCTCGGCGCGAAGCGCCTCATCAATACGGGCTCAGCAGGCTGGGTATCTCTTAAGGACGCCTCCATAGGCGAAATCGTCGTAGCCGACAAATTGGCCTATAACGACGTAAACCTCACGAATTTCGGCTATGAAATGGGAGAGCTTCCGGATTGTCCGAGATTTTTCATTACGGATGAATTTTTGGCGGATGCGGCCTTTGGATGCCAACAGGTTAAGTCCCATCGCGGCACGATTGTAAGCGGCGATGCCTTTGTGTGCACCAAAGAGCAAAGCGACAAAATAAGAACAGATTTTCCTGAAGCCCTGGCTTGCGAAATGGAAGGCGCGGCGATTGCTCAGACCGCTTTCAAATTCAATATCCCGTTTGTTGTCATCCGTTCGATCTCCGACGGAGCAAACTCGGGATCCACCGTGACATTTAATGAATTTTTGCCGATTGCAGCAAAGAACGCTGCCGCGGTAACAAAGCACGTGCTGGCGAAAATTTAAGTGAACGCAAACTTTCTGGAACTCACGGCAAGCAGGGAAGGCATTGCTTGCATTGCGGCCGCGGCGTCGCTGGCTTTTCCGTTTTCGGGAAACCTTTGCGCCAAAATTGTCGGCGCCATGGCCCATATAGTGAATAAAGGTTCCAACTACGGCTATATGATAGTTGCTGCAATTCTTCTGCACGCAATTATCATTGCGCCGAGCTTGGCTTTGGCCTGGTGCTGCGAAGCGCTGTCGCCTTTTGAATTCTTTTTCGATCTGATGGTTTTGCTATTCTGCTTCGAAATAGGTTCAATCCGCAAATATGCCAAACGGACTGCCGTGCAGCTGCGTAAAAAGAATCTTGACGGCGCGCGCGACGAGCTGAAGCTTAACGTTCTTCGCGATGTCGGCAATCTGAGCGAAATGGGCGTCGCCAAAGCAACATGCGAATCTCTCCCGCTCAACGCTCTTCACGGATTTTTTGCGCCGTTCTTTTGGTATCTTCTGTTAGGTCCTTATGCGGCTTTTGCGGCCACTCTCATATCCATAATGTCCAAAGCGACAAACCGCAAACTTCCTGTCAATTACGCTTTCGGCAAAATCGGATCATTTCTGTGGCATGCCGTCAGCGCATTCCCTGCGATATTCATGCTGTTTTGCATGATTCCAGGCAAAGGCATGGCGCACGGAATTGCCGAAGTCGCCTCATCAGGAGCAAAACATCCCGGAAGTCCCGTATCGGGATGGCTTATAGGTTTTGCAGGCGCAGCCTCCGGAGCAAAACTCGGCGGCCCAAGGTTTTATTCAAAAATAAAAGTGCGATTCCCTTCTTACGGCGGCGTGACCGATCCGGCCGCCGTTCACGTCGACATAATCAGAAGAAGAATCGGACAGGCCGAATTCTTGGCGTTGGCGGGAGCACTATGTTTCAGGATTTTTCTTTGATGATCAAATTCTTCGCGGCATCCGCAAAAAAAATCAAAGTTCTGTCTGGCGCATGCCTGTTCATGCTTGCGTCATCCGCCTACGCTGGACATTCGTCACCTGAATCGCTGACATCAACGGACAGCATGGACAAAATGGGACAAATTTCTGCCAAATACCGAGCCAAAGCCGATTCCCAGGCCAGACTGATGGCAGAAGCAAGATCCCAGGCATCTCCGATCAGAATAATATCCCTTGCCCCCATCGTGACCGAAAATCTGTTTGATCTCGGGCTCGGCATCAATATCGTCGGCGTCGACAATATGTCCGACGGAGTGCGCGGCACGGCGAAAATACCAAAAGTTGCCAGCATCGACAGCGTAAATTTTGAAGAAATTGTCGCATTGGCGCCTGATCTCATAGTCGCATGGAATGATTTTTATCCGACACTTGAAGATGATCTTGAAAAGTTCGGCATCCGCTCAGCCGTTTTCCGCATGAAAATCGAACGCATAGCGGATTTTCAGACGGCAATACTCGAACTTGGCAGAGTAACTCACTCCGATGACAGAGCCATTCTCATCAAAGATAAATTCACAAGCGGTCTCAAGAGCATAAAAAACCGCTACCTGAACTATCCGACCCACTCGGTTTTCTATATGATTTGGGACGATCCGATATACACGGTCTCGGAAAACACCTGGATCAACGACATGATCGAAATTTGCGGCGGACTCAATCCGATGAAAAATTTCGATATTCCGTACCCGCTCATAGATCAGGAACTGCTCATCGCGGCAGCTCCAGAAATCATTATCGATGCTTCGGTAAGATCAGAGGAAACAAAGATTCCAAGGATTTTGCTCGATCGGGTATCCAGGCTGAAACAAGTCGATAATACCCACCGTATATCGCTTAGGACGCTTTCGGCAACCGAGGAAATGTGCGCACTGATTCATGCAGGCGATGCGCTGTACGAACCAGGCGAACAAGCGGACGGAAATAAAGAGCCGGCTCTGGCTGAAAACTCACCGACTCAGACGTCTGATGACGATGACGAAGAGAACCAAGACAGACCTCCTGCACCATAAGTACCTTGATGTATTCAGGAAAAAACATGAAACTCACGTTTAAGATTTTATCTGCCATCGCAATCTCGACAGCCTGCACGGGAGCTTCGGCAAAGATGAAAATAGATCCGCTGATGGCCGCTGCCATGATGGATCCTCAGGCTTCAAAATTTGCGGCCATTGTTCTTTTGAACAAAGAAGACACTATAGACAACGATGCCACGTTCAGACAAGCCGCGTCCCTCTTGCCGATAACCATCGACAAGTACACTCTAAAATCAATGAACAAGGCTGACGCAACGCTTTTTTTAAACGTAGACACCACCGATCCGAAGCCAGCCGAAGTTTTGAAAAAGGATCCTCGCAAATTTAAGCAGGCATTCACAAAGGGAGCTTGCCGATTGCTTACTCAATTCAAGTTCAAAACGATCGATTCCGTGCATGCGACAATCACTGAAAACGGCAACCTTGTT
>JAZQPH010000301.1:0-2303 GCA_045628385.1 Succinivibrionaceae bacterium
TAACATTAGGAATCGACCCGATGATCATTCCATCTGATACCAATTTAGCGGACACAGAGCGGAGGAAAGCCCACGGGTCTGACATATGTTCGATAACATCATTACAGACAATTAGATCAAAGTGCGCGTCCGGAATAAGCTTTTCAACTGCATCGTAAAAGCCTTCGTATATTTGGATACCGGCTTTTCTGGCGGTGTCAGCAGCATTTTTATCTGGTTCAACGCCATGATATTCTACTGGCCACGAAAAATTATTCTTGAAGCATCCAGCCGCACAGCCGATTTCCAAGACACTCTTTGGCTTTCCAACGATAAGCTTCGCGATTTCAGGACGCTGCATCGCGTAGTAATCGCTTTCCTTTAAAGTAGAATTTTCAGCCATTAGACATGCTCCTTTGAAGCACGGACACCATGAACGCTGTCGCGAACTCGCATTACAAACGGGACTAATGATTTTGGAACAAAGAACGCTATCAACGCCTTAATAAAACCGACGATTCGACAATACGCACGCGAAAACCTGGTACGCTTCAGATATTCATCGTCAACAGAGTATATCAAATGCCCAAGCTTATCGCGATTTGCGACAATATAACGAGGATACATTTCATCTATTTGTTCAGCAAAAAGCCTGTCGCCACGAAGAAAAATATCCTCGCCCTTATTGATCCTGTCGCGAATCCACTCGTCGGACTTCGCCTTAGCGTCAAATTCGGTATGCGCGAATGACGCGAGCTTTGTCTTAATTGATTCAATGCCACCAAGATAAGAGAAATGCCACCCTCCGTCACGAATTATCCGGCCAGAGCTAGTGAATCTGATCATCGAGGCGCTCGGAATCTGGTTGACTTCTTTCAGTACAAATTGCCCGAATTCGAAATTTGCATAATTCTTCGAGTCGACAAAATCCGAAAAATGCAAAACCTGAGTCCCGAGCCGCCATTCGGGGATTGAATAATTTCGGTAATTCAAAAAGTAATAATACAGACGCATTCCAATTCTGGTAATACCCGCATACCTGGATGCCGTTATAATCGATTCCGGATTAGGTATCTCGTCAAGGTCGGAAATTACCACGACATCATCAGGCTTCGCTTCAACCAATCCTTTGACTATGGCGTTACGCTGGATATTCTCGCGCGCCCATGCCCTTTCACGCTCAGTCGCAAATTTTTCCGCATCGGAAAAATCATCTACAACGATATGAATGATCTTGTCCCCGAACGCCGCGAAGCGCGAACTGTTCTCGCTAAAATACAACGGCTTCGGCTGCCCCGTATGAGTTTGCGCCGCCTCAACCAGCACAAACTTGTCCACGACGTCTTTCAAGACGTTCAATCGGATTTCGAGCAAATCCAACTCGTTAAAGAAACTAAAGCAATCGTAAACCATAGTAATAGTATAACAAATGCACATATGGTATGAGGCGAAAGATTTATGGGTTCTAAGATTCAATTTCGTGCCAAAAACAAGCAGGTTGATTTTGGCACGAAATCGAAATTTTCCTCGTTTCGTGCCAAAAACACCCTTGAAACCGAGACGGAATTATGCCATAATATATAAAGAAAGGTGCAACTTTATGTTTTTAGGCCGAGAACAAGAACTTGAATCCCTGCGGTTACTGCTCGACAAACCTACCGCATCGTTGGTTGCATGTCGCGGTAGACGTCGTATCGGGAAATCGACCCTTTTCAAAGAATTTGCCAAAAGAAACAAGACAGAGTTCATCGTTATCGAAGGGCTGGGTCCGCGCAAAGGCCAGACAAACGTTGATCAGCTTCGAAATTTCGGCGAGCGGCTCTGTGCACAGACCAAAGGCCCGAAGGTTATTCCCGACTCTTGGATGTCGGCATTCTCGCTCTTAAGCGAACGAATCGACAAGCGCAAAAAGACGGTCGTCCTCCTCGATGAAATCTCCTGGATGGGAAAACACGATCCTGAATTTCCAGGCAAGCTGAAGAACGGATGGGACGACGAACTCAAGCAGCACGACAACCTTATTCTCGTCATATGCGGCAGCGTGTCGGCATGGATACAGGACAATCTACTCGAAAGCTCCACTTTCGGCGGACGATTCTCGCGCAGCATCGTTTTGCGAGAGCTTCCTCTTGACCTTTGCGTCAAGTTCTGGCGCGGAAAGGAATCTCGTCTTTCGACCAAGGAGATCATCGACGTGCTGTCCGTAACCGGCGGTGTTCCACGCTATCTCGAGGAAATCAATCCGTCGCTTTCCGCGGACGAGAACATCCGCCGGATGTGCTTCGCGGCTGACGGCCCGCTCTTCAAGGACTTCAACGCCATGT
>JAZQPH010000302.1:0-3049 GCA_045628385.1 Succinivibrionaceae bacterium
TGTGAATATCGAGCTGCCGTCCACCAATGTTTGCATCTGTTCGACGTGCTCGGGCTTGATATATCCCATGTACTCTTCGATGACGGCGTTGCCGCTGGTGTGCATCCAGTAGTTGCCTGCAGCTATGTCTTGTTCGTTTGCGCCGACTTTGAGATAGTTGTCGGAGCAGAAATTCATGACGTCCCAGGGACAATACATGTGTTCCCGGCCGAAGCGATAGCCGTCATAGTGGGATGTTACCAAATCGCAGTATTTTCCCAGTCCGTAATACTCAAGAACCTCCTGGGCTTCTTCTTTGGTAAAGCCTATGCCTTTTGAAAGCTTGGGGTTTCCCATATCCAAGACGGAGCATACTTTCAGATTGTTGAGTCCCGTGAAGATGCCTTCCTCTGCGGCGCGCAGGCACCCCGTCAGCACCGCTTTGCCCAAATACGGATTGGTTTTCAAAGCTTTGCTCAGAAGCACGCTCATGATATCGATAATGTCATCGTAATATCCTTTTTCCGCCGCTTTGGCAATCGGCACGTCATATTCGTCGATGAGAAGTATCGGATTTACTCCGTGATAAACGCTCAGCAATTCCGTCAGCTTTGCAAGCGAGCCGATGACGTATTTTTTGTTTTTAAAATCGCAGGCAAATTCATAGTCTGACAGTTTTTTTAAATATGCCAGCTGCGATTCCGAGAGCCTGCCGTTGTTGTTTTCGAGCAGATAACCGTATTTGGACGCAAGGTCAAAAATCGTGCCGCCCAGTTCGTCGTAGGCGCTTTCAAAATCTCGGCCGAAAACAGTTTTGAACGAAACGGAAATAACGGGAAATTTGCCCATATATTCCCGGCAAAAATCTTGGTCTTCGTAAATCTCGGTGTTTTTGAATAATCGCTCTGGATATGAGATATCTTCGGGGTTGTTAGGATTGATTCTCAGAAACTCATGAAAAGTGCTCATGGCCAGAGTTTTGCCGAATCGGCGCGGGCGGGTAATAAGCATTACCTTGCTCGTTCCTTTTTTGAAAATGGTTTTGATAAGGGATGTTTTGTCTACGTAATAACTGCCGTGTTCAATAAATTCGGCGAAAGTTTCATTTACCGTATCAATTTCTTTCATTTCAGGCTTGCCTTAAACAGAAACCCCATGCATGACACTTATAACATGATGCCTGTAACTTTGACCGAAACTTCGGTCCAAAGTTTTGAAAACGCACGAATTTTCTGCGCCGCATTAAGACATTAGAAAAATGAATCCGACGAAATGCCGCGCGCAGACAAAGTCGGATACATGCAATTTTTCTTCGAATACGGGCAAAGCCGCTCTAATTTCGAAAGATATTCTTTTCCATGCGCATGCCGTGCGCTCCCCAATAGTAATCAGGAAGCAGCCTGACAGGAACAAAACCGCTTTTTTCGTAAAGCCCGGATGCCGCAACGTTGGTTATGTCGACGACAAGCCGCATTCTCCCGATTCTCCGCGCTTTTGCCATTTCTTCAATGCATGCCATAAGCTGCGAAGCAGTGCCTTGACGCCGAAATCCGGGGTGCACGGCCAAATCGCTGATGCAGCAAAGACGCTTCGTAAATGTCGCCGCGGCATAGCCGATTGCCGAAGTTCCATCCATGGCGACAAGAACCCTGCCGCCGCGCATTCTTTTTTCAAAATAACCGCCGCGCCTTATAAGATACGGAGCAAAACCATAGCGTTCGATGATTCTTATGTCCTTAATGTCGCACGGACCTGCCTCGGATATGCGGATATTCGCCGAGGACCCGTCTGGACAAAACGGCGAGGAACAGCTTCTTTCAGGAGCTTCCACCGGACTTATCCTTGTTTTTGTTCTGCGCGCGCAGCAATTTTGATATCGTGACGCAGTTGAGGGCGATAAAAATCATTTCCATGAGCGACGGGCCTATCGACACGGCGATGACATTATGGATGAGCCACAGCGCGCTGCATGCAAGAACCGCAAGCCGCAGTCTCACTCCGCTCAGCAAAAACAGACCCACCGTTCCGACGGTAGACCCGAGAATCGGCAGGATGCGGAACGGCTCGGCAAAAACGGCATTGAAAACGCCCGCGGCTCCGCCGAAATCCCAGGACATTTTAAGAACGAACCAGTCAAATCCCACAAGCGAGAACAGCCCGAGACTCCAAAGAACCGCGAGGAAAAACAGCATCGCATAGACGCTTCTCGTGTGCACGGCCGCAAACGAACGGCAGCCGTTCACGACGCATCCGAACGATGCCGAATAAGCGCCGAGCAGCAAAAAATGCAGCGCTTCGACGAAACAGAAAAAAGTCATGCGCATTTTGAACGCCTGATCGGATTTCTGCGTGAATGCCGATATGCCGCAAAAGAGCGCGACAAAGCCGATGGCCTGCGCCGCTATCCAAAGATAATCAATAGTTCCTTCAGCATCCGTCATATGCACTCCGTTATCCCTTTTGTCTTCTTTTTTCCGCGCGGAGCGAGCCTGAGCTATTCCTTCAAAATTCTGCCCAGGAGGCGGACAGCCTCGTCTTCGTCGATGCCGGCTCTTTGTTTGTAAGATTCAAGCTGATCGCGTCCGATGGCAGAAACCGTGCCGTACCTTGCTTCTGGATTTGCAAAATAATATCCGCACACCGACGACAAAGGATGCATGAGATAGCTTTCGGTAAGCTTCATGCCGATGCGTTTTTCGGCATCGAGCAGACTGAAGATTTTGATCTTTTCGCGGTGCTCCGGGCAGCTCGGATATCCGGGAGCCGGACGGATGCCCTGATATGACACTCTTTGCAGTTCGTCGGGAGCAAGATTTTCCCCCTCGGCGTAGCCCCACCCCGATTCTTTGTCGGCGCGCACGTATCTGTGAAGATATTCGGCCGCGGCTTCCGCCAGCCTGTCGCACAGAGTCTGCGCCAGGATCGCCGAATACTCATCGCCGGCTTTTTTATATTCGTCTCTTAATTCGTCACAGCCAAAACCCGAAGACACGGCAAAAACGCCCATAAAATCTCCCGCAGGATCGAGATAATCCGCAAGGCAGTAATTCGGCTCCCCGTTCTTTCTTTG
>JAZQPH010000303.1:0-4480 GCA_045628385.1 Succinivibrionaceae bacterium
CTCGTGGATGCGCGACATTCAAGATTGGTGCATCTCCCGTCAGCTCTGGTGGGGTCATCGCATTCCTGCATGGTATGACGAAAGCGGCAAAGTTTATGTCGGCAGAAGCGAAGAAGAAGTCAGAGCCGAAAACGGACTCGGCTCCGACGTCGTCCTGCGCCGAGACGAAGACGTGCTCGACACCTGGTTCAGTTCAGCACTTTGGACATTCTCGACTCTCGGCTGGCCTGACGAAACACCTGAACTTAAGACATTCCATCCTACCGACGTGCTCGTAACCGGTTTCGACATCATCTTCTTCTGGGTCGCCAGAATGATCATGATGACCATGCACTTCATGAAGGACGAAGACGGAAAGCCTCACGTGCCGTTCAAGACCGTCTACGTCACCGGCCTCATTCGCGACGAAGAAGGCCAGAAGATGAGTAAATCAAAGGGCAATGTTCTCGATCCTCTCGACATGATCAACGGCATCTCCCTTGATGATCTCGTCGCCAAGCGCACAGGCAATATGATGCAGCCGCAGATGGCAGAAAAGATTGCCAAGCGCACGAGAAAACAGTTCGCAGAAGGCATCGAAGCCCATGGCACCGATGCGCTCAGATTTACGCTTGCGGCCCTTGCATCAACAGGCCGAGACATCAACTGGGATATGAAGCGCCTCGAAGGCTACAGAAACTTCTGCAACAAGCTCTGGAATGCCAGCCGTTATGTTCTCATGAACGCCGAAGGCAAGAATATCACGGCTCCTGAAGCCTCAAAGAGAAGTCTTGCCGACAGATGGATCCTTTCAAAGCTGCAGCTCGTAATCAAAGACGTGCGCAAGTCTTTCGATGAATACAGATTCGATCTGGCCGCGAATTCTCTCTATGAATTCATCTGGAACGAATTCTGCGATTGGTACCTTGAATTGACCAAGCCAGTCATTTGGAAGGGCTCCGATGAAGAAAAGAACGCGACCCTGCACACCTTGCTGACGGTTCTTGAGTCCATGCTTCGCCTGGCACATCCGATCATGCCGTTCATCACGGAAGAAATCTGGAAAAATGCAGCGCCGTTCGTACGTTCGGACGTTACCGCAGACTCGACCATCATGCTCGATACTTATCCTGAATATGACGAAACGACCGTTGATGCCGATGCATTGTCTCAGATCGAGTTCATGAAGGATGTCATCGTCAACGTAAGAAACATCCGCGCCGAAGCCAAGGTCAGTCCTTCCGTCAAACTGAAGGCAATTCTCCGCGGCGCAAGCCCGCTCGCCAAAGCCGTTGCCGACAACGACGTTTATGTCCGCTCCCTCGCGGGCATCGAATCCATCGAAATCATGGAAACAGGATCTCAGGCTCCGTTCTCGGCAACGCGTCTTGTCGGCGAGACCGAGTTGCTCGTTCCAATGGCAGGCATCATCGATGTTGCGGCCGAAACTGCGCGCATAGCCAAAGAGTGCGAAAAACTTGAAGCCGAAGCTTCAAGAATCGACGGCCGCCTGTCAAATCAGGGTTTCGTATCCAAGGCTCCTGCCGCGGTCATCGAAAAAGAACGCGCGCGCCTTGCCGAATGCAGAACCCAGATCGACAAGCTGAAAAAGCAAGCCGAGGAGCTGAAATCTCTATAAGGCTCTCTTTCCCGCCTTTATTTGACCGCGCCTCGTGCGCGGTTTTTCGTTTCATGGGCAGCAGATTGAAGTAACGTTGAAGTTGTGATTGAAGTAACATTGAAGTTATTTTGAAGTAACATTGAAGTTATTTTGAAGCAATATCGAAGCCCCTTTCGGAGAGATTTTAAAATATCTGTGCCGACATTAGGCAGTCATGAGGCCTTCCGCCATGTATCTTGAAGAACTTGCAGACAATATACATTTAGAGAACGAAAAATATGAAGCTAAGGCCCTGTTGAACAGAGGTGACATTGTCAGTTGGCTAAAAAGCATCGCTGGGTTTGCCAATGCATCGGGTGGTGAATTTTTCATTGGTGTTGAAGATAAAACCAATAAATTGATATGTTTAAAAGACAGGTTGGAGATATCATCCCCAGGCGGATTTTATCGAGGCGAAAAAATCGGCAAAACCTACGATCTGTCCGGCGTCATTTCCAAAAGACGAAATGAATTAATAGCAGGAGTATTGGTTGCATGCAACGTCATGGAGTCCGCTGGCACTGGCTTTGATAAGATAACCGAGGAATATGCCTCAGCCGACAAAGCTCATAAACCATACATATATTCAACATCGGATCACTTTACATTAGTACTTCCAGACCTAACTTACGACAATGGCGTCGCAAACGAAAATATCCCCGAATTAAGTTTTATGCCAGTTTCTGGCGGAACTAAATTTGACGGCAAAGTTTTGTCATTTTGCTACTACAAGGCGCATAAAGTATCAGAAATCGCGGAATATCTCGGAATCAGCGATTCCACATATCTTAGAAAAAACATTCTTGAAAATTTGGCCAATAACGAATATTTAGACAAAAGCAAGCTATCAAAATCAACTTTCTTCAAAACGAACCAAGATAAGGTCGAACTAATATAAGCGGCGGCCAAAAAGCGGCCTATCGCCGCTTTTTCTCAGTCTGCATGCTCGCTATTTACTTTGCGACGCCGTTTTCGGTATCAACTTTGTCGCGAAGCGAATCCAGCAATACGTCCTTTTGGGCTCCTGCAGTCGAAGCATCTTTCAAGGCTTCATCAGTCAGCGCATAAACAATCGCAATCGCCCCATCCTTCTTTTTAATCTCGACGGTTGCCTTGCCATGCTTAAATGCGCATGCCGCGCCGTCAGACACAATCGGCTCGTATATCGTAGCAGGGTGCGCATCGCATGCTTTCGCCGCATCGGCTCCCGGAATTTCAGCCTCAACTCGGGCAAGGGCCGCATTGTCGGTAAAGGTGAACGACACCGAATACTGTGCATCAAACGGATAAGGGAACACATGGCGGGCAGGTTTGGTTTTGATGACCGTTGTTCCGTTTCCGAGATCGCTGACATCCGCGTCCTGACGCTTTATGAGTACATCCATCGGCTCGGTGTACTTGCGGGCAAAACCATCCACATTGTGACCGCGGCCCATAAGAAAGCCGTAAGCCATCATCGGATCTCCTCCGAGACCGTCGCACATCTTCTGGACTTCAGCCTGATGATCGGCAAATGCTTCCGAAGCTCGATACAAAATAAAAGGCTTGGTCATGGCAGAATCCGATATCCACTCAACCACTGTTCCGCCGTCGCCTTCGTAAAACTCATCATTCAGGGCACCCAAAGCGCACGGAAACGGCACGGCCGATCCCATATATCGGCGACCTTCCGTCACTTTCTTTTTGACGTCGATATAGCTGTTTCCAGAATTTGGTTCTTCACCGGGTTCGCCGACCGTCAACAGATCTTTAAGATCTTCGACATAAGTGCATACCGTGTTTCCGTTCTGACACATGAGATATGCAATGCCTTCCAGGCTGCCGCCTTCTTCAGGAGCAAAACGATGCATATATACGACATTGCCAGACTGTGGCGTGACTTTTTCAAGAGCTGGCGACTGCGGCAGCTTATCAGCAGAAGTAACGCCAAGAATAACTCCGTCTGGAAGACCCGCAAACGCCGATGCCGCTCCCCAAAACAACAAAGATGACGCCAGTGCTTTTTTCATGACTTTCTTCCTTTACTTGGCTTCGGCCGTATCCTGCTCAATCTGCTTTGCGTACAGATCCGTCAGTTCCTTGATTTTATCCGCGACTTCTTTATTCTTGATAGCGCCCTCGTTAACCGAAAACAGAATGTAGTACGGTTTCTTGGCATCCACCACTATAAAGTCCCTCAGCGTTTTGCATCCTTTAAACTCCGCCGATGCTCCCGAATCTTCTACTCCAGAACACATCATGATTTTGGCCAAGGCTTCCAGATCGTCGCGGCGTTTGGTCGGGAAGAACCCTATCTGCACGAAAATATCTGTTCTTAGTTCATTGTTAACATAAGAAACGACATCTTCGGCCTCGGTGCTTCGGCCGAATATCCACCCTTTAGGCGGGTTGGACAGATAGTTGGCAGCCAGAAATTCTCTGGCTTTTTTGTCTGTGCTCTCGCTTATAGCGCCGCTTGAGGTTTCTGCGAACACTTGGGTAGACGCTATCCGCCCCGTTTTTTCGATATTGGCCATAACAGTAGCCTTTTCATCATAGGCTCCATAAACATTGACCTTCGAGCCGTCTTCACGGGAACAGCCTGCGGCATAAAATTGCGAAAAATCTTCGGAAAACTTCAGATCGGAACATTTTTGATCGACAGACATCTGCTTTATCTGTTCTGTCGGATCATCTTTATAGTAATAGCGCGACATGGCAAGCCTTGATGTCCCGTCATGGGAAAACATCACATAATTGTCATCTATGGTCATCAGATCCCAGCCGTCTTCTTCGGCATTAACCGGTGTTGCCGACAACATAAGCATTGAGGCAAACGCTGCCAACTTAATCATAAACTTT
>JAZQPH010000304.1:0-2062 GCA_045628385.1 Succinivibrionaceae bacterium
CCGCGGCGGATCGAGCGCAACCGCATCGGCTCCATCGGTTCGTTCTTCTCGTGGAGCATCTTTGGTGCCATCGCCAATATGCTCAAGCAACAGGGTCTTAACGTACTCCTCAATATTTTCTTTGGTGTTGCGTTCAACGCGACTTGGGCTGTTGCTAATAAAGTTGGCATGGCAGTCAACCAACTTGTCAACAATTTTCAGCAGGCGTTCAATCCGCAGATCGTCAAGTCATGGGCGGCAGATGACAAAAGACCGTTCTTTAGCTTGCTTTGCAGGTCATCGTTCATTTCTTTTTGTCTGATTTGGATTTGCGCGTTGCCGTTGTTGGTCTTCCCTGAATTCTTTCTCGGCTTGTGGCTGAAGGGGGGACTTCCGCCCCAGTTGGTGCAGTTCGTTCAGTTGACTATGATTTTTCTCGTTTTTGACGCCTTGTCTGGACCGCTCTGGATGGCCGTGCAGGCGACAGGCAAGATAGCGGCCTATCAAGTCCAGGTGTCGTTGCTGATCGAATCGGCATTCTTCATTTCCTGGGCGGCGTTTGCATTGGGCGCACCGGCATGGGCGGTGATGGCAATTAATGCTGCGGTCAATGTTTTATGTCTTGTTTATCGGGTTGTCTATCTTCGGATTCGGATCGGGTTCCCGGCCTTGCGGTATAGTGTTTTCACGCTTGCGCCATCTTTTGCGATTGCTTTGCTTTCATATGGTGTGCTTAAGGTGATCACTGAGGGGGTAATAGAGTGAAAAAGGTGGCACTCTTGACCATTCATCGCATTGCCAATTGCGGTTCTTTGCTGCAGACATGGGCAATGTTTCGGAGCGTGGAAAGACTTGGATGTGCTTGCACGCTTGTCGATTATGACTTTCCGACATGGCGACATCTGAAGCATGCAGACGGCAACGAGCGTAAATGGGAATGCGCGAGATTTGCAAAGTTGAAATTGCTTTTGCACAGGATTGGATTGCTTGAATTTGCTCGGCATGTCAACTTTTTGCGGAATCGTTTCTTGTTCCGTAGGAAGATGAAGCCGTTTTTTGCGGAATTCAGGATGACAAAAAAATGTAATCAACGGACGGTTGGAAAGGTTTTAGGATATGATGCTTACTTGACGGGTAGCGACCAGACATGGAATCCGCGTTTTTTAGGCGAAGACCATACCTTCCTTTTGGATTTTACGCCGGATTGTGCACGGCGAATTTCCTACGCAGCGAGTTTTGGATGTCGAGCGCTACCTCAGCCGTATCAGTCAGCTTATGGTCGATTGTTGTCTCGTTATGCGGCAATTTCCGTTCGAGAGCCATCGGGTGTCTCGATTGTCCGCGGGTTATGCAGAAAGGAATCGACCGTGGTTGTCGACCCGACATTACTGATGACACCGACTGACTATGCTTGTCTGGCCGGAAATCGGATTCCTCATGGAAGGCGCTTTATCTTCTGCTATGTACTTTCGTATGTTTTCGATTCCGGAGATTGGGTGATTAAACTGGCGGAGGCGGTGGGAGCGGAAAGAAATGCCGGAATCATTTTTTTCACTGATGATCCCAAGATGGCAGGGATTGCACGAAAAGCAGGCTTTGACGTATTTTTTGAGGAGTTGTCAGTCGCGGACTTTCTTGAGTTTTATTTCAAGTCGGTTTTTGTGATTACGACGAGTTTTCATGGAACGGCGTTCTCGCTTAATTTCAAGAAGAACTTCTATTCGATCATCAATCCGAACGCGAGTGCGGATGATCGCGTGGCATCGTTCTTGAAAAGATTCGGATTGAGTTCCCGAGGAATATTTCCCGGAACGGATGTCATTCCTCTCGTCCGCACTCTAACAGTTGACTATTTAAAGGCGGAACGTTATCTGTCTGAAGAACGTGAAAAGTCGCTTGATTTCCTAATGAAGGCATTAGGATGTGAGGAAGAAATAGAACCAGATATTACAGTAAAAAATTTTAATATTGGAGATATAATATTAATTTGTTCAGATGGACTTACTAATATGATAGCAGAACAAGAAATATATAATATAGTTAAGCAAGATGTAAAAAATGCAGTAGATAACTTAATAAAAAA
>JAZQPH010000305.1:0-22269 GCA_045628385.1 Succinivibrionaceae bacterium
TTTCAAATCTTCTGCCAGATGATTCGCGGCTGAATTTGGAACGCGCCGAATCATGATCGTTTCTTCCGCCGCGGGCGAAAGATTTTCTTGCGCCGCGCTGACCTTCGGTTCGATCCTCTGTGCCTGTAGCTTCCACAGGAGGCAATCCAACAAGCTCGCGAAGATAATTGACGTCATCAAGTCCGAGATCGCGGTATGTGCCTCTTTCCATAATGCGCGGCAGCTTGATGTCGCCGTATCTTATGCGCATGAGTCGGCTAACTTTAAGGCCAAAAGATTCAAAAACATTTCTGACTTCGCGGTTGTGGCCTTCGTGCAGAATGACGTTGTACCATTTGTTGCAGCCGTCGCCACCGCCGAAGTACATATTGTCGAAAGTATTTTTCTTGCCGTCGATTTCAACGCCGGAAAGCATCTTTCGCTGCATTTCTTCAGTCACATCACCGAGCACGCGCACCGAGTACTCGCGTTCGACTTCATGGCTCGGATGCATAAGCCGGTTGGCAAGATCGCCGTCGTTCGTGAAGAGAAGAAGACCGGTAGTATTGAGGTCCAGACGGCCGATATTGATCCAGCGTCCGGCGCCGATGCGCGGCAAATGGTCGAAAACAGTTGGACGGCCTTCAGGATCCTTGGCTGTGCATACCTCGCCCTCTGGCTTGTAATAAGCAAGCACGCGGCAGGTTCCTGGGTTGGCTTCAGGAATCTCCACGGTTCTTCCGTCAACGGCAATTGTGTCTGACATAAGCGCTCGATCGCCCAACTTGGCAACCTCGCCGTTCACCGTCACGCGGCCGGCCTTCAGAAGATATTCCATCTCCCGGCGAGCGCCGAGACCCGCTCTTGCGAGCATCTTCTGTATCTTTTCTGAATTGGAGTTCTTTTCTTCCATGTTAATCCCGTCGCTTTTTGTGAACTGTATCGCCATTTTATCAAAAACGGCATCGGCAAATAGAGTTATTGGAACGCATTGCCGAATAAAAAATAAGGCGGGAACGCTCCCGCCTCATAGAAATCAGATGCAGTTATGCTAGCAGCATCCGCAGCCATCGCTTAAATGCTTCACGCGGCGTTTGACTTCTTCCTGCTTGCCTTTATTGAACGGACGCGCGTCCGGACTTCCGAGATAACCGCACACGCGGCGGATAACCGAAACTTTTTCAGAATCGTGGCATTTGCAGTTAGGGCAGACGAAACCTTTAGACGTGCACTCGAACTCGCCCTGATAGCCGCAGCTGTAGCATACGTCAATCGGAGTGTTTGTGCCGTAATACGGAATCTTGTCATAGCTGTAATCCCAGACATCTTCCAATGCTTCGACATTGTTCTGCATGTTCGGATATTCGCCGTAGCAGATAAATCCGCCGCTGCTGAGCGGAGGATATGCCATCTCAAAATCAATCTTGGCATACGGATCGACATGCTTTTCGACATCGAGATGGAAACTGTTTGTGTAATAGCCTTTGTCGGTAACGCCGGGAATGGATCCGAATTCCTTAGTGTCAAGAACGCAGAATCTGTTGCAGAGATTCTCAGAAGGCGTGCCGTAAAGACTGAATCCGTAGCCTGTTTCTTCTTTCCACTGGTCGACGGAATCGCGAAGAGCCTTGACGATGTTTTCCGCCTTTCTGCGAAGCGTTTCATCGTCAAAGACGTGCTTTTCGGTACCGTAAAGCGCGTTGATGGCTTCATGAATGCCGATGTAGCCTAGCGAAACCGAAGCTCTGCCATTCTTGAAAATCTGCGAAACATCGTCGTCGGCTTTAAGGCGAACGCCGCAGGCGCCTTCCATATACAGAATCGGAGCGACTCGAGCTTTGACGCCGTTGAGTCTTTCGATGCGGCACATGAGCGCCTTTTTGCAAAGATTCAAGCGTTCGCCGAGGAGTTTGTAGAATCTTGTTTCGTCATTCTTTGCTTCGATGGCGATGCGAGGAAGATTAAGGCTTACGACGCCCAGATTGTTTCTTCCGTCATGAATCATCTCGCCATCTTCGGTATAAGGCGCAAGGAATGAGCGGCATCCCATAGGAGTTTTGAACGAACCCGTAACTTTAACAACCTGGTCATAGTTAAGGATGTCGGGATACATGCGCTTAGACGCGCATTCCAGAGCAAGCTGCTTGATATCGTAATTAGGATCGCCAGGTTTGCGGTTGAGGCCTTCCTTGATGGCAAAAACCAGCTTAGGGAACACCGCGGTTCGGTGATTCTTGCCAAGACCGGCGATGCGGTTCTGAAGAATAGATTTCTGAATGAGCCTCGACTGCCAGGATGTTCCGAGACCAAAACCCAAGGTTACGAACGGAGTCTGGCCGTTAGATGTGTGCAGGGTGTTTACTTCGTATTCAAGCGACTGGAACGCGTCATAGCATTCTTTTTCGGTGCGAGCCATCGCGAAACCTTCCGCGTCCGGAATATTCCATTCCTCGGCCATCTTGCGGTATTTGTCGTAGCTCTTGGTGACATATTCTGCAAGAACTTCATCACAACGGTTGATGGTCGTGCCGCCGTAGATATGGCTTGCCACCTGAGCAATTATCTGTGCAGTTACGGCAGTTGCGGTGCAGATGGACTTAGGCGACTCGATTTCAGCATTGCCCATCTTGAATCCATGCTTCAGCATGCCGCCGATATCGATGAGCATGCAGTTGAACATAGGGAAGAACGGCGAATAGTCAAGGTCGTGGAAATGCAATTCGCCCCTTTCGTGCGCTCTTACCACGTCATGCGGAAGAAGATACTGCTTTGCGTAGTGGCGCGCAACGATGCCTGCGAGCAGATCGCGCTGGGTTGGAATTACCTTGGAATCCTTATTGGCATTCTCATTCAGGATTTCGGCGTTGGACTGTTCGATAAGACCTTTGATTTCCTGGCTGAGGCGGCCTTTCTTCTCACGAACGCGATCGCGCTCCGATCTGTATTCGATGTAAGCACGCGCGAGGCGTTTGTAGTTCGAAGCCATGAGTTCATCTTCGACATGCTTCTGAATTTCGGAAATATCTACTTCCGTGCGGCTGGACAGCCTGTCCTCGATTTTGGCCGCAACATCTTTGCAAAAAGCTCTGTCTTTGATGCCTACTGCCTCAGCCGCTCTCGAAACAGCCTCTGCTATGCGTTCGCCGTCAAAAGGTGTCTTGCCGCCATCGCGCTTCACTACAACCAGTGCCACTTTTGATTACTCCTTGTGTCGTTCTTTTGGTGAACGACATTAAAAAAAATCATTTACATCAGCAATTGCGAAACAGCAGACACATGCTTTAAAGCTTGACTTGATCGGGGTTTGTCAGCGAAATGACAGCCCTTACAACATAAACAAACATCAAGTCTAGTTTGTGCCTTGCTGATTAAATCGACACATCAGATTGTGCCGTTTGCACACATCAATCACTAGATATTGATCGAAAGTATACAAACGGAGCCAACAGATGTAAACCGAAATAATTACCTTCAAGGCGAAAATGTCCAATGATCACATGTTTGGAAAATCAAGACTTGATTAATATTTTTTGCAGGATATGATCCGCAGGCAAATAAATTAAGTCAGCCGTATTTTTGTTATTTTTCAAAAGTCAAGGCAAAAATTATTTTTTTTTTGCGCGTCCGCTCTCACAGTTGCTCGCAAACTAACAAAGAGCCAGTCAGCAAGGATTTGGCATATATGAACTTCCTGCCTCAAGGCATTTTTTTTGATTTGGACGGCACGCTCGTCGATACCCATGATGACCTAAGAAACGCGGCAAATCATGTGCTTTCGCGTCTTGGCGCAAGATTGCTCACGAAAGAAGAATCGCGCATCGCGGCAACGGACGGCATGATCGCTCTTCTTCGCATGTCCCTTGGCGATCGCATAGACTCGATGGATGCAGACTCGCTCAAACAGGAATTCCTTTCATATTATTCTTCGCATATCTGCGTCGAATCCTGCCCATTCCCCGGAATCTTAAGAATATTGCGAGCTTGTCGGAAGCTCGGAATCGTTTGGGGAGTCGTAACCAACAAGCCTTCCTATCTGACAGATCCGCTCCTTGACAGCATCAGCGAATTTTCAGACAGAAAAGCTACGGTATGCTCTGACAGCATTCCTGAAAAGAAGCCCCATCCTGCTCCGTTCATCCTTGCGGCCAAAACCGCAGGATGCGATCCGACAAAATGCATCTACGTGGGCGACCACGCAAGAGACATCGAATGCGGCAATAATGCAGGAGCCTACACCATTGCCGCATCATGGGGATATATAAAAGAAAACGACAATCCCGCATTATGGGGGGCCGACGAGGTAATGGAATCGGCCGAATGCCTTGCCGTTTGGCTTGAAAATGCTCGGCTTGAAAATGCGCAGGGCAAATGATTAATACGCAGTTATTCGAAATATTCGCATTGTATAAGGCCTAAAATCCAATTTGTGGACCTTATGCATTTGAAGAAAGCGCCGGAAATGCCGAATGAGACATTAGTCTGCAGTTTCTTCGTCAGAATCTTCGTTTCCGGATACGGCATCGCGGATAGACCGATCAACCTGTTCGGCACGCTGCTGGGTTTCTGTGACGGCATTTTTGGCATCATTAAGAGCATCGAACTGATTGGCGTACGAATAACCCGATATAAAGAAAAAAATTACGAAGCAAATTTTTTGTTTCATGACTGTGTATTCCTTTTTCGCGATACATAAATACATTAACAGAAATTGATGATTTTCGCGCGGATGTTGCAACACGAATATCAAATCATTCGCCCATATTATCTGGCGGAAATTTTAAACAACAGGTCGGAAAATTATTTCGCCTTCGCCAGATAATTACGCATGCCGTCATTGCTGAGCGCGAGTCTTCCACCATGAACCGCTTCTATCGAACTCATGGATTCTTTGATTTGAACTCCCTCTCCAGACCAAACGTTTGTCTCTCAGTGATTCGACGTACTTTCCGTCTATGAGAACGTCAACCAAATCGACAATCCTCATCTGTTCCTGAGTCAGCTCTTCGAGAGTATAGCCTGTCCACATCCAGATATCCTTTTCGGGCGGACATTCATGGCGAATGCGTTCAAGAAGATGATATACGCCTTCAAAATTGCGAGGATGCAGCGGTTCGCCGCCTGAGAGCGAGAAACCGCGCCTTCTTATTCTCTTGTCGCAGACGTCGGCTATGATCTGATCTTCAAGTTCCTTAGTCATTGGGAATCCTGCGTCAAAAGGCCATGTCGCCTGGTTATAGCATCCTCTGCAACGATGCTCGCATCCGCAGACAAACAGCACGCATCTTGTGCCTTTTCCGTTCACGACGTCAGTTTGATAGTATCTGTAGTAATTCATGGCAGTAGTCTCCATTCTCCGGTCTGCCCGAAGAGCGCCATAGCGCAGGCAACCATTATAGTGACAAGGAATTCTCCGATCCACAAGTCTGGCTGCATAGCTTGCTCCGATACGCGAGCATTCTTATAGAGGCGCAATCATAAGCTGCTGCAGTCTCTTAAGTTCATCTCTTAACATTGCAGCAGCCTCAAATTCCAAGTTAGCCGCTTTCTCGCGCATTTTCTTTTCGGTATTTTTGATTTCCTCGGCGAGTTTATTCGGATCGCGAAGGAGTTCGATGTCCTCCCGTCTCTTGGACGCAGCCTTCTTGGTGTCGGCTTTGGTATTCTTTGCGCCCACGGTTCCGCCAGCAATGTCGAGCATCGCATCTACTTTCTTTATGATCTGTTTAGGCACGATTCCGTGTTCTACATTGAACTCATGCTGTTTTTTGCGTCTTCTCTCAGTTTCTTCAATGGCTGACTTCATCGAATCGGTAATTTTATCGGCGTAAAGAATTGCCACGCCGGAAACATTTCTCGCCGCTCTGCCGATGGTCTGAATAAGCGATCTCGTTGAACGCAAAAAGCCTTCTTTGTCGGCATCGAGAATCGCGACGGCCGCAACTTCGGGAATATCCAAACCTTCGCGAAGAAGATTTATTCCGACGAGCACGTCGAATTCGCCGAGTCTCAAGTCGCGGACAATCTGCACTCGCTCGACCGTATCAATGTCAGAATGCAGATAACGGACTCTTATGCCATTTTCATCAAGATAATCGGTAAGTTCCTCAGCCATGCGCTTTGTCAAAGTGGTGACCAGAATCCTTCCGCCCGCAGCGGTTACTCTTTTTATTTCGCCGAGCACGTCATCAACCTGCCCCTGCGCGGAACGCACTTCGATTTTCGGATCGAGAAGACCCGTAGGTCTTACGACCTGTTCTACGATAAGACCCGACGATTTTTCAAGTTCATAGTCGGCAGGCGTTGCCGAAACGTAAATGGTCTGAGGCTGTATCGCGGCAAACTCTTCAAAGCGAAGCGGGCGGTTATCAAGTGCCGATGGCAAACGGAATCCATAATTTACGAGATTCTCTTTTCGGGATCTGTCTCCTTTATACATCGCGCCGATCTGCGGCAAAGTGACGTGCGATTCGTCAATTATGAGCAATCCGTCATCAGGAAGGTAATCAAAAAGGCACGGAGGCGGTTCCCCGGGCGCTCTTCCTGACAGATACCTGGAATAATTTTCAATACCGCTGCAATATCCGATTTCCTGAATCATCTCCAAATCGAAAGTCGTGCGCTGCGTTATGCGCTGTTCCTCCAAAAGTTTACCCTCATCGAGGAGTTCCTTTTTTCGTACTTTGAGATCGGCTTTTATTTGCTCCATCGCCTTGGCAAGTACGTCTTTCGGGGTCACATAATGCGATTTTGGGAATATCGACACGCGTTTGAGCTCTTCGACGAAATGTCCGGTCAGGGAATCAAATACGGTTATGCGCTCAACCTCGTCGTCGAAAAGTTCAACGCGGACAGCATCGCCTTCGGATTCAGCCGGGAAGATGTCAATCACATCACCGCGCACGCGGAATGTCGCGCGATAAAAATCATCGCTTCTTTCATATTGCAGTTCGGCAAGCCTGCGCAGGATGTCACGCTGGGAAACGGTTTCGCCGACGGAAAGATGCAGCATCATTTTCATTTCGGATTCGGGATCTCCCAATCCGTAAATTGCCGAAACGGAAGCGACAATCACAACATCACGTCTTTCCATCAACGCCTTGGTCGCAGAAAGTCGCATCTGCTCTATCCTGTCGTTTACCGCGGAATCTTTTTCTATGAAAGTATCCGTCGTCGGTATGTATGCTTCCGGCTGATAGTAATCATAATAAGACACGAAATATTCGACGGCATTGTTAGGAAAAAAAGATTTCATTTCGGAATAAAGCTGCGCCGCGAGAGTCTTATTATGCGCAAGAATCATCGCGGGTCTGTTCAGTCTCGCAATGACGTTTGCCATCGTATATGTTTTTCCAGACCCCGTAACGCCGAGCAGCACCTGATGTTCGATCCCAGACTCTATATTGGCAACGAGCTGATCTATTGCCGCAGGTTGGTCGCCCGCAGGTGAGTAATCGCTGACCAACTGAAATTTTTTTTCCTTCATTGCAAGAATCCAACATGATTTTCAAATTTGACAATTCGTGGTGACTTATTCCGACATTGTCATGTTAATCATTAGTATTAGGTCTTAAATCACCTCTGAGCAGGTGATTTTTTTCGATGCAAAAATTATACTTGTTTACCAGTATCACCCCACCAAAACACATCAAAAATATCAGAGCGATTTGCGTCACATTTTTGGGCTAAATCGTTTTGTTGACATGTTGAAAGAGCGAAACCTTAAGAGCAAATTTGAGTCTCATAATTTTGATATACAAAAACTCTGGGCGAAAAACCCTGAAATTCCGTTTGATGCAATTGCCAACAATTCCAAAAAGATTAAACTTTGACCTAAGATTTTTACAGATCTGGCACTACACAGGGCTGTAGCACTACATTCATCAAGTGCCTGATAAAAATTCTTCACTTTTTCGTTAAAGTTCTTATGTTTATTGGAGCTTTCTTGATCTCCAATAATCGACAAAGTTCTTTTGTCTGAGAATTAGGAGTTTCCTTTAAAATTTCGTCATTTCTTTTGAAATAAAGTATAACGTCTAAATCACCTCTGCCAAAGGTGATTTATGAACTTGTACGTTATTTCAAGCAGCTACGGGAATACGCCAAATGTGTTGATCATTCATAAAGCTACCAACTGCAAACATCCTAAAATCAGCTTTTAGACGGCACAGAGGCAATGACTTGCATTCTGAGCATTGAGAAATTTTTCGGCACGAGCACGGCACATGAAGAATTAGCAACGTTGCCTTCTCAATGATGATCTATCAAACCATGACGTCATCTAAATTTAGCATCAGAAAGACTTACAACTTTATTCACAGGGTGTTTTTTGCCGTGAGAAAACACAAAATCGTCAGAGTACCATTGTCTTGAAGCCAAAAGAAATTTTTATCGTGCTCAAGGAGGCTCTAAAACGATCGTCCAACATATTATCGTTTGCTATCAAAAGGATAGTTTATAACTATTCCTAATTTCACAAGAATTGTTAACCATTAAATAAAAGGCCAAGAAAAATGGAGAGTTCAGCCAAACCGCGGTTCTATGTCATTTTAATAAGTCTGCGCGACCAAAATATATTCACAAAAGATTCATCAATTATTTAGATGACATGCCTAGGAATTTCCTATCAATCAGTTTCGCTTCTTACTGACTTAAAGCAAACGCGGCATCGGCGATTGATGATAATTCGCCCAATCAAACAGAAATTTTGAAATTCGCATTGACACGCTTATGTGCAATACGTATCATAAGCCTCGTTGAAGTTCCTCCTTAGTTCAGTCGGTAGAACGGCGGACTGTTAATCCGTATGTCGCAGGTTCGAGTCCCGCAGGAGGAGCCAACAACACCACAATTTGAAGAGTTCCTCCTTAGTTCAGTTGGTAGAACGGCGGACTGTTAATCCGTATGTCGCAGGTTCGAGTCCCGCAGGAGGAGCCACTTCAAATCCTTAAATCTCTTTTGTCCGATTTTCTATTCGTAATCTTATATTTAAGATTTAGTTAATTTAGAGTTTTGTAATTTTCTTTTTGTCAATACATAATCTTTCTCAGCCAGGAATCTTGCTATTTTGTTCAAGGTTTTATAATCCAGAAAAAACGTATCAGAATTTATATAGTAAAATTGAAAGGTTAATTGTATTCTCCTGGCGTTTCGGCAATCATTATTAAAAATTTGACGCCAGCGGACAGCCACAGATAGGAATAATCATGAAGAGTCTAAAGTCGCCAATGATCACGGCGCTGCTCATTTCGTTATTTGTTGCGGCTCTTGCCTGCGTGCTCGCCGTATATTTCAAGAATGCGGAATTAAAGAGCGTTTCTGAAACGGTTTTTCAAGACATCAGCGCCAGAATCCAGGTTCAGCAAGATCCTTCCCGCAAAGCCTTGGAAAAAATTGTAGAAGATCTGGGCATCCAGAAAATATCCCTATACCGCGGAACCGACGAATCACCTGTGCAGGTTGTCGATCGCGGCGATGAATCTATTTTGGCATCGCTATTTTCTAATATCGAATCTGGCCGCCAAATGATCAACGGCACGTTATATGCTGTCAATTTCAGACTCGGCGACAATCTTTGCACAGATTTCATGACCAAGTTGCTCATCATCATCGTCGCATCTGTTCTCGTCACGGCATTCTTTGTTGCTAAACTCGTTTCCATGTCGGCCGCAGGAAGCATTGACCAGCTGAAAATGGCAATCAAAACTAGAGACTTTGCTGCTGTCGAAGACGGCGTCATCGCAAAGCAGCTCAGCGACATGCTCTATCAATACAATTCGAAGATTACCGAGCTCAAGAACGAAAACGACAATCTTAAGCTTCTCGTAGATCAGGATTCGCTCACTGGCATTCCGAACCGCAAAAAATTCAATGCCGATCTGCATGAACTGCTCAGCAATAAGGAAAACGGCCAGGTATCTTTGCTTGCAATCATCAGGGCAACCGAGCTTACAAATATCAATCAGACACGAGGTTTCATTAAGGGCGACCAGTATCTTCAGGATATTGCCAACATCATTTGCACCGTTCTTAAGAAATTCTCTTCCTCTGTCACCGTAGGCTCCGACAGAAAGCCAGAATCTTACAGACTTTCGGGCAGCGATTTTGCCATGATTGTTCCGTACAACAATCCAAACGTCGGACCGACATTGATTAAGGAACTTAAGTCTGCTTTTGACGCATACATGGCTGAAAAAGAACTCGACAGCGTGGCCTACACCGGCATCACTCCGTTTAAGACCGGCGACCTCAGTGAAAAGGTTCTTGCCCGTGCTGACATCGCTCTTTCCGAAGCTCAGACAAGCAGCGTAAATACCGGTCTTATTAAAGAAGGTGCCGACTCTGCACACCAACGCGGCGAAGGCCAGTGGAAAGAAATCGTCAAGAAAATTATCAACGATCATGCTTTCATGCTTTTGCAGCAGCCAATCCAGAGTTTTAACTACAATGCAAGCACTTACAACGTAATCTATACAAGATTTGTAAACGAAGAAGGTCTGGCCTATCCTACCGAAACCGTCTTTGCGATGGCGCAGCGCCACGATATGCTCCTCACACTCGAACAGAGCATCATCGAGCACATTCTTCTTAGCTACAAGCGCCACAATCTCACAAATTCGGCATGGGGCATTAACCTTTCAATTAATGCGATGCTTAATCCTTCTTTCGTCATTTGGCTCGAAAGAAAGCTTCTTGTTAACGAAGATATTACCGACAAACTGGTATTCGAAGTTTCAGAAAACGTTCTTGAATGCAGCTTCCAGGGCGCAATCAGACTGTTCGATATGTTCAGACGCGTCAAAGTTAAGGCTTGTATCAGCAAATTCGGCAACGGCCTCGGCTCCTTCCGTTTATTCCGCGAACTCAAGCCTGACTACGTCAAGCTCGACCCATCGCTCGTTGAAACGCTGGATCGCGACAGCGTATCTCAGCAGTTCGTAAGACTTATCGGCGAAGCGTTGCATCTTAGAGATTGCTATCTCATCGCTGAAGGCGTTGAAGAAAAAGAACAGAAAGAACTTCTGCAGTCTCTGTACATCGATGCTATTCAGGGTTACCTCATTGCCCGTCCGCAGCCTCTCGATGACGGCGGCAATACCGACTTCGTCGGCGCCAACACCGCAGGCGTGGGCAATGACAACTCTGCGACTCTGCTCTAATTCGTAGATTGATAAATGACTAAAACCCAGAAAATTTTCTGGGTTTTTTATTGTATGTCCGATGAGCAGTCTTAAATTCAGAAATATCAAATTTCAAGAATGCAAAAATCAGAACATAAAAGCATCTATGCTTACAACATATGTTTTATCGAAAGATTATTAGCCTTTAACAGACAAATTCACCAGAAATGTCTTGAATTGAGAATATTCAGCTTCATCCGTAATATTAAACCCGCGCCAACAAAAACGGGAGCTTAGCCCCCGTAACACAATCGTCACAACAAAACTTTGCGCTATTCGCGGCAGACTGAAGCAAAGCGCTCGAAATAGTCAGGAAATGTTTTGCCGACGCATTTAGGATCGTTTATGACTACATCTGCGGCAAACCTGACCAAAGAAAAGCACATTGCCATTCTATGATCGTTATAGGTGTCGACGCAAATGCCGGAAGGCAATGACTTAGGAGCTTCAATTTCGATAAAATCTTCGCCCTCAGTTACTTTGGCGCCAAACTTTTTGAGTTCCGTTGACATAGCAGCGAGTCGGTCAGTTTCTTTGACTCTCCAGTTACCGACGTTTTCAATGCGCATTAGTCCGCTTGAAAAAAGCGCCAGCGGACATAATGTCATCGCGGCATCCGGAATGGCATTGCAGTCAATTGCCTTTGCCACAAGATGAGATTTCTTTGCGCGAACGTAATCATCGGCAATTTCGATGTCGGCACCTAACTCAACAAGCGCATCCGCGAAAGCGATGTCGCCCTGAACGCTGGATTTACCGATGCCTGTGACCGTAATATCGCCTGCCAAAGCTCCGGCCGCCAGAAAATATGAAGCGCCCGATGCGTCGCCTTCTACAAGAAATTCACCTGGGGAAACGTATGACTGACCGGCTTTAATGAAAAAATTCTGGTAATTGTCGTTTACGACGCTGACGCCGAATTTCTTCATAAGAGACAGAGTTATATCGATATACGGTTTTGAAACCAGCTCGCCGATAATTTCGATGCGAACGTCTCTGCCCATGAGCGGAGCCGCCATCAACGCGGCCGTCAGATACTGACTGGATACAGATCCGTCGATTTTTAATGTCCCTGAAGATGCCGCCGCGCCTACAATTTTTAATGGCGGAAAACCATCGCTCTTAAGATACTCGATTTTTGCACCCGCCTGACGCAAGGCATCCACCAGATGCTTTATCGGGCGTTCGTACATTCTCGGTTCGCCAGTCATGACAAATGTGCCTTCAGAAAACGCCAGCGCGGCCGCCAGCGGTCGCATTGCAGTTCCCGCATTGCCAAGAAACAATTGAGTCTCGGCAGCGGTTTTGAATGCCCCGCCCAATCCTGATATCTCGCAAATAGTTCTGTCAGCAGAAAGCTCATATTCAACGCCGAGTGCTTTAAGGGCACCCAGCATATGCCTGACGTCGTCGCTGTCCAAAAGATTTTTTAATCTCGTTTTCCCTGATGCCAGAGCTGCAAGAAGCAATGCTCTGTTGGAAAGACTTTTTGAACCAGGCATATTCACGGTGCCGTTAGCGCACTTGCAAAAATTCAGAAGAAGCGATTCCATAGATTTTCCATTCGTCGGATGAAAATTTTTTCAGTTTCATTAAAAAATCCTCCGCGCCCATATAGGTTTGGAGGATTTGTCCAAGCAATGTCAGATGCGGTATCTCCGACCGCACTTAATTATGAATTCGCCTTGGCGAATTTGTCCATAAATGCCACCAGGGACTCAACAGCTTCAAATGTAACAGCATTGTAAATCGAAGCTCTCATGCCGCCCAAAATTCTGTGTCCCTTAAGAGCCATGAGCCCTGCCGCTCTGGATTCCTCGAGGAACTTGGCGTTAAGCGATTCATCCTTAAGGAAGAACGGAACGTTCATTACGGAACGGATCGACTTATCTACATTGTTATTGTAGAAATCGGTGCTATCGAGATATGAATAAAGATATTCAGCCTTTTTGGCATTCATCTTGGCCATTTCTTCCAGACCGCCAAGTTTCTTGAGCCACTTGAAAACAAGACCAGCCATGTACCAGCAGAATACTGGAGGCGTATTGAACATGGAATCTTTATCGGCATTTATCTTGTAATCAAAGATGCTCGGGCAATATGACTTGGCATGACCCAAAAGATCTTCTCTGACGATAACGATAGTCAGACCCGCAGGTGCGACATTTTTCTGAGCACCCGCAAACAGCAATCCATACTTCGAAACATCAATCGGCTTTGAAAGGAAGTTCGAGGAAATATCAGCCACGAGAGTTCTTCCGCCGACATCAGGAATTTCATTAAGTTCGATGCCGTGAACAGTTTCGTTAGCGCAATACTGAACATAATCAACGTCGTCACGGAAAGACACAGGCTTTACCTGCTTGACGATACCATCAACAATAGCCGTTCCTTCTACCTTTGCAATATCGCCGTACTTGCAGGCTTCTTCATAAGCATACTTTGACCAGCAGCCAGTAACAAGAACATCTGCCTTGTTGCGATCTTCGGAAAGAAGATTCATGGGAACGCAAGCAAACTGACCGCGTCCGCCGCCCTGCATAAAAAGTACTTTGTAATTAGACGGAATATTCATGAGATCGCGAAGATCCTGTTCCGCCTCAATCGCTACCGCGTCAAAATCTTTGGAGCGATGGGAGATTTCCATAACGGAAGCTCCAATGCCGCGGAAATCGGTAAATTCCGCCTTTGCTTGTTCAAGAACTTCAAGTGGCAGAGCCGAAGGACCGGCGCTGAAATTAAATACTCGATTCATGCGATACTCCAATTAGCATCCTTAAATTTGAATTTTTTTCAGCGGCATAAGCGGCAACAGAATTATTGCCGCCTTGCAGCATAACTTATTCCTGAGTCTGGTCGTCCGAACCCTGCGATTCAGAACCAGCGTCCTGAGACTCGTCGCCGTCAATATGCGTTATATCGACGTCCGTATCTTCTGGACATGCAACTCTTTCAAGGCTGATGAGTTTGCATCCGTCCTGAACTCGAACAAGTCTCACGCCGGCAGCCACGCGGCCGCATTCGCGAATTTCGGCAACTCTTGTTCTAATCAGATTGCCGTCAGAGTTAATCAGCATGACATGATCATCTTCATGAACAAGCAATGCACCGATAACCAAACCGTTGCGTTCGTTGGTGCGTATTGAGTTCACGCCGCCGCCCGCACGACGTTTTTTGCGAGGGAAATCGGCAATCGGAGTTCTCTTGCCATAACCGTTTTCGGTAGCGGAGAGCACCTGAGCGTCTGAGTCCATATCGGAAATAAGCAAGGAAACGACCTTGTCACCTTTTGCCAGTTTGATGCCGCGCACGCCTCCCGACTGTCGTCCGGAACAACGGATGTTGTTATCGGAAGAACCCTGTTCTTCCTCGGCCCCATCCTCTCCTGCAATCGGCTGTTCGTCCAATACTGCTGCATCCTGAGCATCATCCGACGTATCGTCATCGCCTGCGGAAATAAGTTCGTTGAACTTGAGAGCCTTGCCGTAGGCAGTAAGCAGCATGATATCGCTGTGGCCGTCGGTAATTCCTACGCCAATCAGTTCATCGTCATCCCTGAGACTGATAGCGCGCTTACCGTTCTTGTTCATGACAGCAAAATCAGAAAGTTTGCATTTCTTGACTACGCCCTTTGCGGTTGCCATGACAATATATCTGTCTTCGGTAAAGTCCTTCACCACGAGTATGGTGCTTACCTTTTCGCCGTCTCTGAGCGCAAGAACGTTGTTCATCGGCTGGCCGCGGGACATTCTCGAACCGGATGGAAGCTTGTATACCTTCATGCCGAAGCACTGACCCATCGAAGTCAGACAGAGTATGTAATCAAGGTTGTTTGCCACATACATATTCTCGACAAAATCGTCCTCTCGCGCCTTGGCGGCAATTATTCCGCGGCCGCCGCGTTTCTGGCTCTTGTATTCGTTAACAGGCATGTACTTGACGTACCCCTTCGAAGACATGGTGATGACCACGTCTTGAGGAGTAATAAGATCTTCCACGGTAAGATCCGCTTCGGAATCTGTAATTTCGGTGCGTCTTTCGTCACCGTATTTCTGTTTGACTTCTTCAAGTTCACCTTTAATCACTTCAAGAAGAACTTCAAGAGACCCGAGAATTCTCAGATATTCTTTGATGTCAGCGGCGCAGGTGTTGTATTTTTCGACAGTCTCGCTCTTTGAAATTTTGACGAGCTGAGCAAGACGCATATCCAAGATATTGTCTACTTGAACCTCGGTCATTTTGTAGTAGTCGTTCTCGTATCCTAATCCCTTAGGAACCCACAGCGGACGGCAGATATTTCCGAACACGTCAAGGATCTCCTTGCACGATTCGGCTGGCCAAGCTTTTTCAAGAAGCGCAGCCTTTGCAGAAGCTCTGTCTTCAGATGTTCTGATTAAGCGCACGATTTCGTCCATATTGTCGTAAGCCGCAAGCTTGGCTTCGAGAATATGTGCCTCTTCGCGAGTTTTCGCCAAAAGGTAAGCGGTTCTTCTCGTAACCACTTCCTTACGGTGCTTAATAAAGCATTCAAGACATTCTTTAAGATTAAGCTGCTTTGGACGACCGTCGACAATAGCCACAATGTTAATCGAGAAGCTCGACTGCATTCTGGTATTTTGAAAGAGCTGATTGGCGACTATCTCTGGGAATGCATCTTTTTTAAGCTCAAGCAGAATGCTGATGGAGTTTTCGTCAGTCGAAACGTCGGAAATATCAGCAATGCCTTCAATTTTCTTTTCTTTGACGAGCGTATTGATGTGCGATACCAAATCGGATTTTTTCAAGCCATAAGGAATCTGAACAACCTTGATTGTATCAAGACCTGTTTCCTTGCTATGTTCGACTTCGTATTTTGCTCTCGTAATTACGGTGCCGCGGCCTGTTCTGTACGCCTGCACGATGCCGGCGCGGCCGTATATCTGTCCGCCCGTAGGAAAATCTGGACCAGGAATATATGAAATAAGCTGATCAACGGTAAGATCGGGATCATCAATAAGCGCAAGCGTCGCATCAAGAACTTCAGTCAGATTGTGCGGCGGAATATTCGTCGTAAGACCGACGGCTATGCCCTGAGATCCGTTAACCAGCAGGTTGGGAATTTTTGTCGGGAGCACGCTGTCAGGGATACTGAGCGAGCTGTCGTAATTAGGCTTGAAGTCGACCGTATCCTTGTCGAGATCCGCAAGAATCTCGTCAGAAATTTTTTGAAGTTTGACTTCGGTGTAACGCATTGCCGCAGGACTGTCGCCGTCAATGCTGCCGAAATTGCCCTGACCCACAACAAGTGGATAACGAAGCGAAAAAGCCTGCGCCATACGGGCAATGGTTTCATAAACCGCTGAATCGCCGTGTGGATGGTATTTACCGATTACTTCGCCGACCACGCGTGCGGATTTAACAGTCGGATTCGAACCTCCGGATGCATTGTTATAATGCAGATGCATGTCATGCATGGCATAAAGCGAACGCCTGTGTACAGGCTTGAGACCGTCTCTTGCATCTGGCAAAGCGCGATCCATGATAACGTCCATCGCATAATCGAGATACGACTGTTTCAGTTCGTCAATTATGTCTACGTTCTTTATTTCCATCAGTTAATTCCAGCGAAATTTTTAAGCGATTAATCACCCCAATTATAGCCGATATGACGCCATTTTTCCAGATTGGGTCAGCCGAAGAACCCGCAAAGAATCAAATGCAGGCAAGGGATGTCACTAAATTTGAACAATTAGTTTGCATAGGCACCAAACCAGCGTTAAAACAAAGAAAGATATTAATCAAACCCATTAATCGTGCAGGAATTTATATGTTGAATGTACGTACAATTATTACCAATCACTTTCAAGAAAACTGCCATATCGTATACGACGAAGAATCAAAAGATGCCGTGGCTGCGGATCCCGGCGGAAAAGCCGAGTCCATAGCAGGGGAAATTAAAAAATTGGGACTTAATCTCAAAGCCATACTTCTTACGCACGGGCATCTTGATCATGTTGCCGGAGCCTGCGAGCTAAAGAGCATCACCGGTGCAGAAATCATCGGTCCCATGCAAGAAGACAGTTTTCTCATAGATTCACTGGACAAACAGGCAATAATGTTTGGATTTCCCAAACCGAATTCGTTCGAATCCGACAAATGGGCCAAGGTAGACGAAAAATTATTTTTTGGGACGATTGCCTGCCGTACCGTTGCGGTTCCAGGCCATACACCCGGACACGCGGCATATGTTCTGGGAGATGGGCAAATCTGCCTGACAGGGGATCTTATATTTGACAATTCCGTAGGCAGAACCGATTTCCCTGGCGGCAGCGAAAAAGCTCTTGCATGTTCGATAGCCAAATTGCTTAAAATTTTGGACAAAGATACTCTTATGCTGTCGGGGCACGGTTCCGCGTTCACGGCTTATGATGCGCTGACTAAAAACCGCTATGTCGCTTGGCTTATTTCTCAGCCTGGCGCAAAAAACTAAGGAGAACATATGGAAGGCATCGAACTTCTTAAAACAAGAAGATCCATCAGAACTTTTTCAGGAGAAGAGGTATCAGATTCTGAACTTCGCTCAATTATCGATGCGGCCGCATACGCGCCGTCTTGGAAGAACACGCAGACGGTGTCCTACATCGCTGTCAGGAACAAGGATACGCTCGAAAAAATTATCAATGAAGGCGTCATGGGTCATGCTGGCAACAAAAGAAATATCGGCGGATGCGCCGTTCTTGTCGCCGTAATCACGCAAAAAGGAATTTGCGGCTACGAAGCTGACGGCAAACCAACGACAAGCCGCGGCGACAAATGGGAAACGTTCGACGCAGGAATCGCCACTCAAACATTCTGCCTAGCTGCTCACGCCTACGGCGTCGGCTCTGTCATTATGGGCATCTACGATGAGCAAAAAATGGCAGAAATACTTGGCATAGACAATTGCAAATACGCTGTATCGGCGCTAATTGCACTAGGCAAACACGACGGAACGGCCAAAGCGCCGAAGCGCAAAACCTGCGATGAACTGCTGACAATCATCTAAAAAATTTTTTGATGCGACAAAAAGCCCCGAGAAATCTTCGTTGCGACAGCAACGCAAACCTCGGGGCTTAAAATTGCGGATAATTCTTAGCAATGATCCAGCATTCTCTGTCCTAATGAACACTGACCGTCGCGAACGGTAAGTTTTGTCGAATACTCATCCTTTGAATCCAAAGTGCCATGCACGAGCCAGTCATTATTGATGAATTTCTGCTTCAGTTCTTTTCCGTTAGGAAAGTCCTTGATGAATGCTTCGTCAATATGAAAGTCGATGCTAAGAGCGATATTGTTCTTAACGCCTGAATTTTTGCCAGGGAAAGTCATTTCGCTGCCCTTGGCAATTTTAAGAAGACCTCCGCTTATGTCGCTTTGCATCTGCAAACGGTCAAATTTAACTTCTGTGCCGTTCTGCGCAAGGCGCATAAGGACATCAAAATTAAATTCAGACTTGTTAGGTTCATAAGCAAAAGAGATTGCTTCGTTTACGAAGCGAACAATATCTCGGTAAATTAACTGATCTGCCTTGTTAATCTTAAGATTCAGAGCAACGCGGCCTACTGAGAATTCGCTGTCCGCTGAACCCTTGTCATAGGAGATTTTGTCTGCTTTAAACACGGCATCAAGATCAAGCAATCCTCTTCCTGTCACGTCCTGCTGACTGTCGGAAGACTTAAAAATAATTGCGGGACGAGTAACTACGGTCTTAACGTCGGCGAGCCTGTTCTGATAGCTTATTTCGTCGGCTTTGAGTCCTTCGGCATTCGTTGAAACTTTTGCCGCAAGCTGCGCCGTGTCTACTCCGATTACGCCAGAGAGGTTCTTGATGAGAAAATCAATTTTTTTAGAATTGCTGTGGCCTTTTACGCTGCCGACATTCAGGCTAACTTCGGCAAGATGCTCGACGAGTGATCCCGATATGTCAGCTCTCAATCCCGAAATTTCGATATTCTCATCCTTGTTGTCGCTGGCATAACGGCCGCCTTCAACGCCGATTTCGCCCTTAAAACTGTTAGTTATAAAGTCTGTTCCGACCAAACCGGAAATAACCAATTTTTTATAATCGCAGAAATCGCATTCAAGAGCGGTTCCGCCGATATTGGATATGTGGAAGACAGTCTGTGCGCTGAACGGAGCAAAAGTCGTCACGGTCTGAACATCAAACTTCAGAGCTCCTTTGTACAGGCTGAAAGTAAATTTTTCGTCAACAGAATTCCAGGATTTTTCCGGCTCTCCGTTTCTGTCAATTTTCAGATCTGCTGAATACTGGCTGTCCTGCATTCTTTCAAGCACGGCTTCAGCATGCTTATTGTACAGTTCAGCCGTTGCGATGACTGAAGCCACATACGCGGTCGCAACAAATACCAGAAAAACAATCCCGTAAATAATCCATGATTTTTGCGCTTTCGACATATCAAGCTTCCTTGCAATCAATCCCAGCCCATTCTTAACCGGGCTCAGGTTTCAAATATCACGGAACATCGTGTCCCAAAAATAATGTTAGCAAAAAGATTCCGCCCGCATTGGGCGGAATCCCGCAAATTGCCAATATCAAAATCAGTTCATAACCTTGCGGAGGTTTCTGAACGAACGGAGCCATGGGCTAGCTTCCTGCCATTCATCAGGGCGCCACGAATTGCATGCGGCGCGAACGACGCGCTCAGGATGCGGCATCATTATGGTGACGCGGCCCGATACATTGGTAAGACCAGTAATGCCAGAAGGCGAACCGTTAGGGTTGAACGGATAGCGTTCTGTGACCTTGCCGTAATTGTCGACAAAACGAACCGAAACAAGTCCCGAAGATTCCAGCGCAGCCAGATGGGCGGCATCGGCAAACTCAGCTCTGCCTTCGCCGTGAGAAACGGCAATCGGCATTCTGGAGCCATTCATTCCGTCAAAGAAAACGGAAGGAGACTTCTGAATTTCAACCAAGGCGAAGCGTGCTTCGAATCTTTCAGACTCGTTTCTGACAAAACGCGGCCAGTTTTCGGTACCAGGAATGATTTCCTTAAGGTTTGAAATCATCTGGCATCCATTGCATACGCCGAGAGCGAATGTATCGTCCGCGCGGAAGAATGTTTCAAATTCGTCTCTTGCTCTTGCATTGAAGAGAATCGACTTGGCCCATCCTTCACCCGCACCGAGCACGTCGCCGTAGGAGAATCCGCCGCAAGCCGCCATAACCTTGAAATCCCTGAGCGAGACTTTACCCGAAAGAATGTCGCTCATATGGACGTCCACGGCCTGGAAACCTGCCTTGGTGAAAGCCGCTGCCATTTCGTTTTGGGAGTTGACGCCCTGTTCGCGCAATATCGCGACTTTAGGAGCAGCGCCGGAAGCAATGTACGGAGCCGCCACGTCCTCGTTGACGTCGAAGGTCAGGCTGACATTGAGACCAGGATCTTTAGCGTCAAATTTGGCTTCAAATTCGCTCTTTGCGCAGGCAGGGTTATCGCGAAGCGCCTGCATCTTGGCGGTAGTTTCGGCCCAGACAGTACGGAAGTGGGTTCTTGAATCGGACAGCACGACGTCGCCGTTTCGAGTGAAAGTAACGGAATCGTCGGAATTAAGTTTGCCGATGACAAAGGAGCATGCGCCGAGGCCGTGTCCCGAAAGGATGCTCATAACCTTTTCTTTTTCAGAATCTGCAACCTGAAGCACAGCGCCGAGTTCTTCGCTGAACAGAGCCTTAAGATTGTCGGAGTCAATCTGATCAAGAGAAACGGTCACGCCGGTCTTGCCCGCAAAGGCCATTTCGGCAACAGTCACGAAAAGACCGCCGTCGGATCTGTCGTGATAGGACAGAATCTTGCCGCGGCTTACCAAGAACTGCATTGCGTCAAAGAAAGACTTAAGTCTCTCGGCGCTGTCTACGTCAGGGGCCTCGGTTCCGAGCTGACCGTATACCTGCGCCAGGCAGCTGCCGCCCAGTCTGTTAAGGCCGTTAGAAAGATCGACAAGGATGAGCGAAGTGTCGCCCTTGTCGGTGCGAAGCTGCGGAGTCAGAGTCTTTCTGACATCTTCAACTCTCGCAAATGCGCTGATTACAAGAGACATAGGAGCGGTGACTGTGCGTTCCTTGCCGTTTACGTCCCACTTGGTCTTCATGGACATGGAGTCTTTGCCGACAGGAATAGTCACGCCGAGCGCCGGGCAGAGACCTTCGCCGATAGCTTCGACCGCTTCGTAAAGACCCGCGTCTTCTCCAGGATGACCTGCCGCGGCCATCCAGTTAGCGGAAAGCTTGACTCTTTGGATATTGCCGATGTCGCAGCCTGCAATGTTGGTGATGGCCTCGCCTACGCACATGCGCGCTGCCGCGCCGTGGCTGAGAAGCGCTACAGGAGATCTTTCGCCCATCGACATCGCCTCGCCGTAATAGCTGTCATAGCTTGCGCAGGTTACGGCACAGTCGGATACAGGAACCTGCCAAGGACCGACCATCTGGTCGCGAGACACCATGCCGGTAACCGTACGGTCGCCGATGGTGATGAGGAATGTTTTTTCCGCAACGCCAGGAAGACGAAGAATGCGATCAGCGGCGTCCTTAAGAGATACGTTCGAAAAATCAAGAGCCTTTCCTTCAGCCTTCATGGATTCGACATTCTTATGCATGCGCGGAGGCTTGCCGAGAAGAATTTCGGTCGGCAGATCGATCGGGCTGTTGCCGAAGTGAGAATCCTTGAGTTCAACCCTTTTTTCTTCGGTCGCAACGCCGACAACCGCGAAGTTTGCGCGTTCGCGGCGGCAGATGGCTTCGAATGTCGGATATGCTTCTTCGGAAACCGCCATGACGTAACGTTCCTGGGATTCGTTGCACCAAATCTGATACGGGCTCATGCCAGGCTCGTCGTTCGGCACGTCGCGAAGCTGGAAGCATCCGCCTCTGTCGCCGTCGTTTACGAGTTCAGGAAGCGCATTTGAAAGTCCGCCCGCGCCAACGTCGTGAATAAAGAGAATCGGATTGTCCTTGCCCATTGCCCAGCAAGCATCGATGACTTCCTGGCAGCGCCTTTCCATTTCAGGATTGTCACGCTGAACGGAAGCAAAATCGAGATCTTCGGCAGACTGTCCTGAGGTCATCGAAGAT
>JAZQPH010000306.1:0-7863 GCA_045628385.1 Succinivibrionaceae bacterium
AAGAGCCCTGTTCAGCAGAAGACATCCCCATCCATCAGGCAAACTGTCATTAAAAAGCCCAAACAATCCATCAAATGTTCGATCCTTATCTTCAAATATTCCTGACTTAAGCGGAAGAATAAACGGAGACAGAGAAATGCCTCGTTTCAAAAAAGCCTGATCGTATTCAAATGCAATCCTATGACCGAACTCTTTGAGCAGGCCAACGAAATATCTTTGACCGAAAGCATTGAGATAAACGCGAAGGATCATTTTATGGTGCCTCTTTGACGCTTTTTAGTTTCTTTTGCCGCGAAAAGCGAACCTTCGGCGAACTCATCATGCGCAAATAACGCCTCGAAATCTCTGCTGAGGCCCAGCGCGAAGGCAATAGATATCAAAGAACCAAGCGATATCTCCCCCGTTCTTTCAAACCTCTTTATGCTCCCAAGACTCACGCCTGATCTGACGGACAACCCTTCCTGAGACAGATTCTCCGACAGTCGAACTTGCCTGATCTTGCTTGCCAGATCTAGTTGAATTTCTTTTGGAGATTTTAATACAATGGATAACATATTAACCATTACAATTAAATATTGACAATAACGGACAACATGTTATCTATTGTAATAAGGTCTTTAGCACTTATGCAACTCATTGCATCACACCTTGGATCATTCGTAATCTTAAATTCATGTTGGGATCGCATGAACTGCGTTTGGCCATTCTTGACGTTATGCTTTGGAGTCATCCGAAAAATCTGACGAGTCCAATTATTCTAAAAAACAAAACCTCGATATATTCACAGCAGAATATATCGAGGCAATATCTTATTGGCATTGCCGACGAGCATTCATCAGGTCAGCACGCGGCATCAAAACGTAACGTGGATCAGTTGCCTTCGTTATAAAGTTCGAGATCCGTCTGACCGTCCTTCCATGCCTTGTCGGCTTTGGCATCGTCATTTCTGAGCTGATCAAGATAAGCAAGATACTCTTCATTGATATCGCCTGTTACGTACTTGCCGGTAAAGACGGAGTTCTCAAATCTTACTAGGCTTGGGTTTTCGGCACGAACGGCATCTTCCAAATCGCTCAAATCCTGGAACACGAGACCGTCGGCTCTTATGTCCTTGCAAACTTCGTCAACCGTTTTGCCGTAAGCAATCAGTTCGCGGCTCGTAGGCATATCGATGCCATATACATTCGGATACATGATTTCAGGAGCAGCGGAAGCAAAATATACCTTTTCAGCGCCTGCTTCTCGGGCAAGATCGATAATCTGGCCGCTAGTTGTGCCGCGGACGATAGAATCGTCGACCAAAAGAACATTCTTGCCCTTAAATTCGGACTTGATGGCGTTAAGCTTGCTGCGCACCGATTTCTTGCGCTGCTTCTGGCCGGGCATGATGAACGTTCTTCCGATATAGCGGTTTTTGACAAAACCCTGGCGATATTCGATTCCGAGATATTTTGCGATTTCAAGCGCGACGTCGCATGAAGTCTCAGGAATCGGAATGATCACATCGATGTCCAAATCAGGCCACACGCGCTTAATTTTTTCTCCGAGCTTGCGGCCCATGTTGACGCGAGACGCATATACGGAAACATCGTTGATGAACGAATCAGGACGCGCGAAATAAACATATTCGAAAATGCACGGGGTAAGCTCGGTATTGTCGCAGCACATGCAGCTGTGGAACTCGCCGTCGGCGGTGATATAAATCGCCTCACCCGGTTTTACGTCTCTTTCAAGCTTAAAACCGAGGATATCAAGCGCCACGCTTTCTGATGCGACCATATACTCGATCTTTCCGTTTTCGGACACGCGTGAGCCGTAAACAAGAGGCCTGATGCCGTTAGGATCTCTAAAAGCCACCATTCCCGCGCCGATGACAAGAGCAAGAACCGCATAAGCTCCCTTGATTTGTCCGATGACGCGTCTTACCGCGCCGAAGATTTCATCAGGGGTAGGAATCGCTCCCTTGGTTTCCTCAAGCTCATATGCAAAAACGTTGAGAAGCAATTCCGAGTCGGAGGATGTATTGATGTGGCGATGCGTTACATGCAGATGATTTTCGCGAAGCGTGCGGGCATTGGTCAGATTGCCGTTGTGGGCAAGAGCGATGCCGAAAGGAGAGTTGACATAGAAAGGCTGCGCCTCAGCGGCGCTTGAAGAACCCGCCGTAGGGTATCTTACGTGAGCGATGCCGATGGTGCCGCCGAGCCTATGCATGTGCTTAAGCTCAAAAACATCCTTTACAAGACCATTCGCTTTACGCTGTCTGAACATGCCTTTATCGTCAAGAGTGACGATTCCCGCCGCATCCTGACCTCGATGCTGCAAAACTGTAAGAGCATCATACAGCTGATTGTTTACTGGAGTATTTCCGACGATACCGGCTATGCCACACATAAAAAGCACCTATTAAAGATTGCAAATAAGCCGAAACGAGTTATTCGTTCCGGCCAAAAATTTTATTCAGCGTCCTGCTCTGAATCTTCGCCCGACAGAGCGTCAGGAACCGCGTCTGCGGACGGAGCGCTCTGCGGAATCTCGCCAGTTGCGCCCGAAACAGTCGAAGCCATATCCGAAACAGGATCGGCCGGAGCAGAGCCTTCTAACGGAGCTGTCAATATCTGCTGTATATCGATCTTGTCGAAGAACCAGATGACGATTTTGTTAAGTTCAGGAATAAGAAGCGAATTGGTCCAATATGGAGTCTTCTGAATGAATGAGAACAGACCAAGCGAGAACAGCATCTTGAATGCAGCCAAAATCGCACAGACTATGAACACGCCTCTTAACGCTCCGAACACCATTCCGAGAACTCTGTCGGTCACGCCGATTGCTCCGTCGGTTTTGCGCATAATCCTCGTGATAACAAAGATAATCACAGAACCTGCGATGAAGCTAGCAAAAAAAAGGGCGATGATCGCAACCGGAATTCTCAGATTAGGCTGAAGAAATTCCAACTGATGCATGTTGGCAACGGGTTCATAAAAAAACTTGGCAACGGCAAACGCCACAAACCAGTTGATAAGCGAAAGGCATTCTTTCATGAAGCCGCTGATGATGCTGAACAGCATCGACAGCAGCACAACAGAAATTATTACCCAATCAAGCAAAACCAAATTCATTCGATTCTCTCAGCAAACGAGGATCACAAACGGCAATGACGCCGTTATCTAATTTCAGTCAAACCGTTCATGTATGGAACAAGCACTTCAGGAACCTTGATGCTTCCGTCAGCCTGCTGGTAATTTTCCATAACGGCTACGAGCGTGCGGCCCACGGCAAGTCCGGAACCGTTCAGCGTGTGAACGAGAACATTCTTTCCGTCTTCGCCCTTGACTCTTGCCTGCATGCGGCGAGCCTGGAAATCAAGGCAATTGGAGCATGAAGAAATTTCTCTGTAGGTGTTCTGTGCAGGAACCCAGACTTCAAGGTCGTAGGTTTTTGCGGAACCAAATCCCATATCGCCCGTGCAAAGCGCCACGACTCGGTACGGCAGACCGAGTCTTTGCAAAATATCTTCGGCATCGTGAGTCAGTTCTTCGAGAGCTTCCCAAGACTTAGACGGTTCTACGATGCGCACCATTTCAACCTTGTCGAACTGGTGCATGCGGATAAGCCCCCTGGTGTCGCGCCCTGCGGAACCTGCTTCTGAGCGGAAGCACGGGGTATGCGCGGTCACCTTGATAGGAAGCTTTTTGATATCCAGGATCTGACCCGCAACCATGTTGGTCAAAGGCACTTCTGCCGTAGGAATCAAAGAAAAACGTCTGCTTACGCCATCAAGTTCGGCGGTGCCGTCAAGGCTTGTGTGGAAAAGATCTTCTTCAAATTTAGGAAGCTGGCCTGTGCCGGTAAGCGCCTTGGCGTTTACTAGATAAGGAACGTAGCATTCTGTATAACCGTGTTCCTGAGTATGAACGTCAAGCATGAACTGAGCCAAAGCTCTGTGAAGACGGCAAAGAGCGCCTTTCATCACTGAGAAACGAGAGCCGGCAAGTGCGCTAGCGACATCAAAGTCAAGCTGGCCGATGGCCTCGCCCAATGCGACGTGATCCTTGATTTCAAAATCAAACTGTCTCGGAGTGCCCCAACGGCGAACTTCGACATTTTCGGAATCGTCTTTGCCGACGGGAACAGAAGCATCCGGCAGGTTAGGTACGGTCATGGCAATTTTTTCAATCTGGGCGAGGATGTCGTCCTGTTCTTTTTTGACCGCATCGAGTTCCTGTCCTAAATTGGCAACGGATGCCATGATCTCGGTGACGTCTTCGCCGTTCTTCTTGGCGATGCCGATTGACTTGGATACGGAGTTTCTCTTTGCTTGAAGCTCCTGAGTTTTTGTCTGAAGAGCTTTTCTTTTTTCTTCGAGGGACTTAAGAAGTTCTACGTCCAATACGTAATTTCTGGTGGCAAGCCTTGCAGCAGCTTCGTCGATATCCGTGCGGAAATATTTTGGGTCAATCATTTATGTCAGTGCCTTGCGGGCGGCCCGCGGCATGCGGGCTACGAAAAAAATAAAATCAAGCAAGACCGCGCGCAAGATGCGCGGGTCCTGCTAACAGCATTTATGATATTTTACCAAATGGAGAGGGCAATATCACGGAAGAAAAACAAGAGGCGCGGCAAACGTTGAGCGAATGCGCAGAAACGGTCATTCAAGAATTGCACGAAACATAAAAGCTCATGATAATCGCAGGGAAAAATACTTCATTTTTTATAACGGCGAATCTGGCTTTCTTCGTCCATGCGGCGAAGTTCCTGAAGTTTCTTGGCAATTTTGGGTTCAATGCCGCGTTCCGTCGGTCTGTAGAACACGGTTCCGGCAAGATCTTCTGGAAAATAACATTCTCCTGCCGCATAGGCAAAAGGTTCATCGTGCGCATAGCGGTAACCTTCGTGATATCCGCATTCCTTTAAAAGCTCCGTTGGAGCATTACGAAGATGCAAAGGAACTTCGGCATCGGGATGCTTTTTTGCCAAATCGAGAGCCTCGTGCCACGCAACATATACCGCGTTGCTCTTAGGGGCACAGGCAAGATACACGATAGCCTGGGCAATAGCTCTTTCGCCCTCAGCGGCGCCGACGCGCTCATAGCAATCCCAAGCATTGATCGCCACCGTCATGGCAGTCGGATCAGCATTGCCGACGTCCTCGGACGCTATGGCAAGCAATCTTCTTGCAACGTACAGAGGATCGCCTCCCGCGCTCACAAGATGGGCATACCAAAACAACGCAGCATCGGGAGATGAACCGCGTATTGATTTGTGGATAGCTGAAATGACGTTATAGTATTCGTCGCCGTTTTTGTCATAAATGACCCGGCGCTCTCCGATAATTTCCCGAGCCAAATCGCGGTCGAGAATCTTTGCGCCGCCCCGACCAACCGATGCGCAATCAATCATGACTTCAAGAAGGTTTAGAGCGCGTCTTGCGTCCCCCTGCGACGACTCGACAAGCATCTTGCGCACGCCGTCGGCAAATTCGATTTTCTGCTCTGACAGCGCCTTGTCGTCGCGAAGCGCCCTTGATATAAGGACGTCGATGTCGTCATGAGTGAGTTTTCGGAGCACGTAAACCCTAAGACGCGACAAAAGCGCTCCGTTCAGTTCAAATGACGGATTCTCGGTTGTCGCACCGACAAAATAAATCGTGCCGTCTTCGATGTGCGGAAGGAAGGCATCCTGCTGGCCTTTGTTGAAACGATGCACCTCGTCGACGAAAAGAAGCGTTCTTTTGCCTCTCGTTCTATTGTATTTGGCTCTTTCTACCGCATCCCTGATGTCTTTTATGCCTGACACGACGGCAGAAAGCCTGATGACCTCGGCATTGCACGAGGCAGCCATAATTTCGGCAAGCGTCGTCTTGCCGGTTCCAGGAGGTCCCCAAAATACGATGGATTGAATTTTTCCGGCTTCTATGGCAACCCTTAAAGGTTTTCCCTCGCCTAGAATATGCGACTGTCCGACGTATTCGGCAATATTTTTCGGACGCATGCGCGTCGCAAGCGGTCTTAAAAGAGACTCTCCGCCCGATTCTTCGTCCGCGGAGCAGTCTTCAAAAAGATCACCTTGAGCCATTGGCGCCCCTTTGATCGTCAACCGTCACGCCTTCGGTCTTTACGTACTCAAATCTCGAATCATCGGACTTCTTCGGAAACTTGCGGCTGCCGAAAACATAATTCTGAACAGTACCCGATTTTGAAAGCACATTCAGCGACGCGATGCCGCTGTCATCAAATGAAATCGTATATTCGGCGGCATCGCTGCGGCCAGTTACTTTAGGTTTTACAGTAAATACGCCTTTAGATTTTTCGGCTATTTCATAAGAGGCATAAATCTCAGGGTGTGTTCCCAAAAGAAGCCAGAAAGGAGATTTGGCATCGAGAGACGACGTATCGTATAAAGATACCTGCATCAATGCTTCGTCATAATAAGAAATCGTCTGGCCGTCGAAACGCAGCTGAGCAGCATCGGGTGACGTAGTGTCCATGGCAAAACCAGGTCTCTTGGGATCAAGAAGAAAATCACCCGAATATTTGTCTATTTCGAAGCCGTCAGAATCATAAATGGTCTGAACAAAAGTACTTTCCATCAGTTTTTGAGAAGCAACAGCATTTTTAAAAGAATCATAAGCCGCGCAAGCTTTTGCTGACTGATTCTTTTTTTGGGAGCAGTCTACGTTTTCCGCGGCAAGCGACTGAGATGCCGAAACTGTCAACATAACTGCTGTCGCCAAAGCTGCCAATCTGTTCATCTGTAACCTCTTCATCATGGCATTATTCATTCGTCTTCATACGAGCTGCCGATGAGAACCTTTCTTCTGCCGCTTGCGCCCTGCGGAGCCGATATAACGCCAGCTTCTTCAAGCTGGCACAGAAGTTTTGTGGCTCTTGCATAGCCGACACTGAGCTGGGATTGCAGAAGTCCTGTTGACGCTCTCTGCTGACGGCGCACGAGTTCAATGGCACGATCTAGCAGTTCGTCGCCTTCCATGGCTTCGAGATTTTTGGCAATAATTTCTTGCTTTTCACTTGGCAAGGCGTTTTCTTCGTTAATCTCATCGTCAAGGATAGTGTCGACATACTCAGGCTCGCCTTTGCTACGCCAAAAGTCCACGACCCTCTCGATTTCTTCGTTCTTGATGTACGCAGCATGGACGCGCACAGGCTGGCTACCGACCGGGCTGTAGAACATATCGCCATAGCCAAGCAGGCTTTCAGCGCCCTGCTGCTCGAGAATGATTCTCGATTCCATACCGTTTGAAACTGTAAACGCGACGCGCGACGGAATGTTGCTCTTGATGAGTCCGGTAAGAACGTCGGCGCGCGGAGACTGCGTGGCGATAATCATGTGAATGCCAGCAGCGCGGGCTTTTTGCGCGAGACGGGCGATAAGTTCTTCAACCTTCTTTCCGACCTGCATCATCATGTCCGCAAGTTCGTCGATTACGACAACGATGTACGGAAGTTTTCCGAGTTTAGCAGGCTTGTCAGAAAGCTGCTCGGTGCGCACCCAAAGCGGATCAAGGAGCGGCTTGCCTTCATCAAGAGCCGCCATAACCTTGGCATTGTATTCGTCGATCTTCTTGACGCCCATTTTTGACATCAGCTTGTATCTTCTTTCCATTTCGCCGACACACCAACGAAGCGCGGCCTGTGCGTCCTTCATGTCAGTCACGACTTCGGTAAGAAGATGCGGTATGCCTGCATAAGACGAGAACTCGAGCATCTTCGGATCGATCATGATAAGACGCAGGTCGTCTGGCGTGCACTTAAACAGAAGGGACATGATCATGCCGTTGACACCGACAGACTTACCCGAACCGGTCGTGCCCGCAACGAGAAGATGCGGCATTTTTGCCAAATC
>JAZQPH010000307.1:0-1690 GCA_045628385.1 Succinivibrionaceae bacterium
ATATGCCATTTGATGGGATATCGCAAAACTGCAATGTACTCGGCAGTCCGGAGTACAATAAGCTAATGGCTTCCACTCATTGCTGCCTTCTTAAGATTGCAGATGACATTCCTGTGTTCCGCGGGTTTGGGAAAAGTAAAAGCGAAGCGCGTAAGAATGTCTGCCGACTTGCCTATGAATGGCTCGATCATAACGACAGGCTTCATACAATCCGCAATGAGCTTGAAAATCCCAACAGAAACGAAGCCATAGGCCAGTTGGAAATTCTCGCAAGGCGCGGGTATTTCACGCTCCCCACATACGAATTTGAACAAGAGCACGATGAGAACGGCAATCCTGTATGGACGGCCAAATGCTATGTTGAAGAAGCCGAGTATTATTTTGATGCCACATCCTCTTCAAAGAAAGAAGCTAAGAAGGATGCCGCATTTGAAATGCTCAAGTATGTTTTGGAGGAATTCTGATATGGGAAAGCACTTTTTCGATTTTGAAGACGGCGATTTCTGCCTTTCGTTATCCGACAATATGGCAATGGATTCTGACGGTAATATGATGTTGCGCATGGGTGACAACATGGCAATGGACATGGACTCGGGCGATCTGCACATCATATCATCCTGGGGCAGAGATGAAGGCGATAACAACGGCTTCGGTGAAAGGCACAGTCTTTTTGACGATGATGAAGATGAATAAGGGGTAAGCTTATGAAAGAAGAATGCTTGATTTGTAAAGCTCCGCTGGAGTATCTAAATGAAGATATTTTAATGGAGTGCGCGATCTGCCATAAAAAAAAACTCAGCAAGACTCGCTGCGTAAACGGTCATTACGTCTGCAACGAATGCCACACCAAAGGCATTGACAGCATTTTCGGTGTCTGTCTTTCGGAAACGTCGAAGAATCCCGTCGAGATTCTCAACAAAATGATGAATCTTCCGTTTTGCCATATGCACGGCCCGGAGCACCATATCATGGTAGGTGCGGCTCTTCTGACGGCATATAAGAACGCGGGCGGTAATATTGACCTTGAAAAAGCATTGACTGAAATGAAGAATCGAGGTCAAAGTGTTCCCGGAGGAGCGTGCGGCTTTTGGGGCGCATGCGGTGCGGGAATCAGTTCGGGAATGTTTGTTTCAATCATTTCAGGTTCAACGCCTCTTGCCGGACAGCCCTTTGGATTGTCCAACAAAATGACTGCAAAATCTCTCGATGCTATCGGATCGGTCGGCGGACCTCGCTGCTGCAAGCGGGATTCCTATTTGTCCGTTCTTTCCGCGATTGATTTTGTGAAGGAACATTTCGAAATAGAAATGGAGAAGCCGAAGATTGTCTGCGAATTTTCAGCCCGAAACAATCAATGCCTCGGGAAAAACTGCCCGTTCTCAAAAGCGAATCATTAAACTGACAAATTCCTTTTTATCCGGTTTCTCTCACGATAATATAATTTGCCATTAGGGGGGGTGAACATTTTGTTCCCCCCCTTGCTTTTTCGGTTTACATCTTCAATGCTTCGCCGATCGCCGCCGCGCTTTCCTGCTTGCTCTGCGCATCGAGGTGTGAGTAGATGTTTGCCGTGGTCTGGATGTCAGAGTGACCGAGCCAGTCCTGAATCATCTTCATCGGGATGTGCTTGGCGAGGAGAAGCGACGCGCAGGAATGGCGCAGTTCGTGAAAACGGATGTGCCGCATGCCG
>JAZQPH010000308.1:0-3702 GCA_045628385.1 Succinivibrionaceae bacterium
TCCCATACGGAGGCTATATCAAGATGAATGACGTTATATTTGTTTAAATGCTTGAGAAAATCGGGGTTTTTGGAAATTTCAGTCCCTTCGAAGATTTTGGACGAGTCGCATCCTCGGCTATAGTAAGCTTTAATCATGCGTGCGGCATGAGACTTGCCGAATCTTCGCGCATGGCTCAGAGCCAAACAGCATTTTGGCGTAGATATCTGGTTATTTAAAAAAGACAGCAAATTTGTTTTATCGACATAGATTCTGTAATTTCTGTCTTTGGCAAAATTGTCATTGCCTGGATTAAAGTAATTTCCCATCAGCAAAATCCCCAGGAATCTATTATCCTCATTATAGCATTATGGCAGGGAGGGCATTTTTGATGTCGTTGAATCAAAACGAAGCGTATGTTATGAATGCGCCAATATCGTAAAAAATTTTGAAAAGGCAAGGATGTGAGTGCTGTCTTTTTGTAGATATTGCCGATTCTAGGCATTTGTCAGCAGCGCCCTGAAATAAAGATGCGAGCGTTCATGGCGCTCGCATCGGGCGAGGAAGAACGATCAGTTTTTGTTTTGGCTTTTAGCGGAGCCAAACAATATTTTTCGTATCATGTCGACGGGGATAACCAAAAAAGCCAGAAGTCCGCAGACGAGCCAGCCTGATATCCCAAGCTGCATTACCTTGAGAGCTTCTCCGCCAAAAGAAACTAGCGCCAGCTGCATGGCAAAAATTATTCCCATGACGACAAGAAATCCGGGATTGCCGCCCAAACCCTTAAGAGGGTTGATCAATTCGGTTCTGGCGTTGAATCCGTTAAAGGCGATCGCCATCATGAACGTCGCAAAAACGCAGGTCCGAAGATAAATCGGATCGCAATTCCATTCAAGTCCCAAAAATTTTCCTTCAGAAGGCAGAAGCAGCACCGCAAGGCATGCCGCGGCGATATAAAGCGCTCCAGTCAGGATGCCAGCGAACATATTTGCGTCGACAAGCCCAGCGCTTCTTGCGACCGGTTTTTCAAGCATATATTCGGGACGGTTAGGCTCGCTTGCAAAGGCAAGAGCCGCCAGCGTGTCCATGGCAAGATTGACCAGAAGCAGCTGAACGACGGTAAGAACAACGTTCCATCCGAACAAAGGCGCGATGAAGCAGACAAGCACGGCTCCGATGTTCACGGTCAGCTGGAACTTCAAAAATTTTTTGATGCATTTGTACATCGTGCGTCCGTACAAAATAGCCTTGCATATCGATGCAAAGTTATCGTCCAGAATGGTGATGTCGCCTGCTTCTTTTGCGACTTCCGTGCCGCTGCCCATGGCAAATCCCACATCGGCTTTTTTGAGCGCAGGGGAATCGTTGACGCCGTCGCCCGTCATGCCGACGACGTGGTCCATTTCCTGGGCGATGCGCACGAGACGGCTTTTATCGGACGGCAGCGCTCTCGAGACAACGCGAATGCTCGGCAGAGCCTGTTTTACTTCTTCGTCGCTCATGCCGGCAAGTTCGGCGCTCGTCACGGCCGTTTCGAATTCTTCATGCAAAAGGCCAGCTTCTTTTGCGATCGCGCAGGCGGTTTCGCTGCGGTCTCCCGTTACCATGACGACCTGGACTCCCGCGCCGCGGACTTCGCGGATGGCCTCGGCTGCTTCTTTTCTGACGTTGTCTCTGATGCTGACTACGGCAAGAAGAATGAGAGGCGCATTTTCGTCGGTGTCGGTTTTCATGGCCGCAGCCAGAGTGCGCATGGCTCTTGATGCCTGCGATTTCATGTAAGCGTCGATGGCATCTTTGCCGTCAAAAGGCTTTACCGTGCCGTCCGCGTTCATATAAAAAGCGCAGCGTTCAAGAATTTTTTCAGGAGCGCCTTTTAGGTACTGCGTTTCTTTGCCGTTCTCGATGACGGTTATTCCGGACATTTTTTTGAATGAATCGAACGGCTCGGAAGATGCGATGATTTCATGCGAAAGTCCGGATTTTGTCAGTTCGTCTTTTAAAAATTCAAGAAGCGCTCGATCTGTCGAGTTGCCGCCGACCACGCCGTCTTTGCCGAGATTGGCTCCGTTGTTGAGACCGAGCGCCAGAAGCAAAGATTTTTTGAGAGCTGACGGGGCATTTTGCAAAGAGGTGAACGGTTTGGCGTCACCTCCTGCCAGTTCGGCGACCGAAAGCCTGCCTTCCGTTATGGTGCCTGTTTTGTCGCTGAACAGAATACTGATGCATCCTGCGGTTTCAAGTCCGTTGATTTTGCGAACGAGCACGTTGTCTTTAACCATGCGCATGCTTTTGTACGACATAAGAATCGATGTCAGCATCGGCAGGCCTTCGGGAACCGCGCAGACGATGACGGTCACGGCAACGGTGAAAGCGTCCAAAAACAGCCTGAGCCATCCCATGAAGTCGGACGGCGCGGCGTCAGAGAAAATATTTTTTCCGATGACCGCCAAGATGATGGCTGCAGCTCCTATGTAGCCGAAAAGGGAAATCTGTCCTGCTAATTTTCCTAGTCGCAGCTGAAGCGGAGTCGCGCGCCGTTCTTCCTGAACTTCTTTGCTTAGCTGTCCGAACATCGTTGCATCGCCGACTTTTCGGACTTCCATGAGCGCTTCGTCCTGGCAGACGACCGTGCCGCGGTAGACGAATCGGCTGTTCAAGAGGTCTTTTTCGTTAAATTCGCCGCAATCGTCCGAACTTTTCGGGCATTCTTCGGTTTCGCCGTTTAACGAGGACTGATCGACTCTGAGCGATCCTGAAACTATTATGCCGTCTGCAGGTATCTTGTCGCCAGGCTGAAGGAAGACGATGTCGCCGGTTACGACATCATTTACCGCAATTTCGCGAAGGAGACCGTCTCGGTAGACTTTGGTTTTTTCTTTGCCGCCCTGTTTTTTTTGAAGGGCGTCCGATTTTGCCTCCTGCCTGCATTCACTTACGGCAGCCACGCCGTTTGCAATCAATATTGCGACAAGCACGCCGAGCGGTTCGAACCATTCTGCTTGTCCGCAAAAGAGGAGAATAAGCTGAATGGCAAGCGCGACGAGGAGAATGACGATAAGCGGATCTCTGAAACCCTTGAGAAGTTTTTTTGCCAGTCCTTCCGGCGGAATCTGGGTAAGTTCGTTGCTTCCGAATTTGACTCTGTTTGATTCGGCTTCGGCTTGCGTAAGTCCTGGAAATTGATGCGTGTTCATATGCTCAGTTGTCGGGGACAGCCTGACTTGGGCTGCCGTTCATGTGAAGATTAGCGCTTTGCGAGGCAATTTTAGCTGACGGATGAAAGTCCTGCCGCACGGCGCAAGTGTAACCGATTTGAGCACAATTGTTAATTTGGCAAGCGGTTCGAAAAATTTGGGGTATGTTGCGCGGGCAGGAACCCTTTGAATGCGCTCGTCTGCATGTTTCATGAGTCAGGCCCTGTTTTGTATCCCGCAGCGGCGATGATCGGAACTGACAAGTTTGCGGATAATATTTCGTGTAAGACGTTTGGAATAAGAGCGAATCTGCATATGGGATTCAGATTGTTTTGCTTCAATACTCAAAGTGGCGGATAAAGTAGCGGATAAAGTAGCGGATAAAGTAGCGGATAAAGTAGCGGATAAAGTGTGAGAGTAATATACTTGGATAGATGGATGATGCAACGTACCGTCGCTCAAAACTCTTGAAAAGTGCTTTATAGGCGGTAATTCAGATGATTGCAATATAGATAGAAGGCTG
>JAZQPH010000309.1:0-3079 GCA_045628385.1 Succinivibrionaceae bacterium
CGATCCGACTTTGTTTTCCGTCAGGCAATTTCTTTTCTGATGCCGGTGATTTTTCCTCATCGGCGGAAGCCGTCGTTTTGCCTTCTTCGGATCGAAAATTCTTGGCGGCAATTTTTTTCGTTCGTGTTTTGGACGTCTCAATTTTGCGGGTATCCCCGCTTGACGAAGTCCGAATTTCCTGCATTTTTTCATTTTGGAATTTCGATTCATTTTCTGATCGGTTCGCAGCCCGCGCATCTCGGACGTCTTTTGCCGGCATGATCTCGGCTTTCGCATTTTTTGTTCTGGTCTCTTCCGTTTCTGTTGTTTTCATGAAATGCGCTTCGGGTTTTCCTTTATTGCTGTTTTGGCTTTCGGCCGAAGATCTCTGCGCGTATTTATCGCGCTGAGGCATCTTTGTTTCATCCCGCGCTTTTTCTTTTTTCGCTGCGGCTTCGGGGTTTGTTGTGCTGATTTGTGCGTCCATGCTGCATCCTGCGTATGTACAAAAATGCCCAAAGCGATTTGCGGCGCTTTGGGCGTATGATGTCCGTACTGATAGTGCCTTGACTTTAGAACTTACGGGCTTTCTTTGCGGACTTGAGTTATTGATTAATTAGCCCAGCGCAGAATTGCTTCGGGAATAACGGAGACGGCTCCGTCATTCATGGTTGCGGCAAGCACGCTGTCGATGACGTTGGGCGCGTTGTATAGGCCGACGCCGCCGCCGATGCCGATGGCAAAGGCCATGAGAGACTGCCTTGCTACGCCGCTTACAATTCCGACAAGCACCATGGAGCCTGCAATAATGCGTCCGAGGGCGCCTTGCGTCCAGTCGCTCAGAGTCTGCCAAACAGAGTCAAATTCTGTGCCGCCCGTTCCAGCGAAGCATTCGGGTCCCCAAAAAGCCGCGCATGCGACGGCTGCGGCCGCAGCTGCTCTTGCCGCGCCCGAACGGCGATAAATAAAATTATTTTCTGCAAATGAGCCGATGCGTTCCTGCTTTTTCTTCGAACGCAGGAGCGTCATTTTGAAAAACTTCATTTAGAAATCCTCCTGTCTGATTGTCCATTTGTCTATGACCACCGTCAGCGTCTGCGGTCCGTGCCGCACGCCCCGGATATCGGTGTACGGCCGCACCTTGACCCGCAAAGCTTTTGGGGCAAGAATGCTGCTTTCAAAAAATCTTGCGTCGGCATCGCCGCTTGCGTCGTTGGAAAGTCCGCGGCGCCCGTTGTCGGGCGCATCGTCATTGAACGCGGCTGTACTGAACGATGGCTCGGATTTCCCAAAAATTTCCGCATCGTCTTCCGACAGCGAATCAAGAACCGTCCGCGCGCTTTGGCACTTTATCCCGTGCGGTATTCCGGGACAGCCGTAATCCGCTTCGCCGATATCAAGAAGCGAACATCCGGATGTCAATAAGCAGATTGCCGAGACGAGCGCGGATTTTGTTCCTGACGGGGCAAAATGAATTTTTGTTTGCATGATTTCCTCCTCGGCGCGCATTATGAGATCGGAGGTATTCGGAAAACCGGTCGCTTGTGGATTTGAAATGCGTATCTTGATCGAGCTTGCCGACGGAACCATCGGCGAGGATGATTTTCGCGATGCTGCCTGCGCGTTTTTTTGAACTGCTTATGCCTCGAAAAAAAACAGCCAAAAAGTTTTTTCGGAGCGCATGAAACATCCGGACGGTCGCTTGCGGTTTGATATTTAGACGACATCTCGTCCTTTGCCGCCTCGTGCACCGAGTTTTTAAGCCGCATATGCACGAACCAGGTTCTGAGCCACATGAGCGAAATGGCGCTCAATCTTGCGCTTTACACCAAGCTCCGATACAGGGAAGACGCGCTGTTTGTCGAAATGCAGAAATCGCTGAGATTGTCTGGAGACGGAGAAAAGTTTGCCGATTTGGCGGTCACGGTCAATAAAGGGACCGAAGACGAGTGCGTCTATGTTTTCGAGCTCAAATATCTGTCCAAGGCAAAATTTTCCGACGGCAGATTGCGGAATCTCATAGAAGATGCGTCGGCCCAGGCTCTCCGGTACAAATCATCGATCGATTTCAGAAATAAAAACGTCAAAGCTTAGCCATGGTGTTTGTCGGAACCGAATGCAAGTATTGCGGGGCGGGGACTCGGGCGTGAAAGCGCATAAAAAATTTGGAAGCCGAGACGGTTTTTGATTTTGAACAATGACGGGACGGCAAAACGTTCGGATTCGGTTCTTTGAAACGGGATGGCGCGGTTTATAATGCGGGAAACGGAAAGCACGGGACATATTATGAGCCAGGGCAAAACAAGACTGTTGAACAATCCGTACGGCGAAACCGCCTACGAAACGTTTCGAAAATACGAAAAAGCTTATGTCGATAAAAGTTCCCTGATTAAAGAGCTGGATTCAAACGGCATGTCGCGTTATCCCGTGCTCCTTCGCCCGAGGCGCTTCGGCAAAAGCACTTTCGTGCAGATGCTGAAATGCTTTTACGACATCTCGTACAAGGACAGGTACGAGGAAATATTTTCGGGAACGGACATCTACGAAGAAAACCCGGAAAGCCGCAATTCCTACCACGTAATCGATTTTGATTTTTCAGGCATATCTGACCAGAAAGAAAAATTAAACAAAGATTTTGTAAAAGCGGTCGTTAGCGGAATAAATGACTTCGCGTCGAGGTACGCTGATTTTGGCTTTGACGCGAACGCGCTTGCAAACGAAACGCCTTCCGGAATAATCAAATCCTTCTTCGATGCCTATAAACTGCATCCCGCCAAAAAATCGCTGTACGTGATGATCGACGAATACGACAACTTTGCCAACAGCGTGCTTTCAAAGGATTTGGAACTCTTTCAATCAATAACAAGTTCCGGAGGATTCCTAAAAGATTTTTACTCGGCAATAAAGGAGGGCACAAAAAACATCGTCGGGAAAACCTTTATCACGGGCGTGTCCTCGGTGTCTCTTGATTCGCTGACCTCAGGATTCAACAACGCCCGCAACGTCACGTCGCGTCCGTGTTTTAATGCCTATGCGGGATTTGCCGAAGGGGAACTCGCCAAACTCATACCGCAGCTGGTCGACACGGAAAAACTCGGAG
>JAZQPH010000310.1:0-6565 GCA_045628385.1 Succinivibrionaceae bacterium
CAACAGCATAACGGCTTCTTTCGGAGTTTCTTGTTTTGACGGCTATAAAAGCGCCGATGAGTGCTTTGCCGTGGCCGATAAACATCTGTACGAAGCAAAACGGCTCGGAAGAAACCGCGTCATGCCGATGAGTATGTAAAACGGTCGAAAATTTGTTCTATCGGATTTGTTAGGCAAAAAATGGTTTGACAGCGGTACGGATTCGTTGTCTAATATCCCGCGTTGCCCAGATAGCTCAGTTGGTAGAGCAGGGGATTGAAAATCCCCGTGTCAGCGGTTCGATCCCGTTTCTGGGCACCACTCTTTCCTTGTGATTTACTTTTCATCCGAGATTTTGTGCTTTTTTGTTCGTTTTAGCGACTGGGCACAGCATATTTGCTTTTCTGGCAGAGTAGAATTTTCATATATTCATCGTTAATCCTCTTCTGCAAGAAATCTTCGGGTTTCTTGTCTGTTCCTCTTGGGGTGGCATATGGTCAATAAAAATGAGCAACTGATTCTTGATGCGGCATCGTCTTCGTCCGAAGATGTCCTCTTGAAATCGCTTGGAGGATCTGCCGAACTCAGCGGCATGGCAGAAAAATTGGCTCGCGATGGCAAAATTTTTTACTGGAAGGATGGATCCGGCAAGGAATGGATTGCTAAATTTGATAATACCCAGCTGCAGCTGGGAAAAGTTGCTCATTCAGGTTCGAAAGTATTTATAGAATCTGAAGACGGCAGATCTCTTATTTTTGATCGAAATCGCTTTGCCGGGTTCATAGCGGGCGATACCGTCAGGTATTTGCCAAGAAAAGCTTATGTTCATGGGGCTCATATCGGTCTTGAAGCGGCTCATTTGGAATTAGTTAAAGAGAGCGATGTCCCTATGGTTTGCCGAATGACTCGCGATCGCGAGGGCATGCCGTATTTCGTTCCTGAAAATCCAAATAAGTATCCAAATACGGTTATTCATGCCGAAATCACCGATTCATCGGCCATGGATGCGCAGCTTGTTTCCATAAAGATATTAAAGCGTACCCGCGACAGATGGGGCAAGATGAAATATGAGGGCAGCATTTGCGAAATATTCGGTGCAGCCGACAGCGTTGGTGCCCAGGTCGCAGTGTCTCTAGCAACTCACGGCATACCGCATGATTGGCCAGAAAAGGTCACAGAGCAGGCGTCGAGAATTTCTGATGAAGTTACGGCAAAGGATAAGCTAAGACACAGGGACATAACGCATTTGCCGCTGATTACCATCGATGGCGAGGATGCGCGCGATTTTGACGATGCAGTGTATTGCGAGAGATTGCCTGATGGGTGGAAACTGTATGTCGCCATAGCCGACGTCTCCTATTATGTCAGGTCAAATTCTCCGCTCGATGGCGAGGCTCTAAAACGCGGCAATTCTGTCTATTATCCTGATGTCGTCATCCCGATGCTGCCTGAAAAACTCAGCAATGGTCTGTGTTCGCTCAATCCAAATGTCGACAGGCTCTGTATGGTCTGCGAAATGTTCGTCGATAGGCAAGGTTTACTCGGCGATTTTGAGTTTTATCAGGGCGTTATGCACTCTCACGCCCGCATGACTTATACGAAAGTTCATAAAATGCTCGAAGGCGATGAAGGGCTTATTTCGGAGTACTCAGACATATATCCGCATGTAAAAGAACTCTACAGCCTCTATAAAGTTCTTGACAAGGCAAGGCATGCCCGCGGGGCGATAGAGTTTGAGTCTGAAGAAATGAAATTCTTCTTTGACGAGAATCGTCAGATTGAAGATTTGGCGCCGATGGTCCGCAACGAATCCCACAAGATGATCGAAGAGTTCATGATCATGGCAAACGTCGCGGCTGCAAAATTTATTGAACAGAACGAGGAAAAAACAGTTTTCCGTATACATCCGAAACCTAGCGAGGAAAAACTGAAGTCATTCAGACAGTTCCTGGCGAAATACGGATTGACGCTGAGGGGGGACGACAATCCTCAGCCAGCCGATTACGCAAAACTTATCGAGCAGACCAGCAAGCGCGAGGACGCGAACGTATTTAATCTGATGATGCTTCGATCGCTCGCAAAAGCCGTGTATTCGCCTCAGAACTGCGGGCATTTCGGATTGTCGCTCAAACAGTACGCTCATTTCACTTCTCCGATCAGAAGATATCCTGATCTCATGCTGCACCGAGAGATCAAAAATCTTCTTGGGCTGGGCAGCGACGACGGCGCTCGGCATTATGAGATGCCGGAATTGTCTTCTTTAGGCGAACATTGTTCGGAGACAGAACGCCGTGCCGATGAAGCGACTGGAGAGGTAACAGCCTGGCTCAAATGCCGATTCATGGAAGACAAACTGTTTAAAGAATTGGATGCGGTTATCACGAATGTAGCTCCGTTTGGTATCTTTGTTCAGCTTGAGAATTGGCGCATAGACGGTCTAGTCTACATAGCCAACTTGGGACAGGAATATTTCTTCTATAACGAAGATACGATGACGCTTAAAGGAAAAAATACAGGTGTATGCTATTCGATAGGCGACAGATTGAAGGTCGTTGCGACTGACATAAGCGAAACTGAGAGAAAGATTAATTTTCAGCTCGCTAGAGATTATTTTTCAGAAGATCGCAGCCAGCAATCTATGCATAAAACACCTTCAAAAAACGGAACGAAGGGAAATTCTGAACGCAGACCTCGCGTGGGCGGCAAAAATAGAGGAAAATAGCGTCTCGGATTTGTGGGAGTAAGAGATGGAAGATTCTTCGATAATTTTTGGTATCCACCCAGTAAGCGCCGTGATGCAGAAAGAACCTGAAAAAATTCTTTCTGCCTGGGCATTGCGGGATGGAGAACGCAGAGTGTCCGATGTTGTAGAGCAATTGGGCAACTATGGCGTAAAGGTTCAGATGGCTCCTCGCAAGACTTTGGATAGCCTTGCATTCGGAGGAAACCATCAGGGTATCGTAATAAAGATTAAAGAAGATTCGGTTCCAGGAGAAGATGAGCTTTGCGAACTTGTATCCAAGACTGAAAATCCGCTGTTGGTTGTTTTGGATGAGGTGACCGATCCTCACAATCTGGGCGCATGTTTTAGATGCGCCGATGCGGCTGGCGTCACTGCCATTGTTGCTCCGAAAGACAGGGCTACGGGGCTTACGGGCACCGTAAGAAAAGTTGCTTGCGGCGCTGCTGAAACAGTTCCGTTTTTTCAGGTAACCAATCTTGCTAGAACGCTTGATAAACTCCGAGAGCTTAATGTCTGGATAATCGGCACTGCAGGCGAGGCTGAGAAACTTGTCTATGATGTCGATCTGCGAGGTTCTATTGCATTGGTGATGGGTGCCGAAGATAAAGGCATGCGCAGGCTGACGCGCGAAAAATGCGATGAGCTAGTAAAATTGCCTATGATGGGAAGCGTATCGAGCCTTAATGTATCCGTGGCGGGCGGCATTGTGATGTACGAAGCTGTGCGGCAGAGAATTGGAAAATAATACGAATTATTGATGTGAGCGGTAGCGCAATCTTGATAAGAGGTTGCGTTTTTTTTCATCTGTATATAAAATGGCGCGTCGGTTTATTGAAGTTCCTTGCCTCTACAGGCTTACCGACCCTGATTGAGGCTGATTTATCCATAAGGGGCACTCATGCGTCATTATGAAATCGTATTTATGGTTCACCCTGATCAGAGTGAACAGGTCAATGCCATGATCGAGCGTTACAAAGCTTTGATCGAAAAGGCTGACGGAAAGATTCATCGTCTTGAAAACTGGGGTCGTCGCCCATTGGCTTATCCTATCGACAAGCTTCGCAAGGCTCATTATGTTCTTATGAACGTAGAAGCTGAGCAGTCCGTAATTGATGAGTTGGAAAACAACTTCCGTTACAACGACGCTGTCATCCGTAACTTGATTATGCGTGTTGCTAAGGCCGCTACCGCGCAGTCTCCGATGATGAAGGCTCGCGAAGAGCGCGAAGAGCGCGAAGAGCGCCGTGTTCGTTCCGAAAAGGCTCCTGCTCCACAGGCTGCTCAGGAATTAGAACAGGCACAGGCAGAGTAAGGATAGGAGATTAAAAATGGCTCATTATTTTCACCACCGCAAGTTCGGTCACTTTGCTACTGATGCATCTGGCGATATCGACTACAAGGATGTAAACACCCTTAAGAATTACATTACTGAGTCTGGTAAGATTGTCCCAAGCCGTATCACTGGTACTTCTGCAAAGTATCAGCGTCAGCTTGCTCGTGCTATCAAGCGCGCCCGCTACTTGGCCCTTATCCCATACACTGATCTGCAGTCTCGCTAATCGGTTAGGGTCTAACTCTTTAATTTTTTGAGGAAAGGTAATGGAAGTTATTCTGTTAGATAAGCTCGCTCATTTGGGCGGTCTCGGCGACAAGGTTAAAGTTAAGAACGGTTTCGCTCGTAACTACCTTATTCCAAATGGCAAGGCTGTTATGGCTACCGAAGCAAACGTCAAGATGTTTGAAGAGCGTAAAGCTGAGCTCGAAAAGAAGATCGCTGCTGATTTGGCTGCTGCAAACGAAAGAGCATCTAAGATTGCTGAACTCGGTTCTGTGACAATTACTGCTGTTGCTGGCGAAGAAGGCAAACTCTTTGGTTCCATCGGTACCAAAGATATTGCCGATGCGATTACCGCAGCTGGCGTAGCTGTCGAGAAGCGTGAAGTTCATCTCGACAACGGCGTTCTTCGTTCCGTTGGCGAGTATGACATTGCTCTTCAGGTACACGCTGATGTATCTGCACAGATCAAGGTCATTATCGTTGCTGAGTAATTTTTACTCTATCAAACGCTAATATCCTTAATATAAGACGGTGCATATCATGCACGGTTCGACCCCAAAAAGTAACTTTTTGGGGTTTTTTTGTAGTTATCTTATTAAGGTCAAAATTTTGGATTAAGCAACAGCTCCTTGTTGCATTGCAATATGGTCCAAATAGCGTGAGTTATTATTTGTCCAGTATATTGTTGATTTCTGCAATGGGGTCGGGTTTTTTGCATTGCAGATCACTATCAAATCATTCATTTGTGGCAAAACATTATCATATATGCCCTAATTCTTATAGAAATTAACTTAGGCATTAAAGCCGGATTCAATAACTATAAAATTATAAAAATATAGGATTGCACAGATGCCACTCTACCTTTTAAATGAAGACATCGTAACAATCAACGCAGATGCCATTGTTAATGCGGCCAATGAATTTTTATCTCCAGGCGGCGGAGTTTGCGGAAGGATATTTCAATGTGCAGGGCATTCCGATTTACAAAGAGCTTGCGCAAGAATAGGAAGATGCCCCGTTGGTTCAGCGGTAATCACGCCTGCTTTTAAATTGCTTGCAAAACATATAATTCATGCTGTTGGTCCGATTTATTTTGACGGGACTAGAGGCGAAGAAAAGCTTCTTCGATCTGCATATGACAGCGCTTTGAGACTTGCCAACGAAAATGGCTGTAAATCAATTGCGTTTCCTCTCATATCAGGAGGCATTTTCCGTTATCCGATCAAAGATGCTCTTAAGGTGGCGATCAATTCAATAAACCGTTTCTTGCGCGAAGAAAATTCGGACATGTTCGTGTACATGGTTCTGCTGAATAATGAAGCTCTTGATATCTCCAGAAAACTGATCAATTTTTGTGAGACCTACGATCAGGTTGATGAGTCACCTTCTTTCATTAACATCAGAGAAGAAACCGAAGTTTCTGCATTGCATTGCGAATTGCCTGATGAATTCAAGGGGCAGGAGTCGGTGATGCATGACGTGCTAGGAAGTCTGAAAGGCGAGATTGATTATTACGATTTGGGATTCAGCAAAAAGTTTTCAAAGAAATTTGCCGAAAGCAGTTTGTCGATAAAAGAACTGTCCCAGAAGAGCAATGTAACAACGGCAATAATAAAAAAGATTCTTGAGACTCCTGACTATATCCCAAATAAAGATTTGATCATTACCTTCGGAATCGCTTTTGAAATGGATTTTGAATCAGTTCGGGAAGTGCTAAAGCAGTTCGGATATGATTTCTCGCCTAGGGTTCACCGCGACCGAATCTTTGAATACTTTATGACGAATAAAATTTTTGACGTATCGATTACCAATCAGAGTCTCTTTTACTACAACGAAAAGATGCTTGGTTTACCCTATATGCTGTGAGTAAGTTGTGATCAAATTGTGAAAAATATTAGATATGGCTCACAAAATAATCGTTCGGAACCACAACGCGATCTTTTTTTAAAAAAGTGTTGATCTAAAAAAAAATATAGGTATCATATGCCTCGTTGTCACGGCGCAAACGTGACAGGCTCATTGAAAAGACGATAACGACAATCTGTGTGGGCACCGTCGGAAAGCAGAAGAAAAATCTGGCAATCCGAATGGTGACTAAGCATAAAAACTTTTGTCAGTAATTCATAGACGATTAGTCAGAGCTAAAAGAAACTTCAGAATGAAGAGTTTGATCATGGCTCAGATTGAACGCTGGCGGCAGGCTTAATACATGCAAGTCGGGCGGCAGCATGAAGGAGCTTGCTCCTTTGATGGCGAGCGGCGGACGGGTGAGTAAAACTTGGGAA
>JAZQPH010000311.1:0-3483 GCA_045628385.1 Succinivibrionaceae bacterium
GTGAAGCCTGGCGATACCCGCACCGTGACGTTCTCGAATACTTTTGCGGACGGATCGGACGTCAAAGCCGTGCTCGGCAAGATTCCGATGTCCGATACAGACAAACTTCTTGATTCGCTAATGGACGGCTACGCTTCATCGGTGGAAGAAAAGAGTTTGGCAGGCCTTGCCGCGCTCGCTGTTCTTTCCGATTTGGAAAAATCAGGCAAAGCCGATCAAACGCGCCTGCACAAGATTCAGGATTACATCGTGGATCTCATAAACCAAGTGCAGTCTAGAACCGACGACAACGGCCATATTTCGGGCTACTTCTCGAATTACAACGAAAGATATTACGCAAGCGCCTGCGCGGCTGAGTTCCTTTTTGCGGCCGACAAGGCAGGATTCCCTGTCACGAAGTCGCTGCTTGCGGGATATCAGCGCGTTCTTCTCGAAGCCCAGAATTCCGACAACCACAATGCCGCGGCCAAGTCGATGAACGTCCTTGCGAAAATCGGCGTGAACGTCAAAACGAATCTCGTTTACAGATTCGATCGCCTGTCTGAAGCCGAGGTTGTGCCTGCGGAAGCTTTTGCGCTCTACGCCGAGACCTTGGGGCTTTATGGCGATAAAAACCGCCAGGCAAAAGCGTTCGACATGGGCAAGATCGCTCTGAACAAACTGTTCAAGAAGTCATATCAGCTCACCAAGCCGATGGATAACGAGGCGTTTGTCAAATTGGTGGCCGAAGTCATGCCGCAGATTCCGTTCGACGTGAATTCGCTGACGCACGACACGCTGGTGCTTATAAAGACCATGCTCGCGGCGGGACAGGATGCCGGCATTGAAACCTTGTATTCGTACCTCAATTCCGACAGATATTACGGAATCGCGGGCGAGGCTGTGCTTCTTGACATGTCCGTGCGCTTCAAAGCGGCGGATGCGCAGAAGCAAACTCTTCAGACGAGCAAGAATGCGGTTGCCGTCAAGAACGACGCTGGCGAGGCGATGGTTGCGACTGTCTCCGCCAAGGGCGAAATCATCAAGGGTGCAGCCGATTCTCCTGTGACCTATACGCTCAGGTACTTCAACTCAAAGGGCGTCGAAATCAAAGGACCGCTGAATCTTGCCGTCAACGATGAGGTTCTGGTAATCGCCGATATGCAGTTTGCCAGAAGTTTCACGGGCAAGATTTCTTGGGAAACCAAGGTTCCGTCCAATATGATTCTGATGAAGAACCTGACTCAGGAAGACATGTCCAGAAGATTCCCGGCTCTTGCCAAAGTCGCAAGAATTTTCGAACCGACGATTTCAAACGGCGATACCGGATTTGTTTCTACCATCGACGTTTACAACACAGGCTCGGTGCGCACGGCATATCTTCTGAAAGCGGCTCACAAGGGAGCATCTCCTGCGCTCATGAGTTCGGGTTTTGCCAAGTCTCTTTCCAAGATGACTTTCAGCGCTTACGACAAGGATAAGAGTTTCAGCGTTAAGTAATGAAATTCCTGTGCCGTCATTGCGGCAAAATCGCAGCCATGGCCTTTTTGGCCGTGGCTGTTTTTTGCTGGAATGCCATTCGCGAAATTGATTTTTCCCTGATTGAAAACCGTTCGTCAGTTCTTTATGACGTCAACGGCAACGTCATCGGCTACACGCTGTCAAAAGACAGCGATTCGTATCGTTTCTACACCAAAATCGGCGAGGTTGACGAGCTGTACCTCAAAATGCTGATTGCCAACGAAGATCGCAGATTTTACGAACACTGCGGCGTTGATTTTGCCGCATTGATACGCGCCTTTGTCGGCAACGTCCGTGCAAATGCCATATCGTCTGGCGGCTCGACGATTGCCATGCAGGTAGCCAAAAGGCTCACGGGACATGAGCGTACCTATTTCAACAAACTAAAAGAAATCGTGCAGGCTGTATATCTCACCGAGCGCTACGGCAGGGAACAGGTTCTTGAATGGTATCTGACTCTTGCGCCTTTTGGCTCGAATATCGAGGGAGTCAAAGCCGCTTCGCTACGCTGGTTCGGACATCTGCCCAACAAAATGTCCCCTTCCGAAGCGGCGCTGCTTACAGCTCTTCCCAGGGCTCCAGAGCGCATCCGCCCCGACAGAGGCGGCAAATCGGCAAAGTACTACAAGAATGAAGTTTTGAGGCTTTCTTTTGAAAAAGGCGTGATCGGCAAGGACGTGTGGCAGCTATCTCTTGACGACGAGATGCCTGATTCCATAAAGCCGATTCCGCAGAACGCGCTGACGCTGGCAGGATACCTGCTTCCTGGTAACCTCGATGTCAGGACGCGCATAAGAAGCAACGTTCAGAGATTGCTTATGTCTGTTGGGGATGCATATCGGCTGTCGCATTCAGACGGATCGGTTCTGTCCGCGGTGGTTCTGGACGCTTCGACGCATGAAGTAGTGGGCATTCTCGGATCGTCCGATCTTGAAGTGTCTCAGATGTGCCTGCCGATGGCAAAAAGATCTCCTGGCTCGGCATTGAAGCCTTTTGGGTATGCAATGGCATTTGAAATGCGCCTTGCGCATCCCGGAACATTGCTGTCAGACAAGAAAAAACTCTTAGGCACCTGGAGCCCGAATAATTTTACCGGCAAGTTTTCGGGAAAGATTCCTGCCAGGGACGCTTTGACAAGATCGCTCAATCTTCCTGCGCTCGAAATAATGTCTTTGGTCGGACCGAAAAATTTTTACGCTCGCATGAATTTCGGCAGGCAGAGACTGTTTGCAAGAGGCAACGAGCCCGATATGTCTCTCATTTTGGGATCGGGAGCGATATCGCTATTCGATCTTGCAAAACTCTATGCCATGCTGAACGAAGACGGCATGATGAAACATTATGTTCTTCGAGACGGCGAGGAAATTGTTCCCGACCTGCGAATTTTGGAGCAAGACGCGGCGCGGGCCACCTATGAAATACTCAAAGCTTCCAAAAGGCCAAAAGATGCCAACGGCATGGATGAGGTCTCATACAAAACAGGAACTTCCAGCAAATTCGTCGATGCCGTTGCGGTGGGAAGCATGGGAAACTACACCGTGGCTGTGGCAATACGCGTTCCCGACAACCGGCAGACGCCTCATAAGTATGAAGGCTACGCCGACGCATCTCCCGTGCTATTCAAAATTATGAAAGGTCTTGACCCTGAGCCGTTTTCCAAGCCTGAAGTCGACAGCGAGCTGTTGGACAGAAATGCGCCGGTTGCTCTTAAAGAAATTTTTTCGGATGATGCGATCGTAGATTCGAAAGAATTAAAAATTATTTTTCCTACGCCCGGTTCGGCTGTCATGGCTGATGAGGAAGGGCGCATATTCGTCAAGACGCGCGGCGGCTCAGGAAAAAAATATCTCACGGCTGGAAGCGTGCAGACAACCGATGATTATTTTTATCCCGACGGCGAAGGATTTTATGAAGCGGTCGTGATGGACGAAGAGGGAAGGTCAGATTCCGTTGTTTTCAGCGTGCTCATGCCGTAATCGAGCG
>JAZQPH010000312.1:0-3564 GCA_045628385.1 Succinivibrionaceae bacterium
TGGCGCGTATACGGCAAAACGAACGCCGGAAACTTTTACCCCGCCGATGTCGTGAGTCTCGCCGTGCGCGCCGAGAGTCTTGTACAGGTTAGCGGCATCGTTGCGCATTTCGGCAAGGCCGGCATAAGCCTGATCATGGAACTGATACGGATCGATGACATTTACGACCGCATCGGGATAAGTAACGTCGAGGGAGTAGTAGAAAGCATCCTTTGCGACTGGGAATTTTGCTTCATAAAGACCTTCCATGTCGATGCATTCCATCTCAGCGAGCACCTTGGAGTTGCTGAGATCTTTAACTGTCACCTTGGAAGAATACGGAAGCCACGCGCGGAGAACGAAACCGTTTTCCGTCTTGACGAGTCCAAGTTCATCGAAGGGATTGCCCAGGCGGGCGCCCATGAGGCTATCTATTAACATAAGTTCCCCTTTTTCAAAATGCCCTGCCATCGGCAGGGCGGAACAACCATATCAATTTAAAACTTATTTCTTGCTTGCTTTTTTGCGAGCTTCGGTCATGCGCGCTGCAAGGTCGACGAGGTTAGGATCGGCAAAAATCTCGCTGATGTTCTTAACGAGCTTGCGTCTCCAGTTAGGATACTGATCGCCGCTCGTGCCAGGAATATTCACCGGAGTTTCCATCTCAAGCCAATCTTCGAGCTGAGTGCTGAACAGAGCCGAAGAGCCGTTGCACATGTGAATCTGCATGCCTCTGTTGAGATCCATGCTCATGCCGCAATATAGCGCATTGCGGTTGACAGAGTCGGAAAGAACTCCGTGCCAATTGAGGCTGTCGAGGATCTTCTGCTTTGCATGCAAACGATCGTTCATGAGATTATTCATGATTTCGTCGGTCGGATACAGACCGAGCTTTCTGCCAAGTTTGAGATCTTCGCAGTGCCAGTATCCTCGCAAAGTCGCCATATCATGCGTGGTAAGAGCGGACATGGCCTGCGCAGGATAATCAGCGGTGGAAATGTAGCCGCCGTCGGTCTTCGAAGTTTCGAAGAAGAATACCTTGTATGAATGAATTCCGCTTTCTGGCAGAAGCTTCTTCATGATGTCGGGCACGGTTCCCATGTCTTCGCCGATGATAAGGCACTTGTTTCTGTGGGATTCAAGAGCAAGAATGCCGATCATGTCGTGGACTCTGTAATAGATGTACGCGCCGTTGTTTGCGGTCATCATCGGAGGAACCCACCACAGGCGAAGAAGCGACATCGCGTGATCGATGCGAAGAGCGCTGCAGGACTTCATGTTGGATCTGAAAAGCTGAATCATCGGCTCGTACTTTGAGGCGAACAGACGGTTCGGATCCATAGGAGGCAAGCCCCAGTTCTGACCCAAAGGTCCGAGAATGTCAGGCGGGCAGCCAACTGATGCCTTCGGACAGTACATGGCGGAATTTGCCCAAATTTCAGCAGAACCGCCAGATACGCCTACCGCGAGATCGCGATAAATACCGACTGCCATGCCCGCATCCTTGGAAGCCCGGTGCGCAACTTCAAGCTGCTCATAGGCAATGAACTGCAGGTATTTGTAGAAATTGACTTCGTCTGCGTGTTCGGAAGCCCACTTTGCGACTGCCGGGCTCTGATAGGTCTTGTACTGTTCATCCCATTCGTCGGATGCAAATCCCCAGGCATTCTTACCCTGAGCGTAAAGAGATGCCATGAGAGCATCGTAAACCGCAAGCTGATTTAAGCTGTCGCCGCCTTCTTCAACGAATTTCTTGAATGCAGAGCCGCGTTCGCCGCTGTCGTTCGCAATACCGGATTCCGCAAAAATCTTCTTGAGGATATCCATCTTGACAGCCATGACGCCCGCGTAGTCAACATACTCTTTTGCGCGAAGATCGCCGAGGCGCCACTGAAAATCAGGAGCTTCGACCTGCGCTTTGACATTAGGGCATTTTGCGTATTCAGGCACGTCAGGAACAGAAATATAAACTACGTTCAGCCACTGGCGGGAAGAAGGGGAATACGGGCTGTCGCTGTTTGGATTAGCCGGGAACAGCGCGTGAATAGGATTGAGGCCGATAAAACCTGCGCCGTTAGCACCGAGCTTTTTGATAAGATCGGCGAGGTCGGAAAAATCGCCCACACCCCAGTTCTTCTCGCTGCGCACGCTGTAAAGCTGAACGCTAGGTCCCCAAATTTTCAGACCGTCGGCAATTGCCGGCTGCTTGTAGCACTGACGCGGAACGACGATGAGACGCATGTCGTTCTTGCTGATGGCGCCGAGTTCGAGGCTGTGGTAGCCAAGCGGCAGAACAACTCTGAGAATGACTTCCTTTTTGACGTACTTGCGGCCGTCAAGCTCGTAGCTGTCGCTTTCGCAGAACTCACCGAGATTGACGGAACCGGTCATCTTCTCGCCAGATTCAAGGCTTATGTTGTAGCCGAGAGTCTGTCCGGCAACTTCGCTCGGAATGCGGACTTCGATTCTGAGATCCTCATTCTCTTTTAAAACCAGGACAGGATCCAGGCAAGTCGACCAGTATTGACGATCTTCTTCCTCGATCTGTTTTGCAAGGTTAGCCTCGTCGGCAACGTCATAACCCATCGTGGCAAGAACCGCTTTTTTGCTGTCTAGCGTAACGAATGCGGGTTTTCCCCATGCATCGACAAATTCGCTGGACAGGCCCTTACGCTCCGCCAACTGTTCTACAAGAGATGCCATAAAAAAATTCCATCAGTGTTTATACAAAAATACTTATTTGCAGACTGCCTGCCAACGGCAAATTACAGTTACACAAATTACTCTTGATTATAGCCGCCGCCAAAAAATCTTAAACGGCTAAAAATATAAAAAGAGAAACAGATCATAGCGATTGTGGATATATTCATCGAAATTTGAGCCTTACGGCACATAATTGACCAGAAACCACAATATTTAGTGTTGACGATCGGTTCTGAAAACTTGTTATGGCATTCGCAATTTCATATAATCGAAACAGTTTGGGGAGCGAACCTCCTCAAAAAACTATCCATACGGATAAACAACTGTTGTTCAACCTTTATTGGAAACTTTCAAATGACTATCAAACTTGGTATTAACGGTTTCGGTCGTATCGGTCGTTTCGTTCTCCGCGCTTCCTACGAAGCTCAGCACAAGGATCAGGACATCAAGATCGTAGGTATCAACGATCTTCTCGCTTCCGACGGCAAGGGCGGCATCTCCGCTGACGGCGTTGCATACATGGCTTACATGCTCAAGTATGATTCTACCCACGGCATTTTCAACGGCACCGTTGAAGTTGACGGCAACTACCTCGTTGTTAACGGCGATCGCATCCGCGTTACCGCTGAACGCAACCCAGCTGACCTCAAGTGGAACGAAGTAGGCGCAGACGTTGTTGCTGAAGCAACCGGTCTCTTCCTCACCGATGAAAAGGCTCGCGCTCACATCACCGCTGGCGCAAAGAAAGTTGTTATGACTGGCCCTTCCAAGGACTCTACCCCAATGTTCGTTATGGGCGTAAACAACGAGACCTACGCCGGTCAGGACATCGTTTCCAACGCATCCTGCACCACCAACTGCCTTGCTCCACTTGCTAAGGTT
>JAZQPH010000313.1:0-10655 GCA_045628385.1 Succinivibrionaceae bacterium
GCTCGGCTCGATATTGAACACCTACGGGGCGGTAAGCTACAGCCGCATCGCGACGATTATCAGGAACATCGCGGGCGTGAGCATCTCGGAAGGAACCGTGAACTCGATGGTCGCAAGATGCGCGAACAAGGTCGAAGGCGCTTCGGACAAGATAAAGAAGCTTCTGCAGGAAAGCTCGGTGGTTCATTTTGACGAAACCGGCGTCAGCGTCGGCGGCAAGCTGCACTGGGTGCACAACTCTTCGTCAGACAGATACACATATCTGACCATTAACCCAAAACGCGGAGAAGCCGGAATAGCGGACAACGGAGTATTGCCGGCATTCGGCGGAGTCGCCGTGCACGACTGCTGGGCTCCTTACTTTAAATTCGAAATCGCCGAGCATGCAGTTTGCTGCGTTCATCTCATAAGAGAACTGAACGGCATAATCGAAAACGAAAAGCTGCAGACGTGGGCGACGAAATTCAAAGATTTTCTCCTGAAATGGCTGAAAACCACAAAAGAATATCTGGCAGCCGACAAAAACGAATTGCCGGACGAAAAGATAAAAAGCTTTGAAAGCGAATACGACGAAATAATAAAAATCGCCGAAACGGAATTCCCGGAGCCGAAACCCGACGCATCGGTCAAAAAACGCGGACGGCCGAAGAAAGGACGCGTGCGCGCGCTGATAGAGCGGCTGATAAGACACAAAGACTGCGTGAGCTGTTTCGTCCGCTCTCTTGCCGTGCCTTTTGACAACAACCAGGCCGAAAGGGACGTCCGAAACATCAAGACCAAGGCAAAGGTGATAGGCTGCTTCAGAAGCGAAGACGGCGCCAAAAATCACTTGAAAATAATGTCTTACATCGGCACCGCCGCAAAGAACGGGATCAATGCTTATGAAGCTCTCGTCGCGGCTTTCAAGGGCGACTCAGACATTATTTTTGCTGAGTAGGGTTCTGAATAGACACTGGAAATCATAAATTAACCAGTTTAACTATTAACATTAAAATTTAATCAAAAGGAAAATAATCATGAACTTTGAAGAATTGTTGGAAAAAGTTATGGATGAAAATATGTCCATGGAAGAAGTCGAAAGCAATCCTTTGTACGATTGCGTACTTTGCATTAATGACCTTTCTTACTGGGACGATCCGAATGAAATATTGTTCGACATCAATTATCTTGAAAACCAATTGAAAAAATTGAATATAACAATCGATCCTTATGATTCTTGGGATGAATTGTATGAACAGCTTGTAGAAAAAATAAATAATTTACCTGATTTTGTTGTTAGCAATTTTTTAAACAAAGAAAATTAATAAAATCCATTTTTGTTTTAATAAATTGTCAATCTCGATATATCTTTTGTCTAAGATTTCGAAATTAATGATTGTTTTGATAAAAAATAAAATTCTTCTTTATGATATAAGATAACGTATTCGTGTTTGGTTTGTTGTTTCAATGAAATTCGGTTGATTCCTCAATCCAGGCTATAGATAATGCGAAATACATTTCTAAATAGCTGAGTTTTAAATGAAATTACCAGGCGCGGATCTTATTTCAAATTTTCTTGCTTTGGCTCTTTTGGGAGCTTTTGAGGCATCGTGGGCGCCGATGGTCCCTTTTGTCAAATCGGGACTTAATCTCGATGATTCCGAATTCGGCAGACTCCTTTTGTGCATGGGAATAGGTTCTTTGTGTGCTTTGCCGATAGTAGGCGCATTGGTAGGACGTTTCGGCTGCAGACTTATCGCATACATATGTCTTTTTTTCGAAGGTTCTTGTTTGGTAGGCATTTCATTTGTCGAGTCGTTCTATGGTGCCTGCTCAATACTGATCGTGTTCGGAGCTTCGCTTATCGGCATCGATGTGGCTTCAAATGTCAATGCAGTAATTCTAGAGAGCAGATACAAGAAACCTCTGATGTCAGGATTTCACGGAGGATATTCTTTAGGAACGATTGTCGGCGCCATGCTCATGACGTTTCTGATTTCAGGAATCTCGCGCATCGTCGGCGATGATCGCGATCTAACGCTTAAATTTGCGTCTTGCATCTTGTTTTCGGTTCTCATCGCCATTGCGTTTTGGGGGTGCCGCAAGCTTAATAGCGATGTCTCGGAATTCAACAAGTCAGAATCAAAAGCGGTCAACAGCGATTCCGGAGCAAAATTTGTTTTTCCTGCCGCCGTTGTGATCGTAGGAGCACTCTGCTTCATAATGTATTCGTCAGAAGGCGCGCTTCTGTCTTGGGGCGCAGTTTTTGCAACTCAGAACATCGGCATCGCGCCTGAGTCTGCAGGCTATTTTTATCTGTTTTTTGCGATAGCGATGACTTCATCGAGATTTGCGGGAAATAGGGTAGTGCGGCGCTTTGGAAGAAGAAATACCGTTATGGCCGGAGCGCTTATTGTTGCAATAGGATTTTTTCTTATGGCGCTTCTGCCGTCGGTTTTGTCGTTAATGATCGGCTTTGCGATGATCGGAATCGGCGCCGGAAACATCGTTCCGCAGCTTGTTTCTTATGCGGGATCGGTTCCAGGAATCAGAGTTCAGTCGGCAATTTCTCTGGTCAACTCTTTGGGTTATGCTGGAATTTTGATCATGCCGTATGTGATAGGCGAGGTGTCGAAAGCATTTTCTCTCGAAACCTCGTTTGCGATGCTCGGAGTCCTTTGTCTTGCCGTATCGGCGGTCAGTTTCAGAATTCTGGCTTCCGGGGAATCGGCAAAAGCCTGATTAATTTCTCCTTGAGAGGCGCATGGTGCAATATTCTTACTTGCCGCTCCAGATAAAGAATACAAAGAAAAAGTGCTGGATAAAATCGTAGCTGATATAAGGTCTGGGAAATAAAAATAACCGCAGTCTGCCGTTTGAAGTTGTTATAAAACAACCCCGCTCGCGGGGTTGTTTTATTTCAATAGTAGAAAACGCTGTCGAGCTGTTTGCCGTTTTCGAGAATTCGGATAAACCGTTTCGTGCCTATGCAGCTCGTCTGCCCGCGGACATCAAGGTGATTTCCTGGACAGCTTGGCTGGGTAGCCCCGTAACCTCCGTGGACGCAGCCGCCCCCCTCAAGATATTGTCCGGGAACATCCTCAAATTCGTCGCAAATTGACACATAGTTTGGCTGACCGTAAGTGCTGTAGCCTCTTTGTCCTTTATGCGATTTTGCGCAATGCTGGTGCGGAGGAATGTATGCGGCATAACCTTCCTGGTGGTTGAGTCCTTCGGCGTCCACGGCGCATCCCGAAAAAGCCGGCAGCGTCGATTTGCCATCTTCGATTCTGTTCCACATTGCGCTTTGGGCGAGCAGCATTCGGCACCGGGAAACCCTCGGGGCAGGCATAGCCAGATTGTGCATTATTCGTTCGATGAAGTTTTTGTGCATATTCATATTTCAAGATATGTTAAGAAATGCTCTGCATCGATTTTCAAAATGTGGTGTGATTAGAAAAAAGATATTAGGATAGGCGATTCTCTTTTTGCCAGGAACCGCCAACATAGGAGTATGCAGTGTCATTTGCTGAAATCAAAGAATTAAGAAGCTCCAAACGTTACAACGAAACTATTGAACTTGGAATGCGCGAACTGTCGTCCGATGCTAACTCTTCATGGGACAAAAATCGCATCAGACAGGAAGTCGAGTGGGCGTACTACTATCTCATCAAAGATATTTGTGAAAAATTTATCGAATCGAAGAAAACTCTGGCCGAATTTTCCCTAATGACGCCTCTTAATGCTTTGCTGGCGGATTTTTCGAACATTGCTCAGTTTAAGGGCATGCCCTTATCCAATACTTTATGGGAAATATGCAAACTGGGAGATGACTATTACAACTTCCCGGGATTTATCGACTGGATTTATGAAAATGACGCTCTTCGCGACGAAGACTGGAAATATCGCGAGTTTGGCGGCAAGCCTGTTAAACCGATTGCATATGCAATTGCCGTAGCCTACTGCAAATGGATCCTCAACCATTATGAGAAGCGTCCGGAGGCGCTAGAGAGAACCGATGTTGCCTTAAGATGGAGAAACGAGGTGTCGGAGCGTATCGATCTTGAAGGAGAGCATGCTCTTTGGCTCGATTGGGCGGCGGTGAAAATGCTTCGCGCGGCCGGAAGGTCAAAAGATGCCGCTGAACTGATCAAGACCGTTCTTAAATCTAAAGGCACGCAGCCGTGGGCTTGGCACACTGCGGGACTTGTGTACTTCGAAGAGGATCCCGAACTTGCAAAAGCATGTCTTTGCAAGGCGCTTCTGTGCCAGAGAAACGAAGCTTTCTCGGTCAAGATTCACCGAGATTTGGCCAATCTTCTCGCCGTTTTGGGCGATACCGAAAATGCCTGCCGAGAAGTCAATATCACGGTTGCCATTCGCGAAGGCAATGACTGGAACATAGACAGCGACGAGATATTGGTCGGACTTATGAACAATCCTTGGTATGCAAAAGCCGATCCCGACATGGATTCGGCCAGGGCATACTATGAAATCAACGCAGGAGAAGCGTCGCAGCTGTGTTTTGACAGAATTGAGTCGCAAGAAGCCGTGTATGCGGGGACTATCGAAGTCAAATCGCAGAAACCTCATAATGGCGAACTCTTGCTTGCGACCTTTGCCATGAAAGACGAGGGCGGCGAGTCTTTCAGCCTTGCGCAATCAGGCATAAACGTGAGCAATTTGCGGCTCGGCGAGCCTGTGACTCTGCTTCTTGGAAAATCTGATTCGTCGGATTTTGCGAGAATAGTCCAGATCGAACCTAGAACCGACGGAGAATTCTGGGATGCCTGCGACAAATGCACGGGTGCGGTGACGGGAATCGCCGAAGACGGAACTGTGTTTATATATGCGGGATTGGGCGTCAAGTACGCCGTGCGCGGCAGAGAATCAACCGAACTTCCTCCAAAAATCGGCGAGATTGTTACCTGTTTCGTCACCATGAATCCGAAAAAAGGCGCGAAACAGGGATGCGGCTTGTCCCGTGACGGCGGAGGCGGTCTCGGAACCTGCAAAGACATCAGAATATTTACTGGCAAACTGCAGACGAAGCCGGGAAGCACATTTGCTTTTGCCGATGACGCATATATCAGAAAAGATCTGCTGGATTCCCTGAACGGGTATGAAGGCATGGTTTCGGGCGTGGCCATCAAAGCGCTGAAAAAGAACAAAGACGGTTCAAGCGCCGACGGTTGGCAGGCGATTACCGTTAAGGCTGACGACAAATGAAAACAGGGGAAGCGGAAAGCGCATTTCTGAAAGGTTTGGAGGTTTTGCCGAAAAATGCCGACAAAATCGTCATTGCTCTTTCGGGAGGTGCAGATTCCGTGTGCCTGACCGAACTTTTGGCATCTCACAGGCACATGCTGCCGCCTGAATGCGCCTTAAGCGCCGTATATGTCAATCACGGACTGAATCCTGATGCCGCTTCCTGGGGTGAATTTTGCAGGCAACTGTGCGCAAATCTGCAGATTCCTTTTAGAATCGCCAAAGTTCATGTCGATACAGATGCAGGTCTTGGCATCGAAGCCGCCGCCAGGATTTCGCGCTACGAAGCTCTGACCGATGGTTTTACCGAAAATTCCGTGCTTGCCACGGCTCACCACGCCAACGATCAGGCTGAGACGGTTCTTCTTGCTTTAAAACGCGGAGCCGGCGTACAGGGCATGTCCGCAATGGCTCCTATCAGCAATTTGCCGCGCGGCCAAATCTGGCGTCCTCTTCTTGGCTCGTCAAGAGCCGGCATCGAGAAAAGAGTTGGGGAACTGGCGCTTGGTTTTGTCACGGACGGTTCGAACGCCGATACTTCTTACGACAGAAATTATTTAAGGCATGAAATCGTACCCAAGCTATGCAGCCGTTTCGGAGGTTTTTTGCAGGCGGCAGGCAATACGGCAGCCTTTATGGGAGAGGCCAGGGAGATTCTGCTTGAAGTTGCGCTCGGCGATCTTCGCAATCTTGCGGTAGCTTCCCCGTTGTCAGCACTCGAACAACGCCTTAAATTGGGCATTTCTGCGGGCGAATTGCTAAAACTCTCTAAGCCTCGGCAAAAAAATGCATTGCGCGAATTTGTGAGGCTTCTGTCGGGCATTTATCCTTCGGCAAACGCCATGCAGCAGACGCTCGATTGCCTCCTGTCGGCCGCAGTGGATGCCGTGCCGCAGGTCAAAATCGACGATTGGTCTCTTCGCAGATTCGCAGGAAAGATCTTTGCCGTGGACGATCGCGAACTTGCAAAACAAAATAATTTCACTTTGGATGCGGACTGCACTTTCAGATTGCTCGGCAGAGACTGGCAAATGTCAATGCGGGCGTTTGAAAACGAAAGCACGTACGATTTGCAAAATATGCGCAAGAACCGGTGTTTTTTCGCAGATGCCGGCGAAGTTGTCGAATTGATTTTTGATTTTTCGCAAAGCAACAAACTGAACTTGTGCTGCAGAGACAAGTCTCGCGAACTTAAGAAAATTTTTGCGGAACTAGGCGTTCCTCCGTGGCTCAGAAAACTTTGTCCTCTTGTTCGCATAGGCGGAGAGATTTCAGGAATATTTCCGTTCTGGCCGACAAAAGAAAATTATCAAAAGAAATCGTCAAGAAGCATTAATTTTCTGCCGCAATCGGCATGCGCAAGCGTGGGCTGTCCGGCTGACTTGACAGAATAAGTAAGCATATTAATGCTGCGCTGGGAAAGTTCTGAACTTTGATGATTTGATATATAGGTGCAAATCTGTCTTTACATATAATGTCATTGATCTATCGTTAGGAGAACGGATTAATGGGAAGAGTATTTAATCCAGGCAATGACGGTTTTGAATGCGACAGAAATGACAAATATTATGTCGACAAAACCGGTTTGTTAGAGTTCCTTAACGACAGGGTACGAGCTTCGGGCCGATGCATAGCTTTAAGCCATGCAAGAAGATTCGGAAAATCTCAAGCAGCCGGAATGATAAAAGCTTATTACAGCAGAGGTTGCGATTCGTCCAAAATTTTTGCAAAATCCAAGATCGCTCAATACCCTGATTATCAGCAGCATTTAAATAAATATAATGTAATCCATCTTGATATTTCTTCTGTCTGGGATTTTCACAAAGAAGATATAATCGAAGAAATTATTAGAATAATATACAAGGATATTAAAGAAGAATTTTCTATTGACTTTGGATTGGATTATCAAGAGTCAATCAATAGTTTATTGCTTTCAATATATGATAAAACAAAAATTCCGTTTGTTATCATCATTGATGAATGGGATTGTATTATTAGAAATAGCAATGATAACGAACTCGTTCATAAATATTTGCAGTTTCTTCATGCATTATTCAAATCGGATGAATCAAAATCTTTTTTGGCTTTGGGATATATAACCGGCATTCTGCCAATCAAAAAAATCAAAGACGAATCTGCATTAAACAACTTTGAAGAATTTACTATGTTAAATTCTTATCCTATAACCGAATTTTATGGATTTACGAAGGAAGAAGTAAAGAATCTATGCGAAAAATACGGCATGGACTATTCTTCTATGGAGAACTGGTATGACGGTTATATCATAGACGGCACGCATATTTATAACCCTAATTCCGTCGTCATGGCAATCAAGAAACGTGACTATGAATCTTATTGGAAAAATACCTCTTCATTCGAAACAATAAACAACTTTATAACCTTGAATTATGACGGTTTGAAAGATGATGTGCTGAACATGCTTGCAGGCCATCAAGTCGAGGTAAATACAAAAAATTTTTCCAATGATTTTAATTTGATTGCCTCTAAAGACGACGCTCTTACCGCGTTGCTGCATCTGGGATATCTTGCATATAACAAGGTTGAGGGAAGCGCATATGTTCCTAATTTTGAAGTTAAAGAAGCATATCAGTCCGCTTTGCAAACCGGGGCATGGGCTGAAGTCTCTAAATCAATTTCGGCATGCAATGAAATTCTGAAGGCAACGATTGCTAAGAACTCTGAAAGAGTTGCCGAACTTCTCGAGCTTGCACATGATGCCTATTCATCGGCATTAAAATACAATGATGAAAACTCCCTAAGCTGTGTTTTGACCATGGCTTATTTCACGGCTCCTGCTTATTACAATGTAGTAAGAGAGTTTCCGGCAGGAAAAGGTTTTGCTGATTTTGCATTTATTCCAAGAGCAAATGTTGGATCGCGACCCGCTATGGTGGTGGAGTTAAAGTACGATAAGTCTGCCGAAACTGCCATAAAGCAAATTAAAGAAAAACGTTATGCCGGCGCTTTAAAGGGATATTCAGGACAAGTCCTGTTGGTCGGAATAAACTACGACAAAACTTCCGAGGACAAAAAGCATACGTGCGTCATCGAAGAATTCCACAATAATTTGTCTTAATGCCGTTTTAAGACTTCGGTCAGCAAGAGCTTACTTGACCAACAAATAAAAAGTTCCGATCGAAAGACCGGAACTGTTCTTTTAAATTATGACAATATGTCTATCTTATATTATATCAATAAGTTACTGATGATATCATTTGATGCAAAACAAAATCTTTTATGATCCTTCTTTTTCTGGAAATATCACACTAGCAACAACTCCGATACTAAGAGTTGACAGAATAAATATTAAACTAACATGGTTGCTTATTGTTAAATCAAAATCAATTAACTTACATAATGAGTTATAGAATAATTTAAAACCGATAAAAAATAATAAAACGATTACTGCTTTTTCTAAATGACATAAATATTTCTTCATTGCCTCTAATACAAAGTACATTGATCTTAGACCAAGAATTGCAAATATCATTGCAGAATAAATTATTAAAGGTTCTTTACTGACTGCAATTACAGCAGGGACTGAGTCGAATGAGAACATGACATCACTCAACTCTATTACCAATAAACAAAGAAAAAGTGGTGTTGCAAATATTAAACCTGTTCTTTTAAGCGAAATTGATCTATTTTCTGGTTCTTTCGTTAAACTTTGAACTGTAGATCTGCTAAGAAAAAAATTGTGTCCATGCAATTTTGGCCATATTGGAAAAAGCCATTTACCAAATCTATAAGCCTTGTGATTTGAATAATCCTGTATTTCGTCATCATCATCACCTGAGTCGCCTTTAAGCATTTGAATAGCTGAATATATAACGCAACCTGCGAAGATAAGATAAACTATAAATTCAAATATTTCTGATGAAGATTCACCAAGATATAACAAACTGGAGCCAATGGCTACGAATATTGCTCTAAATACTATTGCACCTACTATGCCGTAATATAACACTCTATGTCTTATTCCCTGTGGAATTTTGAACCAAGAAAATATTGCCATCATGACAAATAAATTGTCAACAGATAGAGACTTTTCCAGAACATATCCTGAAAGAAAGAGTGAGGAGACATCGCTATTAAAATGATAATATAAGAATCCAGCGAAGCATAATGAAATAAATACCCAAAATATTGACCAGCCACAAGCTGCTTTAAAAGATAAAGCTTTATCTCTTCTGTGCGAGAACAAATCAATTAATAAACAAATAAGTACAATGCTTACAAAAGCTATTATCGTTTGAGTTTCAAAACCGATATTTGTATTTATTTTTATATTATTAAAATTCTCTGTTTCCATAAAAACTCCTTCTTAGATCAAAGTTTTTCGATTATCACATCTCCAAAAAAAAAAATGAGAAGCATGTCTCAAAAAAACTTGAATGTATGTCTATAATGACCGAAATCGTCATTTTTTTAAATAAAAAGTAACTATATGTCAATTAATTTGAATAAAGGTCAAAGAATCAACTTAAAAAAAATTGAACTTGTGTCTGTTGATTCTGCTCGTCAAACTTCCACAACCGGTATTTCTAACTTTTGTGTTGGATGTAAATGGGGAAAAAGAAAGAAATTTTCTTTTTTTCGATATATTGAACATGATGTTGATTTGGATTTGAGTTGTGTCCTTTTCAATAAAAATCATGAATTGTTGGATTATATTTATTCTCCAGATTACAAAACTGAATTTTTATCTCGATATGGTTATCGTCAGGGAAAATTGCAGACGAATAACAATGCCTTGATACATAGTGGTGATGATAGAGCTGGCGGTATTGCGAGTGATGATCAAGATAATGAGATGATTAAAGTTGATTTATCTAAATTACCAGACGATGTTACATCCATTGTGTTTTTTCTGAATATTGTGGATGAGGAGGTCTTAAGTTTATCAAAAATTCCTTTTTTGAAGATAAGATTATTTGAAGGTACTGTCGAACATTGTGTCAAAGAATATATGAATTTTAATTTATCAACTGATTCTTCATATTCGGAAAAAAGATCCATTGTTATGGGAGCTCTTTTAAAAGAAAACAATGAATGGAATTTTAAAGCGATTGGTGAAAGTTTTTCTCATATTCATATATGTGAAACAATGAATTATTTAAAACAAAATATCTCAAAAATGCTCGAAGGATAACAAAATGGCTATTAATTTAAAAAAAGGTCAATCCGTACAGATTTCGTTAAAACATATTGTTGTTGGCTTAGGATGGAATCCAAGCGATTCAAATCAAGAGTTTGATTTAGATGCATCCGCTTTTATGTTAGATGCATCTCATAAAACACCAAATGACAACTATTTTGTCTTTTACAACAATCCTGAATCACCAGATAAGTCTGTTTGCTCTTCTGGCGATGACAGATGTGGTGGT
>JAZQPH010000314.1:0-9506 GCA_045628385.1 Succinivibrionaceae bacterium
GCCTGAATACGCCGGTGCCGACGAGATGGGTGCGAAAATATGACTCGGCGGCGTATGGCTTGTTGGTTCTGAGATAGTCCATGAACTCGCTTGAGTATATGACGCTGTTCGGATGGCTCGCAAGTTCGAGAAAGAGCGGCAGGGATTCGGCGCTCGACAATTTGAAATCGACGGAATAGTCGCCCGATTTTCTAACGCTCTTGATAAGTTTGCCTGCCTGCATGATTCTTCCGAATCCCTGCGATTCGACGTCGGTTCCCTGCGTGTCTGCTACCGATTCGCCGATGCTTATCAGGCGTCTGTATGAAAAAACGACATCATCGGCATTCATCGGTCTTGTCGGCTTGAACCACGGCGTCTCCTGGAATCTGACATTCGTTTTCAAAATAAAACGCACAATGCGCGGATCGCTTTCAAGCTGCGCCCACGATTCTGCAAGTTCAGGCGCATAAGAATCGGTTACGGGGCTGAAATTTACCAAGCGGTTGAAGACGTTTCTTGCGAGCGTGATGGATGTTACGTTTAGTTCGGCTATCAGAGGATCAGGCACGGAAATGCCGGAATCGACGCAGAAAACCACGCCGTTTCTTTCTATATGAACCGGCTCGAAACGGCATCCCGACAAAACTCCTGCCAGGAACAATGCAACGCCGATTGTCCGTAATTTGCTCATTGGGTTCAAATAATCGCAACAAAATGCTCTAAGCCAAAATCTAAGTAATTATAATGGATGGAGCTGGTTTTTATTAAGCAAGAAAATGTCAAATCTGTTCAAACTTACTGTGTCTGCGGCGCTGGCTCTATGCTTTGCTGCTTCAGCGTGCGCAAAAGATTTTCTCATTGTGGCGGTCCCTATCGATCCTCCGTGGAAATTCTACAAGGAGGACGGAGAGCAGCTGACCGGAATCGACATCGACGTCATTCAGGCGGTACACATGGAAACAGGCATTACTTTTGAATTGAAGCCGATGCCTTTTAACCGCGCCGTCGTCGAATTCCGCAACGGCAACGTCGATATCCTGACCGGCATTGGCGACATGTATGCGGCAAAGTATAAGATTAAAAGATCGAATACGCCGTACGTTATGGGCATCGAGCAGCATGCCTACATGAAGTCTACAGATGATTTTTTCGTAAAACGCTATGACCATATGTATCCGCATCATCTCGGCGTCATTAAAAATTTTACCTATGACGAAAGGCTCAATGACGATCCGCTTCTTACCAAAGACTATTCTGAAGACAGTGGATATCTGTTCGGAAAACTTATCGAAGGACAGCTCGATCTCATAATCACCAACGAATGGGAAAAAAACTATTACCTTTCGACTCACGGACTTCCCGAGCAGACTATCGTTCCGACGAAATTAAAGCTTGAATACAACGGAGACAGATACTTCGGTTTCAGCAAAAATGTCGATCAGGCAACGGCTAACAAAATCGACAAAGCTCTGAATAAACTTACCGTCGACCGGGTCATCGATCACATATTAGACCGTTATTGGGATAAATATTTGCTGTCCCCGGCCGAAGACAATGTTGCGGAAGCATCGGAATCATCAAAGGGAGAATAGTCTTGGAAGGGCTGCCGATATATCTTCTTCTTGATTCTTCGGGATCGATGCAGGGCGAACCGATACTCTCTTTGCAGAACGGCGTTCAGGTGCTGACTGCGGCTCTTCAGAGAAATATCAGCACGTTCGGCACAGTCAACGTCACGGCCATATCTTTCGGCGATACGGCTCAGATTGTCGCAAAGCACGTCGATATCGGCGAGTTTGCCATGCCGCAGCTTTATCCTTACGGATGCACGTCTTTGGGCGACGCTTTTGAATTGGCCGCCAAGGACATTGACAGCGAGACGAGCGCCAACGACTACCGAAACCCGTGGCGTCCCGTAATCTACGTGATGACGGACGGTGAGCCTTCGGACGATTATCTTTACGGCCTCGGCGAACTGAAAAAAAGAAACATCGGCGGACTTGTGGTCTGCATTGCGGGGCAGGAAGCACAGGAAGACGAGCCGTGGCTGACCGATATTTCCGAAAGCGTCTGCACGCTTAACACTGCAAACAGCAACACTTTACTTTATTACGCCCTGAGTTCAGATATCTGACGGCGCATCAGGAGAGAACCAACAATGAGAAGACTCCCGATATATCTTGTTATCGACTGTTCAGAATCGATGGTCGGCAAGCCAATCAAGTGCGTCGAAGACGGCATTGCAACGATAATAAAGACGCTGAAGCAAAGCCCGTATGCGCTTGAAACCACGGTGCTTTCGGTTATCGCGTTTGCGGGCAAACCGAAGACGCTTCTTTCCATGCAGGAAATATACAGGCTAAATTCCGTAAAACTTCCGATAGGCGGCGGCACGTCTCTTGGCAAAGTACTCAAGTATCTGATGGACGACATCAACGCCAACGTCAAAAAGAACACGTATGAAGAAAAAGGGGACTGGCGTCCGATAATCTTTGTATTTACCGACGGAAATCCTACAGACCGCGTTGACGAAGTCGCAAAGGAATGGCGTGAAAAATTCAGCGATTCCGTTCTTTGCGTCGCAGTTTCGATAGGCAATAATCTTGATACGGACATTCTGAAAAAGTTTACCGACAACGTTTATATCCTTGAAAATACCGATCCTAAATCTTTTGAGCAATTCTTCGATTGGATCAGTTTGTCAATCAGTTCTTCAAGCAAGTCGGTATCCAAAAATCGCCGCGACGGCAACTCCATCAGCACTTCGGTGGGCGGCGTCGTTAAGAAAGTCGAACAGCCGATGACCACCTTCGTGGACGACAACTACATCGTCATTCTTTCGAAATGCCAATCTTCGGGAAGGTACTATCTCGTCAAGTATCAAAAATCCAGCGCCAACAGCGAAAATTACGATTTTGTCGGCGCATATCCCGTCGACGACGACTACTTCTCGCTGTCGGAAGAAACGCAGCAGAATTTCCGCGTCAACACGGATCATCTGTATGGACATCCGACGTGCCCCGTCTGCGGCAACGACAGCGCCATCGGCATATGCAGCTGCGGCGGCGTGCTGTGCGTAAAGAACAATCACGTGAATATCTGCCCGCATTGCGGAAAGAAGTCTTTCTTCGGCTCGTCCGAAGTAGGCGTGGACATCAACAGAACTATAGGATAGTTTTCGTATGGCCGATGAGTTCAACAGCGACGGGTTCGACCTGTCGGGGGCGGATATCAAAACATCCAGCAACAACGTAAGAGTTGCGACGGACAGACCGATATTGGAAGCGAACGAAGAAGTCAGCGCCGAGAAGGCAAAACAGCAGCTTCTGTTCAGCCTGCTAGGCGGAAAAAGCGCTGCCGTCAAACCTCAGACCCAGCAGGAGAATTCGCAGGAGATCCTGTTCAAGCTTTTGAGTCTTAACGAGTTTGAAGAAGCGATAGTAAATATTTCTTATTCCTGCGATCTTTCGCAGTACGTGCCCGAATCCGCCAGGTCTTCTTTTAAAATTCTCGGACTTGAAGAAGTCGGTCTTTCGTTCAATCTGTCTAAATTTGCAATTGAAGGAACTCCCAACCAGCTTGGCGTATTTCAGATCGCCATTCAGTTCACTCTCCGCGGCGCGCCTTTCTCCAAAATGGTTTCGCTTAGGGTAAAAACGCTGTGGAAGGAAATCGATCCCGACGACAACATTCCTTTCCCCAAGGCCAATTACGACAGCCGTTCCGTCATTGTCGACGAATATAAGAGATTGGGTCTCAAAAATATGGTTGCCGCGAGCAAGAGGGGCCGTTCTCACGCTTTCGACGGCAAACCGCGCGATGACGATTTTGCAATCCAGTACGACCAAGAGAGCGGCTGGTATCTTGCGGCGGTATGCGACGGAGCGGGTTCGGCGCCGCTTTCGCGTGAAGGTTCCAGAATCGTCTGCGACAGGCTCGTAAAAGATTTTTTGCCGAAAATTTCTTCTTCGGACGTTCACGAAACAATCGTCAAGCTGAAAAATCAGTATTTCGCCGACGGCAACTGCGATGTTTTTGAATCTTCCTGCGCCGAATTGTTCGTAAATCCTCTGCGCGATTTCATATCCGGCGTTCTCGAGGAATTCAACGAAGTTGCAAATCGCCTTGACGACGCCATGGCGTCGGAGTTTGCAACAACGCTTCTTCTTTGCGTTTTCAGGCGTCTCGGAGATGATTGGATCGTATTTTCTTATAACGTCGGCGACGGCGCCATCGCGCTCGTTGATTCGATAAGAAGCCAGGCCGCGGTTCTTTGCAACCCTGACGAAGGACAGTATTTTGGCGAAACGCGCTTTATCACGACGCGCGGCATAGCAGAAAAGGCCAACATCAAAAAACGCATCTGCGCGAGGCTGGTGTCGGATTTCGACATGATGTTCCTCATGACCGACGGCGTCAGCGATCCGAAATTTGAGACCGACAAAAATCTTCACGATGCCAGAAAATGGATAAGTTTTTCCGATGATCTCAAGCGCCATGTCATGCTTTACGGAAGCAATGACGCAATTGAACAACAAATGCTTTCCTATCTTGATTTTTGGTCGATTGGAAATCATGACGACCGCACGCTGGTAGTAGTTTATTAAAGGGATTTTTCAATGATTGTGCAGCTGCGTGCTTTGGACGGCTCTCTTGTCGAGTTCGACGATTCCAAAATTATCGGCAAGGGTGAAATGAAGGATGTTTATTTCAGCCCCGACAAATCTTATGTTGTCGCGTTTTACCGCAACAAAGAACTGAATAAAGATCAGCTTCTCGATCGTCTCGAAACGATCGTGGGCAAATACTACAAAAGCATTTTCAGCAACCGCGGCGGCAAGTACTGGGAAAAACTTTTCTGCTGGCCGACCAAAGTGGTCATGTACAACGATCAGGTAGGTCTTGTGTCCCCAACCTACCGTTCCTGTTTCTTTTTCAAATACGGCTCCGAAAACAATGACTCCGGCGGCATTGCGGGCAAGGAAAAAGAAGGCAAATGGTTTGCGTCCATTCGCAACCGCAGTTTCCTTGATCCGCGCGAAAGAGGCAGCTGGGAAAATTACATGACGGCATGCTTTAAGATGGCCCAGGCAGTTAAACGCTTAAATGCCGCCGGCCTTGCCCATTCCGATCTGTCATATAAGAACGTGCTCGTCGATCCGCCTAATTGCGATATCTGCATAATCGATCTCGACGGTCTCGTGGTCACGGGCAAATTTAATCCCGAGGTCATGGGAACCGCGGATTTCATCGCGCCTGAAGTCATTGTCACCCAGCATCTCTCCCTGGACGACAAGGGGCGCATACTTCCTAGCATCGAGACCGACTGTCACGCGCTGGCCACGCTCATTTACATGTATCTGCTGAACAGACACCCACTGCGCGGCGGCAAAATTTATTCTCTCGATCCCGACGAAGACGAAGAACTCGTCATGGGCAAGAAGGCTTTGTTCATCGAGCATCCGACCGATAGGACAAATGCCGTCAACGTCAACGATCTTCATCCGCTTGAGCGGATCGCGGGAGATCCCGCAAAGACTCCGTATACGGTATGCGGTCCGTTCCTCAAGAATTTGTTCGACCGTGCGTTCATTGACGGTCTGCACAAGCCAAAATTGAGGCCTCGCGCCGAAGAATGGGCGACCGCGCTCAGCAAGACGCTCGAAATGCTCGCGCCTTGCTCGAACATCACCTGCAGCCACCGCTGGTTCGTTTATGAGCCCGGACTCAAAAAATGTCCGTTCTGCGACTATCCGATAACGTCCGAGCTTCCTGTACTTCGTTTTTACCGAAAACTTGAAGGCAATAACTACAGCCTGACGCGCACGCAGCTCGTGGCGTTTGAGGGCAAAAAAATCTACAAATGGATGGTTACTTCGGAAAGAATTCCGATCGAGTTTGCCACCGAGGAAGACAAAAAAGTCGTTGTCACCGTCCTTTACGAAAACGGTATCTGGTCGCTGCAGAATGCAGGCGCGATCGAAATTCAGGATGCAGGCAATTTTGAAAAAATCGAGCCAGGCAAGTCCATGCGTCTTTATCACGGATGCCAGATCCGTTTCGGCGCGCAGAAAGAGGAACTTGTTTTCGTTCAGCTTGATTCGACAAAGCCTCTCAAAGTCACGCTTCAGGGCGACGATCCGAACCAGTCAGAAAGTTCCATTCCTTCCGAGAACAAATTTAATAGGCTAAATGCCGCCATTGCCCAGATAAAACGCGATAAACCGCAGTTTTACAAGCAATACGCATTTTTATTTGACCGCGATGAAATTATTTTCCCTGATGGAATCATCAACAAGGAATATTCATTCCCGATAGGCGACACTTTCCCTGACAACTGCCCCATGCAGTTCATCGGACTCGAGTCGTTCGGTCTTTATTACGACAGAATATCGAAAAAAATCAGCGGTTTTCCGAGCCAAATCGGCGATTTGACCATTCTTATCAACGTCAAGCTGCCGTTTGCGGGCATCAAGGTATCCAAAAATGCCAAACTGACGATCAATGTGCAGGACGCATCGCCGAACGCGATGCCTGCCGAGGAAGGCCATGATCTTGCTCAGATGCCTAAGGCTCACAAAAATCAGCAATACCGCGCGAACTTCAACGATATCTTCAAAGATATCGAAATTGAGAACGTTCTCGGGCATGAAGATCTCGGACTTTCGTACAACAACAGAACTAAGATACTTTCGGGCGTTCCGAGCCAGATCGGAGAATTTCAGCTCAAGATACGCTATCGCTCAAAGGGCATCGGAAGTTCCAAGCTTTTGCTCCTTTCAAAGACTGTGGCGCTTAAGATCGACAATCCTGTCGAAATCAGATGGCAATCCATTCCGACGCAGCTTTCGGTCAAGTTCTACAAGCCCGACATGTTCTCCTCCGCAAAAGAAGTGTACGTCAACGATTCGCTGACCTCGGTGAGAAAACTGTACGGCGTTTCTTGCCGCGGCAGGCTGCACGCCAATAACGGACTTCCGAGAAATGCAGATTTTGCGGTGGGCAACTCGTGCGGCTGGGTGGCATTGGCTCTTGCCGACGGAACCGACAAATCAGAATTCTCCCGCGAAGGCGCGCGAGTTGCTTCTCAGACTGCCGTGCTTGAAATCACCAAGCAGGTGGAAAAGATGGGCCATGCGCTCGACGAAGTCGTAAAACAGGCGGCCAATCCGAACAATATAAGCGGCAGAACTTCGCGCGTGGCCTTCCAGAAAATAATTCTCGAGGCGTACAAGAAAGCGCTGAACGAAATAAAGATTCATGCGAATTTTGCGAACATGAGCTATTCGGCCATGTCGACGAACCTTTCGGTCGTCATTCTCAAACGCTTCGATTTCGGCTGGTTCGTGGCATCAAGCTGCGTTGGACAGTGCGGCGTCGCGATCTGCAACGGCGACTTCGAAATGGAACCGATGGGATTCAGCGATTCGGGCGACTATATTTTCAGAAACGGCACGATCGACAATCCGCACTGCACTGACGACGACGAGCTCAAGCGGCGAATCGACATCAAGATATGCGATTCTCTCGTCATGCTGATGTTTATGAACAACGCCATGATGAACGGAGTTTTCGGCTCTCTTGTCAACTTAAGAAACAGCGAGTCGTGGTCCTCATGGCTTGCCGAACTTGCTACCGAAGTAAACATAAAGGGCGGCGACGACGATTCGATTTTAAGACAGATGCAGGAATATGTTTGTCGCATCCCCGACCGCCAGAACGGCGACAAGACGCTCATTGTGCTGAGATAAAAAGCCGGAAACAAGATGAACGAAGAACTTTCAAAATTTGACAGAGAACATGTGTGGCATCCTTATACTTCTTTGGAGTCGCCTCTTCCCACATATGACGTCTCGAGCGCTTCGGGCTGCGAATTGATCCTGTCAGACGGCAAGCATCTTGTCGACGGCGTGTCTTCCTGGTGGTCGTGCATACACGGCTACAACGTCCCTGAGATTAACCGCGCGGCAGAAGTGCAACTGTCGAAAATGTCTCATGTCATGTTTGCGGGCATCCGGCATGAGCCTGCGGCCGAGCTTGCAAAAATGCTCCTTGAAATGGCACCAAAAGGGCTTGATTCGGTGTTTTTTGCCGATTCAGGATCGGTTGCCGTGGAAGTTGCTCTTAAGATGGCTCTTCAGTATTTTTCGTCGACGCATCCCGGCAAGAAAAAATTTGCGGCTCTCCGAGGCGGTTATCACGGAGACACATTTGCCGCCATGGGCGTCACCGATCCCGAAGGCAGCATGCACTCGGTTTACCGCGGTTTCATCGCAGAAAATTTCTTTGTGAACAGACCAGCATGCAGGTTCGGCGATCCTTGGGATCCCGGCTGCGCCGACGATCTCGAAAAACTTTTCGAAAAAGAGCATGAATCGATAGCCGCGCTCATTCTTGAACCGATCGTCCAGGGGGCGGGCGGCATGTATTTTTATCATCCCGAATATTTAAGGCGCGCCCGCGCGCTCTGCGACAGGTTCGGGGTGCTTCTGATTGCCGACGAAATTGCCACCGGATTCGGGCGCACGGGAAAAATGTTTGCCTGCGAATGGGGCGGAATTTGTCCGGATATCATGACCGTGGGCAAAGGATTGACAGCAGGCTATCTTACGATGTCTGCAGTGCTTGCTTCGGAAAAGGTCAAAATCGGGATTTGCTCGCAGCCGCCTGGAGCCCTGATGCACGGTCCTACTTTCATGGCCAATCCTTTGGCAGCCTCCATAGCTGTGGCTTCGATGAAAAAACTTCATTCATCGGGTTGGCAGGAGAACGTGCGGCGCATCGAAAAAAGCCTCAAAAAAAATCTGCTTCCGCTTTCGGCACGCGATTGCGTGAAATCGGCGCGGGTCCTCGGCTCTATCGGCGTCATCGAACTGTACCATAAAGCCAAACAGGCAGAACTTCAGAAACGCTTCGTTGAGCTCGGTGCCTGGATACGGCCGTTCGACAGCATTATTTACCTCATGCTGCCGTACGTGATAAGCGACGAACAGGTTGAATTTCTCTGCCGATGCATTGAAACAGTTCTTGCCGAAGGACACGCAGATTAGACTTGTCCAAATATTGCACAACTATCAATGTAAATAAAGCATTTTATGCCGTCTGTCGCTTTGCGATAAAGTATCCTTTGCCCAAATGGCAGGAGATAACATGGAATCGAGCATGCGGGCAAATTCGGACATCAGACACGACTGGACGGCAGAAGAAATTCTTGAAATCATGAGGCTTCCTTTCCCTGAACTCATTTTCAGGGCTCAGACCGTTCACCGCAAAAGATTCAATCCCTGCGAAATTCAGATTAGTTCGCTTCTGTCCATAAAAACGGGTTCGTGTCCCGAAGATTGCAAGTACTGCCCGCAAAGCGGCAAATATGCGACAGGCGTCGAAAAAGAGCGTCTTCTTGCATATGAAACGATCATCGCCAAAGCCAAGCAGGCAAAAGCCGCAGGTGCCACGAGATTCTGCATGGGCGCCGCTTGGAGAAACCCCAAAGACAAGGACATGCCGCTCATAGCCGACATCAT
>JAZQPH010000315.1:0-26984 GCA_045628385.1 Succinivibrionaceae bacterium
CCGCATTAGCCGCATTAGCCGCATTAGCCGCATTAGCCGCATTAGCCGCATTAGCCGCATTAGCCGCATTAGCCGCGTTAGCCGCGTTAGCCGCGTTAGCCGCGTTAGCCGCGTTAGCCGCGTTAGCCGCGTTTGACTGTGCGTTAAGAGGATTATTTGGGTTAGGCTCTATTCCATCCTTAAGTTTAAACATGGATTTTTGACCGACAGATGAACTGTTTGGGTCATTGTTAGTAGCCTGCGTATTTTGGTAATTAACCTGAATATTATTCGGATTGTTGTTCATTCCGAACTTGTTCGCAGCATTAAATTTATTATTCTGACCGTTTGATGTTCCGAATATTTGATCTTTGAGCATATCGACAAGATTTACTTTGCCGCCGCTTCCGTTAGTATGTCTATTCCAGGAGTCTTTCGGCATCCAATTTTCAGAGCAATCAGTCATAAAGTACGGCAATATGCCAGTACGGTTTCTGAATTCTTGGAATGATTTTACTAAGGTTTCAGGATCGCGTACTCTTCCGAGATGGTCTTCGTAATAATAACCAGTAAAATACTGATCGGTATTTTCTAATTTTGATAGTTCGCCGCCTGAAGCCCAGATACTGGCTCCAATAATTCCCGCCACCGCGGCTAATCCAACAGCTCCGCCACCATTTCCGCCTGAGGTGTTATTGTGTCTGTTTGGGTCGGTTCTGAATGTTCCACCTGAACGACCGCTTCCAGAAGATCTTCCGCCGCCTGATCCGCCGCCTCTACTTACTGGCATTCCTTTTACTCCACTATTTCATTGATTGATTAATTAACGAATGTTCCGTGAAAATGGAACAAAACAACTATTTTGATTGTACCGGAGCGGTGTCCTTGAGTTGATAGTCTTCGTTCGAAGTCATATCAGTTTGAGGAATATATCAACTTGGTGTGTCAAGAATGTATGTTAAAGTTCTGGGTTATCTGTTGTTAATAAAAAGAACAATATCCATTGCGTATACCAGATCTGTTAAAAAAAAGGTGAAAATTCCAAAACAAACTATCAAGGTCCTTATTTTTCATATTGCATGTATGCACATGTTGAAAACAAGAAAATCAAAACTAATTCAAAATCATGATCAACAAAAGATCATTCATGATCAACATGTTATGGATTCTATTCACAGATGGACATCTTTGTGTGGGCTGGAAGCTTCAGAATAAATTTTTTAGTCTAAGAGTTGATAAATAGATAATTTTTTGTTGTATAAAAGACTTGCAAAACCTGTGGATAATTTTCAGTAAAATGTCAGATATCAAAATACGATGGTTCGTATTATGTTGATGACAAGTATCCATCAGATTGATATTTTCACAACTTTGTTATTACAAATTTCATTAGATTTTCAGCAAGCGTGCCGTTGGCAATGATAGATTCTCTGTGCTTCGCCGCATACTTATCGAAGGCCTGTTTCATAACCAAAATTTCTGAAAATGTTTCGGCACATCCGTTAACTACATTTTTGTTTAACATATATGAGAATTCGAACAGCAATTTTTGGGCAGTAGGATCCCAATCTTCAGTCATCTTTTTAAGGAATGCATCGAGTTTTATCAAATGGTAATCTTCTTCTTGAGGATATATATGCCACGCAAACGGTTTGGCGAAAATTTGAGTTCTTACGAATGAATCTTCTCCTCTGACAACGTTAAAGTCGCATCCAGCAATAATATCGTCATATCCTTGTTGGTCTGTCATTGGAACAATACGTACTATATTTTTCTTTGAAGTGATATAAGTGTTTGAATTATCGTGATATTTAGTTAATCTGTGTGCATATTTTTTTTGTAAAAATTTAGAAAATCTCCCTTCTGGAATAATAAATAGAATAGATTCATTGTGACATTTTGAGCTATTAACAATTTCTGCTAGAGATTCGTTTTCATACGAGAAAACGCTTACTAAGGTGTTGTTTACCGATGAATATTCTTTTGGAAAAAATGCAAGGATTTTATTCTTGGCTCTGGTAACAGAATGTTCGGACACACAGTCGCTTGAAATAAAACGTTTTTCTATATTGAGTCCGCCAGTCTTAGTGGTAAATCCAGGAAAAAAGAACCACTTCTTTTTTCCTTTTTCCATGGACATCATTCCGTGGCAGCCTTCAATCCAATCCTCGGCACACAAATATTCCAAATTTATCCAGACTGACTTCGAATCGTCTAATGTATTGATGCAATTTATGGGGATGTTGCAAGCAAAACATTCAATAACAACATCGGCAGGAACAAAATTTTCAAACACTTTGGCGTTCTTTGTCCATTCAATGACTTCGATGGGTGAATTTTGCGATAGAAGATCTGGGGCAATGAGCGAAATAGGTTTTACATCGTCGATGAAAAGCCTAATTCTTTTGCTTGAACCTGCCAGTTCTCTTGCAAGTCTTGCTGCAACGCCTGCATCTCCGAAGTTGTCGATAACTTTGCAGAATATATCCCAAGATTCAGGAGTCATATGAGTTTATCCAAACTTAAAGAAGACTGATGGTGCGACAATAGTATTTTTGTTGACCAAGCAAGTTGTGTCTTTAAAAAATAAGCGCGGCACATTTATAATTTATATTATAAAGTTTGTGTCATTCGAGTAATTTGTTCGCAGGAGCAATTTTGGAGCGCATACCGGCGCATGCAGAGACATGCCACTATTGCGATTTAGTAGTTGATGTTCCAGAAGTACTGGAAGGATCTGGATACAGATGTCCGAGGTGTGGATCTACTCTGTCATACCTGGTTCACAGCCCAGTACCAGGTGCGATATTAGGCGCTATTTCATCAATAATTCTTTTTTTCTGTGTGGAATTTCTCCCTTTTATGAAAGTCTCTGTGGCTGGTATAGCCATGGAAATGAGTATTAGAGAAGTATCTATATCGGTATTTTCTGACGCTTATAAAGTATTAGCACTGTTTGTTTATTTTTGCATGCAGATATTCCCTTTGATGTGTCTTCTGCTGATTTGCGTAATGTATGCGAGTTTTGCCACAGGTGCGGGAAAATGGGCTATGCGTGCTGCAAAGATGTTCTTTTCTATTCGCGAATGGTGCATGATTGAAGTCTTTTTGGTTGCGACTCTTGTCAGCATGGTTAAACTTGTAAGCATGACTGATATGACTCTTAAGCCAGGTTTTTATTGCTTCTGTTTATTCATATTTATATATATAAGAACAATGTCGTCAGTTGACAGAAGTTATGTTTGGGGAAAAATTCTTAAGAACAGGAATGCGCTCAAATATGCGTACCTTTCTGGAAAACATGCTGTACAAGTTGGCATAAAAGGCTGCGAATGCTGTGAAACAATAGTTTCCGAAGAAGAAGAGTTCTGTCCAGGGTGCGGAAAGAGGGTTGAAACAAGAAAACCAGATTCTGTGCAACGATGCCTGGCTCTTGTTGTAGCAGCGGTCATAATGTATTTGCCTGCAAATCTGATGCCGATAATGATTACTGAAACTGTAGGACAAATGAGTCCTGCCACGATAATAGATGGCGTCATTTACATGTGGTCATCTGGTTCATATTTTGTTTCGATGATTATCTTTATTGCCAGCGTTTTTGTTCCAGCTTTAAAAATTGGCATATTGCTGATGTTGTGCTGGTCAATAAAGAAGGGCGGCTCTGGCGATTTGGGTCAAAAAACAAAACTATATCATCTCACTGAATTTATAGGTAAATGGTCAATGGTGGATGTTTTTGTGGTGGTTATCATGACGGCATACATCAGAATGGGAACATTGATGAGTATTTATCCTGGGACGGCTGCTGTGGCATTTTGTTCGGTTGTTGTGCTTACCATGCTTGCAGCAAATAGTCTTGATTCTCGTGATTTATGGAACAACGCTGATACCACAGAAGGTAAAGCTGTATCTACGTCGATCAAAAAGGCGGGCAAATAATGTCGATTGATAAGGAAAATTTAAAGCGGATAGGCTCAGTTTGGCTTGTTCCGATAATAGCTGCAATGATAGGAATTGCATTGCTGATAAATAACATTTCTAATCGCGGTCCCGAAATAAAATTGATGGCGAAGACTGCTAGCGGATTGTCGGCTGGGAAGACAGAAATTAAATATCTTTCTGTTGCTATCGGAAAAATAACTGACATAGAGATAGCCCCTGACGGAAGAGGCGTCGTGCTAACAGCGCAACTGTCTAAAGGTTCAGAAAATTACTTAGGAGATGGAACAAAATTCTGGGTTGTGAGAACAAGAATCGACACTCAGGGCGTAAGCGGTCTTGATACACTTCTTTCTGGTGCTTATATACAGTTATCACCTGTATATACACAGGATGCATTCAAAAAATCATTTGAATTATTGGATGAAGAAATATATGTAGATAACCAAGATAAGGGTTCTTATTTTAAACTCAGCGATACTACTCAAAAACCGATAGGCGTCGGAGAGCCTGTCTCGTACAGAGGCAAGGACGTTGGCGTTGTTACGAGCGCCGACTTTTCTGTCGAAGAAAGAAAGATGAATTACAACATCTTTGTAAGAAGCCCTTATGACGTGTTAGTGACAGAAAACACGAAGTTTTGGGTATCTTCGGCTCTTGATATTGATTTTGGACCGCAAGGTCTGAATGTTAATGTCAGTTCTATGAAGAACTTTGTAAAAGGCGGCATAACGTTTGATGTACCTAAAAACACTTCCATAGGAGAGCCGGCACGGGCAGGGTCAAATTTCAAACTGTACGCAAAGTATAAAGATACTACGGTAGTAAGTTACCCAGAGTATGTCGATATCATGCTGCTGTTTGATGAGTTGCCTCGAGGAGTACAAGAAGAAACTGCTGTATTGTTCCGCGGTATTCAGATTGGTGAGGTTGTCGAAGCGCCGTATAGCAATATATATGTAGGAAAACAATGGCGAGAAACGAAGATTCCTGTGCTCGTTCGAATCCATAAAGGCAGATTGGATCCGAATAACGAAATGACGATGGAACAGTTTGAGTCAGATGTCAATGAATCCATTGCAGAGGATTTGTACGCAAAACTTGAAAACGTCAATATCATTTCGGGTGTGTCAGTCATAGTTCTCGATGCAGATAAGCAGATTCATGACTCAATAAATATTCCTGTTGCAGTGCATGACGGTTATCCAGTAGTGCCAGTGGCTAAATCAAGCATGCAGACCATAGCTGATGATGCAGGCCAGATTGTTTCGAATCTTAAAAATTTAAAGATTGACGAGAGCATAAATCAATTGAATGAATTGATGGCTCAAACAAATAAGACCATGGAAAAAATGAATAAAATCCTTGATCATTTGGAGGGCTCTCTAGATCCGAAGAACAAAGAGTCGCTAATAAGCGAGATCAAACAGGCCATAATTTCAATGAGACAGGCAGTATCCGCATTTGACTCTGATTCTGAGTTTTATCACAATCTTGTCGCAACGATGGCTGCAAGCAAGATGATGATGGAAGAAATTAGCACGGTGATGAGAAAAACCAGCGAATCGCCGAATAGATATGTATTAGGGAGTGACATAGAAGATGATGAGCCGAAAGCTTCTCGCTAATATCGCAATCTGTTTTTCTTTATTGTCTGCTGGGTGCAGTTCTCCAGGTGTGAAGACTGCTTATTATTCTATTCTGAATGATGATAAAAATGAGTACTCAGCAGAATGTACAGATGAATGCATCTATGTCATTTCAAAAATACTTGTACCAAGCGAACTCGAGTCAGGCGGAATTGCTTATTACAAAGACGGCAGACTGATTAAATCAGGTTCCAATGAATGGGTTAATAACTTATCGATCATGCTGAATTCGGTTCTGACAACGACAGTAAATGAGTATGGAAATGGTAAGTTTTTGGCAGGAACTGCTTTATTTGAATCGGATAATGCTCAGAAGAACGTTAGATTGCTCCATATGTATATAACTGAATTTAATGGATCGAAAGAGGGCGGGGCAGTTATATCGGGTCACTATGCGATAACGAAGGGTAAAAAAATAATAACCAAATCTTTCAGCAAAAGAATTCCTCAGAAGACCGATGGGTATGATGCTCTTGTAGAATCCCTTTCTAGAGGATGGAAAGAATTTTGTGTGGAATTTGCTAAAGATCTGTGACGGATAGGATTGTCTGTCATGGGCAAGGCGCAATGATAATTGTTTTGCGATAAAATTAGGAACGAACTTATTAATTCTGCGGGGAACAGAGTCATGTCCGAAAAAGAAGAGCTGGAAGGAAAAATTTATACGATTGTAGGGCATGAATTTAATATTCAATCCGCGCGCCAGCTGTCCAAAGTTTTGTACGAGGAAATGAAACTTCCAGTTCTCGATAAAACAAATGCTGGCAATCCTTCGACATCCGAAGATACTTTAAGAAAACTCTCTGCTGACTATGAGTTGGCAAGCCTTATTCTCAATTATAGACGTGCCATAAGGGAGCAAGATTCTGCTGCACCAGTCAAACAAAGACCAGGCATGCCCCAAGCTCGTTCAGTCCTGAATGCTCAGATCTCTGCTCCAGCGGCAACGACAGAGATACCTGTTGAACTGACTCAGCCAACAAGAAGCGTTATATCGGTAGCTCGACCTCTTGATGATTCTGAAGACGAAGATATCTTGGGTTCTGATGTAGCAAATGACAAAAATGATTCGGATAATCAATCCCCTGCTATCGAATCTGAAGATTCTAAAATTGAGCAAATAGAAGAATCGTCCTATAGCGGTGGTTCTTCTGGATTTTCGTTAAGCCCTGAACAGCAAGTTTCATATGAAACAAAAAAACGAATAAAGGAAGCTGAAAACGAAAGGGAAAACGGCAAATTTTCAGTTGAGGATGCCCCTTCGGCAGAAAATGAATTCAGCAAAGCTTCAGCGGTGATGAATAATCGCAAAAAAGAAGAATCTGATGATTTGGAAGAGGCAAAATCAAAAGCTGGAATAATTATCGTAACGCTTATGGTTCTATTAGGTGCCGTGTTGATAGCGTTATTCGCAAACGGCTTTAGCCACGTTTAATTTATTTGCGATAAACGGCGCCCAACGGATGATAGCAAATTGTATATATCAATCCAAAAAGGCGCCGTATTAGTTAGCATCAAAGAAGGCAAAAGTTTATTTGCCGATGCAAAACGATCCGAATATTTTTCCCAACAAATCGTCAGATGTTACGGTTCCTGTTATTTCTCCAAGAATATTCTGAGCAAGTCTTAAATCTTCTGCAGCAAGTTCTGCGGCGCTAGCGTATTCAATCTGGCCAAGAGCCGAAATAACCTTTTCTTTGGCATCGGCAATGGCATCAATATGACGTTTTCTAGCAGTAAATGTTCCTTCGGAACATCCTGAGAACCCTGCTGTATTTTTAAGAAAAGATCTCAATTCATCTAAGCCAATGCCTGTTTTGGCTGAAACTGCGAATGTTTCATCAAGAGAGGCACCCGTAAATGCATATTCTTCTCGATTGCAATCGGCAATATCTGTTTTGTTGATGACTATTGCTTTTCTGATGTTGCGAGGCAAGAAAGTAGATATTTCATTAAAAATAGATTTGTTTGATTCTGAACCGAGCGATCCATCAAGCACCAACAGGGCCAAATCAGCAGTTTTCAATTCATCTACCGCACGTTTGACGCCAATGCTTTCAACAATATCATTCGTATCGTGGAGACCTGCAGTATCTGTTACTTTGATGGGAACTCCGTCAACGCAAATGTTTTCTCGAAGAGCATCTCTTGTGGTACCTGCGACATCGGTTACTATCGCTGATTCTCGTCCGGAGAGCGCATTCAAGAGACTCGATTTTCCTGCGTTAGGACGGCCAGCAATAACAACTTGAAGCCCGTTTGTTAGGGCGATTCCGTTCTTTGCAGAATTCTCAATTGATTCGATATCAGAAATCAGCAAGCGAATTTTCTCGGCTATTCCCTGTTCTTGAATAAAATCAACGCCGTCTTCTTCAGGAAAATCTATGGCTGCCTCTATTCTGACGCGAAGTTCTGTCAAACGTTCTGTCAGATCGTTAACCAAAGAAGAAAATTTGCCTTCCATTGACCTTGCTGCCGAACGCGCAGCTTGCTCAGAACCAGCTGAAATGAGATCTGCTATGGCTTCAGCTTTTACCAAATCAGTTTTATTGTTTAGAAACGCTCTAAGCATGAATTCGCCTGGCTTGGCCATGCGGACATTTGGAATTTTCAAGATTTCAGAAAGCAGCATGTTAAGGATGATTTGACCACCATGTCCTTGAAGCTCTAGGACATCTTCGCCAGTAAGACTTTTGGGTCCTTTGAAAAACAGCGAGATTCCGTGATCTAGTTCCTTTCCGTCAAGGTCATAGAATGCAAGATATTCTGCTTTGCGTTCGGCAGGTATTTTTCCTAATATTGCTTTTGCGCAAGATGATGCTTCGTTACCAGATATTCTGATAACGCCTATGCCGCCTGAACCGAAAGGCGTGGCTATTGCTGCTATGGTATCTTCTTCCATTGGATTATCCGTTAAAGAAACGGCTCCATTCGGAGCCGTTCAATTTATTGAAAATTGTAAATTAGGCCTTTTTCTTTTTGCGTTCGTGCAGACCTATTTTTTCAAGGTGGCTATAGATGAATTTAAGCTGAATGATTGTAAAGATGTTTGAAGCGGTCCAGTAAAGTGTCAAACCGGAAGGGAACATCATAAACATCAGCGTAAATACAATAGGCATGAAGGTAAAGACCTTTTTCTGCATATCGCTCATTTGAGCATTGCCTTGGCTCATCTTTTGAACAATGAACATTGTTGCGCCATATAGTAGAGGCAATATGAAATAAGGGTCGTTTACGGAAAGATCCTTAATCCAGAGAATGAACGGAGACTGTCTTAGTTCTACAGATTCCATAAGTGCCCAATATAGAGCGATGAAAATAGGCATCTGAATAAGAATAGGCAAACATCCAGCCAATGGATTTACTTTTTCGCGTTTGTATAACTCCATGGTCTCGCGTTGCATGGTCTGAGGATCAGATTGATATCTTTCCCTTATTTCTTTCATTTTAGGCGCGAGAAGTTTCATTTTGGCCATTGATGTGTATTGCGCCCGAGTAAGCGGATACATGAGACCGCGGACGATGCAGGTAATGGCTATGATGGAGAAACCCCAATTGCCGATAAAGGAATTCAGATAATTAAGAAGCGCAACCAGAGCTTCGGAGATGAACCATAACCATCCGTAATCGAGAGTAAGTCCCAGATGCGGAGCCATCTCGTCCATTTCTTTTTGCAACTTTGGTCCGATCCAAACTTTGTCGGTTATGTTTGCGCTCTGACCTGCGGCTACTTCTATAATTTGTCCTTTAATGCCGATAATTGCGGCAGCTTCGTTGTCTACGCCGTAAGCATATATTTCATTGGTGCCGGCCGATGATGAACTGACATAAGCGGTTGCGAAGTAGTGTTGAATCATGCCGATCCATCCGCCTTTAGTCATGATATGCTTCGAGACGATATCTTCATTTCGATCGGTCAGATCGATGAGATCTATCTTCTTATAATTCTTTTCATCAGTAGAGATGACTGCGCCTCTGTAAGAGCCAGCCATGAAAACTTCGCCTTCTGAAGCTTCCTGAGGCTGAACACTTTGTTTTATCTGACCGAATGGCTTTACATTGATAGGAAGAGATGAGCCGTTTTGTATCTGATAAGAAATTTCGACGTCATACCGACCTTTGCGGAATATAAAGTTCTTAGTGAAGGTAACGCCGTTCTTTTTATATACGAGAGGGACAATAAGTTCTTCTTGACCTTCTTGCAGAGAATATTCATCTTTTTCGGTGGAATACGAAGGTCTTCCTTCTGCTTGTCCGTCAGGTCCGTCTCGACCTACTAATCCGCTCATGACGGTATATGTAAAATTGGACTGACTTTTCAGAAGTTTCAGTGGGGTAGGATCATCCACTGTTTTTTGAAAATTAAGAAGTGATGCGTCTATGATATCGCCGCCTACGCGGTTTATAGTCAGATCATAAACGTCTGTTTTAACTTTTATAAGCGATGCAGTGCCCGAAGACGAACCAGAAATAATTTCGGCCGTATCTGCTTTAGGTTCAGAAGCTCTTCTTCTGAGTGTTTCAATGTCGCCCTGCCATGCCATAACAAGCATGACAAGAGCTATTATCATGACGATAAAACTGAATCTGCGGGTGTTTTCCATTTGTAGTTCGCCGTTTTTGCTGGTGTCAGAAGAAACAAAAATGTGTATCTGATATCAAAGTTAGAATTATATCGTTGACCTTGATCAAAAGATAGTTTTGATACGGATACAAATAAAAGTCACTCTTTGAAATCGTATTTTTTTGGAACTTCTGCTGGGGGCACAGGATCATATCCGCCAGGATTTAATGGGTGGCATCTGGCAATACGCTTTGCTCCCAACATGCAACCTCTGATGAATCCATGGATTTCTATTGCTTGTTTTGTATATTCCGAACAGCTCGGAGTAAATCTGCAACAGTTGCCGAAGCATTTGCTTAGTGATTTTTGATATGCGACGATGAGTCCGATGCCTGCTTTTTGTAGCGGCGAGAGATGACCTGACATAATTTAAAAATCAGCTTATCTAATTCTTTGTTGGATACGTCACCGATACCAATCTTGGCAATGAATACGTAATCTAATTTCTCAAGATTATGCTGCTCTATTCGAAATCGCGTACGGATAAGACGTTTAACTCTGTTGCGCCAGACAGCTCTCTTCAAAGCTTTTTTGGGAACTATCAGACCGAGTCTTGGGATTTCTTTGCCATTTGGCGTGGCAAGAACGGTAAGGGTGGGTGAAGCTGCCTTAATTGGATTTGCAAACACCCTATCGAATTCAGCGGGAGCCAGAAGCCTAAGCTCCCGCGGAAAGGTCAGACTGACCATCTATTATCAGACGGTAGTCAAACGGGCACGACCCTTGGCGCGACGGCGGGACAGAACCTTACGACCGTCTGCAGTAGCCATACGGCTGCGGAAACCATGGGTACGAACACGCTTGAGTACTGACGGCTGGAAAGTGCGCTTCATAAGTAACTCCGCTTGTGCGTATAAATAAAGTCTGCGACAAGTCAGCAGACACCAAAAATGGAGAAATTTGTTTCCCCAAAAAAGTCTCCGCATTCTATCCTGTGCGAAAACAAAGGTCAATTAAAAAATCCGCTTGCCGATCGCGCGTCGATCAGCGATCATTGTCTGCAATCCGAATTATATGAGCAATAATCGTTCATTTATTCAATAATTTTTCGTATCAAAGCTATTTTCGGCGGTATTAATCTGATCGATTGATTTCTGTGAAAATATTCTTGTGGATAACTTCTGCTGATAAGATTTTGAGCACCAGGTTGGATAAATTTTTATTAGTTTTTAGGTGCAAAATTCACAATATAAGGTGTAAAATTCACAACTCACGATGAGGAATTTACAATGGAAGACTTGCTGCTGATTTGGGAGAGAACTTTGGGATCACTTCAAAGCACGATAGATCCCAGACTTTATACATTATGGATCAGATCGCTGAAAATTCAGGAATGCGACGGCAATCCGACCGTTATCTGCCCAAATAAGATGGCGCTTGTCTATGTAGAGAAGACGTTCAAAAACGATATATCTGAAGCTTTCTCTGCTCAAGGAGGATGCGGAACTCTTTTGTTTAGGTGCGAACAGCAGTCACCGACTAGCATGTCTTTTATACAGTCTCCGTCTGTTAGCAAAACTGTGTCAGTTGTGCCAAATAGCGCGTCAGTTTCTGGTTCCCAGTCAGCAGATGTGTTCGGTACAGGATTGAATAAAAATCAGGTATTGAAGAGAAGTTCTTCACGATCAAAAGCTGATCGATCGGGATCGCAAACAGATGGTTGCATTTATGAGTGGAACCTGGAGCATGGAAGCTTGGTTCCCGTTAAAAACTCGCTCATGCAGAGCAAAACTTTTGAGAATTTCTACCATGGCAATACTAATTCTGTTGCGGTGGTCGCTGCTAAGCAGATGTGCATAGATATTGATAAGGAAGTCCATAATTCTAATCCTTTGTATATTTACGGAAAGCCAGGTTTGGGAAAGACTCATTTGCTCTGGTCCATTGGCAATCAAATATGCAAAACTCATCCAGCCAAAAAAGTAATCTATGTCGATGCCCAGAAATTCTTGGAACACATATCCAATATTTTTAGCGATGTTTCGGCAAAGACCGAGTCGCCTAAACGCGTATCAAAGTTAAAGGATGGATACAGTCAGGCGGACGTTCTTCTCATTGACGATATTCAACATATAGCCAGGGGACAGGCCACTCAGGATGCCATGTTCACGATATTCAATAATCTGTTCAATAATCAGAAACGAATAATACTGACTAGCGATAAAGTTCCTGGCGAACTTCAGAAAATGAATGAAAGATTTATAAGCCGTCTGAGCCAGGGCGCCCAGGTTCTTATTGAACCTCCGAGTGCAGAGGATCGTTTGGCAATAACCAGCTTAAAAGTTAAAGAGATGAACATTGATATTGATCCTGATGCCATAAAATTCATCAGTTCAACGTTCAGAACCAGCGTTCGAGAAATAGAAGGTGCTCTCAAAACTTTGAGCATTTGGAAAAATTCAGACAAAATGGTCGGATCTCTTACGACGGCACACGTTAAGCAGGCTTTGGAATCTCAAATTTCTATGCTGAAAAGAACGATAACAGCCGTAGAAATAATAAAACTCGCTTGCGACTGTTTTGCAGTTACAAAAAGCGAGATGCTCGGACCTAAAAAAGATAGGCGCGTAAGCACCGCTCGACAGATAGGTATGTATGTGACTCGCGAACTAACTGATCTCACTCTTCCCGACATTGGCGCTGAGTTCGGAGACAAGGATCATACGACGGTCTTGAATGCATGGAAAAAGATTTCCGAAAAGTTAAACAAAGGAGATCCTGATACCATAGCCAAACATAAACAGCTCATGATGTGCATAGATTACAAGACTGAAAACATCGGATAATTTAGACTGATATAACTTTACATTAAGAGGCATTTTTATGGAATTTTCTTTGCCGCGTGACGAATTCTATAAGTATCTTAACGCCGTTTCTGCACCTGCTCTTTCAGGTAGCGGTAAGCTTAAGCCAATATTTTCAAATGCATTGTTGGATCTTACGGAAGACGGACTTCGAATTGTATGTCTTGATAATGAATCAGAGATGTCATGTCTGATACCGATATCTGTGATAAACGTGAAAGAATTTGGATCAATTACCGCATCCGCGGCAAAACTTTTAGAGATTTGCAAAAGTGATTCTGGCAAATCGACGAGTACCGATCTCAATTTTAAATGGGATCCGTCAGCAAGCAGATTGGAGATTATGCGCGGAAAGGGCAAATACTCGCTAAACGTAATGCCTGCCGAGAATTTTCCTGAATCTAGAGGATTTGATCCGATAGGTTCATTTCAGATTGCGGCAGAAGATCTGAAAGAAATAATAAAAACTACTTCTTTTGCGATGGCTAATAATGACGTACGTGCTTTTTTAAATGGTACGTATTTTGAATTAAACGGTCGCGAGCTCAATGCCGTAACTTCCGATTCTCATCGAATTGCGCATACTGCATATTTTGACATCGAAGACAGCGGAGACGATGATAGAAAGATTTCTATTATCGTTCCAAAACGAGGAGTCAGCGAGATAACCGCGCTCATCGATAAAAAATTGGGAAAGGATCAGTCCGAAAAAGTCAAAGTCGAAGTCGGTAAGGGTCTGATAAGGTTCTTTGTCGGCGATATTGTTTATGTAACTAAGCTTATAGACGGGCAATTCCCTCAGTATAAAAAGCTTTTCCCAGCAGAAAACTCGCTTACAGGGAGTTTTGTAATTGACAGAGAGGAACTTCTTTCATTAATTAAGAATGTTTCATTCCTGTCTGATTCAGGAAATAACTGGCTTCAGATCAACCTGAGTGCTGGATTGCTGAAATTGAGTTGTGACAGCGCAACGCACGAACAGGCCGATTATGAATCTGATAATGTTGAATATTCTGGCGATCCAGCCGAACTGACTGTCAATCATAACTTCCTTACTCAGGTTCTGTCTCATATGTCATGCCCAAAAATGCTGATTAAATTTAATGAGAGGGCGCTGCAACTGGATGCGAAAGAAGATAGCAACTATCGCTCTATTCAGAATCTTATCATGTTGATTAAACGATGAATTTTTACTCATTTGTCGAATGAATTCATGGTAGATGACAGTCCCACAGACATATGCCCCTATGTGGTAAAATAAGACAGGTTAGCGGCGCATTTTTGGTCGAGTTTTTGGTGCGGCATGGATGGGGATGAAGGATGTCTTTTTCTTCGGTTTCTCTGTCCAATTTTCGAAATTTCGAAAATGAAAAATTCAGTCCTTGTCCAGGAGTTAATATCATTACTGGAGCCAACGGATCTGGAAAAACATCAATTCTTGAGGCAATAGCGTTTCTTGGCACCGGCAAATCATTCAGAACTCCGAGGCCATCTGTTGCTGTAAGTCACGGTTCGGAATCGTTTACTCTGTTTGCCCAAACGGACAACGGCGACCGGATAGGGCTTATGAGAACAGTATCTGGAGAATCAAGAATTCGGATAAACGGCGAAGATGAACAAACGTCCTCGTCGCTTGCGCGAATTACTCCTTTCCGAGCAATTACGCCGCAGGATGTTGAACTTTTTGGGATTGCAGGCCCTGGGCTCAGACGCGCGGAAATTGACTGGGGATGTTTCTATCTTTTTCCTGGATTCTTTTCGGCATGGACTAGGTTTAGGAGATCTTTGAACCAGAGAAATGCCTGTTTGAGGAACCCGTCTACAAGAAGTCTGATGACAGTAATTGATTCAGAGTTCATTTCATCTTCCGAGGAAGTTGACAATTATAGACGCCAGTATGTCAAAGAACTTGCGGTCGAACTTATGTCGATTTCGAGCAAATTTTTGCCTGATTTTGACATATCCGCTGCCCTTTATTCGGGGTGGGGTGCGGGAAAGTCTTTGAAAGAAGCGCTGAATGGCTCGAAGGAACGAGAAATAGCTGTTGGATATACGATAGCAGGTCCGCAGCGAGCGGATTTGAGAGTGCTGGCAAATGGCAATGCTGCAAAAGATTTGTTGTCGCGCGGACAACTAAAAATGCTAGCATGCGCTCTTAGGCTTGCAGAAGGTACGCTGCTCGAGAAATTTACTGGTCGAGGATGTGCTTATCTTGTCGATGATTTTGCATCAGAACTGGATCGATCGAGAAGAGAGATATTGGCATCAAGACTGATGGTGGCCAAAGGCCAAGTTTTTATAACAGCTGTCGATGAAGAAGATGTTTGTGCTTTTTCGGCATCGGCAGTCAGCAGTGTGTTTTCACTGCAAAACAGTCATATCAATCAAAGGCGATAGAGGCAATGGAAGAACAGAACGTTTCTAAGCAAGAATATAACGCAGACAGCATAAAGGTGCTTAAGGGACTCGAAGCTGTCCGTAAACGTCCTGGCATGTATATCGGTGACACGGATGACGGATCCGGACTGCATCATATGGTGTACGAAGTGCTGGATAACTCGATAGATGAGGCTCTTGCGGGTTATTGTTCGTTAATCACCGTTACCATTCATAAAGACGGTTCTGCGAGCGTGCGAGACAATGGCCGCGGAATTCCGGTCGACATTCATCCGGAAGAAGGCGTTTCGGCAGCCGAGGTCATAATGACCGTCCTGCATGCAGGCGGCAAATTTGATAATAATTCGTACAAAGTTTCTGGTGGATTGCATGGCGTAGGCGTATCCGTTGTGAATGCGCTGTCGGACAAACTGGTTCTGTCAGTTTGCCGAGACGGACATAAACATAGCCAAACTTACACAAAGGGCGGTGTGCCCGTTGCGCCTCTTGCCATAGTTGGCGATTCTCTTGAGACTGGTACTGAAATTAGATTTTGGCCAAGTCCTGAAATCTTTTCAAACACGGTGTTCAAATACGATACTCTGGAAGAGCGTATAAGAGAGCTCAGTTTCCTGAATTCCGGCGTGCGCATTGAATTGGTTGATGAGCGCGGTGAAGGCAAACGCGAAGTATTCCACCATGAGGACGGCATAAAGGGTTTTGTCAGTCATTTGAACGAAAGCTCAAACGTGCTTCATGAAAAAGTGTTTTATTTCAGCGACGAAACAGATGGCGGAATTACTGTTGAGGTTGCCGCTCAGTGGAATGACAGCTATAGCGAAAACGTTCTCTGTTTTACGAACAATATCCCGCAAAGAGATGGCGGAACGCATCTTTCTGGATTCAGGTCTGCGCTTACCCGCACGCTGAACAACTTCATCGATGAACAGGCCAAAGAAGGTAAGATGAATTCTTCCAAAAAGGAAGGAATTCAGACTACTGGCGATGATTGCCGTGAAGGTTTAACAGCGGTCGTTTCAGTAAAGGTGCCGGATCCGAAGTTTTCCTCTCAGACTAAGGACAAACTTGTCAGCTCAGAGGTCAAATCCGCAGTTGAGCAGGCGATGAGCACGCGTCTTAAGGAATTTCTTGATGAGAATCCTTCCGATGCAAGAATTGTCGTAAGTAAAATTCAGGACGCCGCACGTGCCCGTGAAGCGGCAAGAAAGGCCAGAGAATCAGCAAGAAAGCAATCAACGATGAGTCTTTCTATGCCTGGCAAACTGGCTGATTGCAAGGACAAGGATCCTGCGCACAGAGAATTGTTCATAGTCGAAGGTGATTCGGCAGGAGGTTCGGCAAAGAACGGCAGAGACAATATGACGCAGGCAATTTTGCCTTTGCGAGGAAAAATTCTTAATGTCGAAAAAGCATCGTTTGAAAAAATGCTTGGTTCGGCTGAAATTCTTAATCTCATTGCTGCGCTTGGATGCGGCATAGCCGAAGAAAATCGCCGCGATGACGACGACGGATCCAGAAAGAGAGCCAGCGCCTTCAATATTGATAATATCCGTTATCATCACATTATCATCATGACCGATGCTGATGTCGACGGTGCGCACATCTCCGTGCTTTTGCTGACATTCCTCTTCAGACAGATGCCTGAACTTTTCGAAAAAGGTTATGTATACATTGCTCAGCCACCTTTGTATCTCATGAGCAAGGGCAAGGATAAGAAGAAGGATTCGTTTTTCGTGCGCGACGATGCTGAGCGTGACGATAGACTTATCGCAATTGCCGTTGACGGCGCAGAATATCATCCTTCAGAAAACGCTCCGGCTCTGCCAGAATCGCATTTGATGGGTATGATCAAAAACTTATACAGAACCCGCGACTGCATGCGTCAGCTGGTGACAAATTATAAATATCCTGAAAAGATTGTTAAAAACCTTCTGTTTGTTGAGCCTTTGACTCTTGATACATTTAACGATAAAGCCGCAGTGGAAAAATGGGTTGGAGAGTTCTCTGCCCTGTATGAAAATACTGGTGACTTTGTGACGTTATACGAGTTTGGCGTAGAAGTTCGCAAGGATTTGGAGAGCGGAAAGGAGACTTATTATCCTAAGATTGTCATGACTGACCGCGGCGTGCGTTCAGAACATGTTCTTGATGAGAATCTTGCGAATAACAACATTTACTCATTTATACCTTCCGATAATTCTTATTTCTCAGAAACAGGGGAAAATGACAAGAGCAAGTTTAAGATTTACTCCGTCGCTCGAGAATACAAAGAATTGTGCGATCTCGTTGATTCTGACGGCACGGCATATGTTGCCCGCGGAGCTAAAACTCTCAAGGTATCGCGCTTTACCGAGGCTGCAGATTTTCTTGTAGAGACAGCTAGAAAATCCGTCACGATTCAGCGATACAAAGGTCTGGGAGAGATGAATCCTAATCAGCTTAAGGAAACTACTCTTGATAGAGAAAATCGCTGTCTAAAGCAGGTATCTATAGCTGATGCCATAAGCGCAAGCAATTGGTTTGCGGATTTTATGGGCGACAATGTTCCGTTCCGCCGCAGATATATTGAAGATCATGCTAATGAAGCAAACCTTGATTATTGATAATCATAGCTGTTGCAAATGAAGAAAAGGCTCCTTTATGGAGCCTTTATTAATTCAGAACGATATTCGTTCTAATGTTCTGACAGAAAGAACAAGTTTTTATTTGTTGTTGATGCCGAATCCAGTTACTTGGTTTCTTCCGTGTTCCTTTGAGTAGTACAGGCAGTTGTCCGCATTGATAAGCCAGTCCTGAGGCGATGCGATGTCTGACGTAAGCTGGCAAAGTCCGACGCTTATGCTGAACCTGATCGTCATATCCTCGTATTGGACAACCTGCGATTCGGCAGCTTTTCTGAGTCTTTCTGCAACCATCATCGATTTTTCGATATTGCTGTCGAGCAAGATAATGGCGAACTCTTCACCGCCATATCTTCCTGCAATATCAGTAGATCTAAGCTGCTGCTTTAAAACGCGAGAAAGAGTTCTAAGAACCTCATCTCCTGCAGGATGACCGTAATTGTCGTTTACTTTCTTAAAGAAATCGATATCAGACATCATGAGCGTTACATCGATAGGTTTTCTTTTGTAGCGCATAAATTCTTGCTGCAGGCATTCTTGCCAGTGGGCTCGGTTATAAAGTTTGGTGAGCCCGTCGGTAATTGACAGTTCGCGCAGTCTTGTGTTGGCTTTTTGAAGACCCAGCTGGTTTGTTGCGCTCTCTGTTACATCATAAATAATGATGCATGTGTGGTTTACTCCAGTCATAACGGAGTGCAGAGGCATGATTGTTATGTTCTGATACATCTTCTGGCTCAAACCAGTAAACGGATGAGCGGAAGTGAAATTAAACAGTCTTTCTCTTTGTTCCCATGTGCTGAAAACGGGGCTGTTCAGCGCATTGGCGTTCTCAACTTTATGGCGGAGCCATTGTTCAGGAATATCGGGAAATTCGGCGAAGATATTCTTACCGTTGATTTCGCCGCCTCCGATGCCGCTGTGGTTTTCCATAAAACCATTCCACAGCTGGATTGTGTATTCATTATCAAGAACAACTAGTCCGACGTCTACTGATTGGAGCACGTCAAGAAGCCAATGAAAATCGGCAAGTCCGAGAATATTCGATGCTGATACAGACATGTCGTGCGAACCTTAAATGTAACTCAGACGTTCTGCTACCGATGCCTGAGAAGCTTCGGTAAACAGAATCCACAAAGTGATGTTGATATTCTGATCTGGAATCGTATAAGTCATTTTGACATTAAGAATCCTAGTATCGGCCAGCGAATCAGAAAGCTGAATGTTTTGATTTAACCTGACGAAAGACGGATGTGTGCGGCTAAATTGCGCACCGAGAAATTCGGCAATACCGCTCATGAGCGTTGAAATGATGAGATTGCTCAGATCGATCATTGTCGAGACTCTGCCCTCATTGACATCATCGTCTGACACCAGAATATGAAGAAGATTATCAACAGCCGATTTTGCATAAAAAATTACAATTTCGCCTTCCATTCTGGATCCGCAGAATCCAGAACTTACGAGGAGATCGCCGTCTTCTATCATTTCTGCATTCATTTCTTCGTACAACTGCGAACCAGTTCTGCAGGTCACAACTGGAATAGGCATCTTTACGAATATATTTAGCAGTTCTGCGATTTTCTTTGCAGCTTTACCCATCGCAATGTTGGTAACTTCTTGAAGCTTGTCTAAATAAGTTACGCCTTGGTCTTTGTCTAATTCTTGAGGGTCGTTGACAATATCTGCCAGACCGTAACGAATAAGAACTTCGTTCAATTGAGACAAATCGAGCGGTTTCTTGATATAAGCCAACGCTCCGAGAGACATAATTCTTTTTTCTGCTTCAGCCTGGACATCGCCAGTAATAACAATGACCAGAATATCAAGATTCTGCTTTTTGATTTCTTGAAGAACTTCGTAGCCATCCATGTTCGGCATATTGAGATCAAGGAACATCAATTCGCCAAAACCGGATTTGATGATATCTAGAGCCTGTGCTCCGTCAGAAGCCTCTTTGAGGTTTGTTTTAAGTTCTTCTGGCAATCCCCGCACAAGCTGAGATCTTGCGAATTTGGAGTCATCGCAGACTATAACTGATAGAGCCATATACCTTACTTACAGGGATCTATCCCATCATGGGAAAATAAACGTTCGCTATTCTATTATGAATGAAACATCAAACGCACCGATAGGCAGTTTGTTGGTATCTGAAACGTGACACTGTTTGAATAATTTCGACATAAGACAAGAAAAGGGATCGTTCCTTATTTGGAAAGATCCCATGAATGTGAAAATATTCGAATTATTTAGAGATAAGAAATATCTGCTACTCCGAGGAACAATCCGCGTAAGTCACGAAGAAGAGCAAGTCTGTTTCCGCGAACTTTAGGATCTTCTGCCATTACCATGACTTTGTCAAAGAACGCATCAACATCCGAGCGAATTGCAGATAGACGCGTAAGAGCAGAATCATATTCACCTCTGCTGAACATTGGTTCAACATCGGATTTTGCCGCTGCTACAGAGGTTGCAAGTGCACGTTCTGCTTCTTCAGACATGATTGCTTCATTGATCGATTCTGGGATATCGTCATCAGCCTTTGCAAGAATGTTTGAGACTCGCTTGTTTGCCGCTCCGAGAGCTTCTGCAGCTTCATTTTTTGAAAATTCGACAATAGCTCTGACTCTTTTGCTCAGATCATACGGTCTTGTTGGTTTTCTTACGAGAACAGAAGCAACAGCGCCTGCGCTTACGCCTTCGTCCTGATACATTGCTTTGAATCTTGCCAAAGAGTATTCAAAAACGTCATTTACGACATTTTTGTTCGTAAGATGATTTCCGTGAAGCGATGCAGATTTTTCCAGTAATTCCAGCAAATCCAGATCGAGTTTGTTTTCGGTGATTACGCGTAGTACGCCGATAGTTGCGCGGCGAAGACCGAACGGATCCTTGTCTCCTTTTGGCGGCTGTCCGATGCCAAAGATGCCAGTAAGGGTGTCGAGTTTATCGGCCAAGCTGACGGATACGGATATACCAGCATTAGGTATTTTGTCACCGGCAAATCGAGGAAGATACTGTTCAAAAAGCGCATCCGCAATGTCATCGCCCTCACCGTCAAGGCGCGCGTAATGCATACCCATGACGCCTTGCGTATCCGTAAATTCCATGACCATGTTGGTCATGAGATCGCATTTAGAAAGCAGACCGGCTCTTTTTGCCTTGGCTTCATCGGCGCCAATCTTGGTTGCGATGAATCCTGAAAGTTCAGAAATTCTTTTGGCTCTTTCGCCCAGAGTACCGAGCTGTTTCTGGAACAGAACGGTATCGAGTGAAGGCAATCTTGATTCAAGACGAGTTTTTCTATCCGTATCAAAAAAGAACTCTGCATCTGAAAGGCGTGGGCGCACAACTCTTTCGTTGCCAGCAATAACCTGAGAAGCGTCCAACGAATCGATGTTGGATATGAATATAAAGTTAGGAAGAAGTTTTCCTTCGCTGTCATATACAGGGAAATACTTTTGATCTCCCTTCATCGTGTAAACAAGTGCTTCAGAAGGGACGCGGAGGAATTTTTCGTCAAATTTTGCGGTCAGAACTACTGGCCATTCGACAAGTGACGTTACTTCGTCGAGCAGCGATTCATCCAAATCTGCCTTGCCGCCAAGTTTAGTCGCCTGGTCGGTAACGCTCTTGGCGATGACCGAACGTCTCTTGTCGTAATCGGCCATGACAGAACCCTCTTGTTCCAATTTGGACAAGTATTCGTTGGCATGGTCAATGACGAGTTCCTGTTTGCCCATAAATCTGTGGCCGCGAATTGTCTTTGATGATTTTACGCCAAGCACGGTTGCGTCAATGAGAGTGGAACCGTATAAGGCAAGAAGCGTGTGCACAGGACGGACAAATTCATATTTAGTTGCGCCCCAGTGCATTAACTTAGGCACAGGTAAAGCTTTGGCCGCATTTTCAATCATGGCAGGAATAAGATCCACGGCCGACTTGCCTTTAACTTCTGCTCTGAACAGAAGCCATTCGCCCTTATCGGTTTTGAATCGTTCAGCTTGGTCAACAGTAATGCCGTTTGAAGATGCCCAACCAATAGCGGCTTTTGTTGGCTGTCCGTCTTTGAACGCTGCTGCGACCGCAGGTCCCTTTTTCTCTACGATTTGATCCGGCTGGCGTTCTTCGAGATCTTTAATGCTGACGGCAAGTCTGCGCGGTGCTGCATACCATTTGATTTCTCCGCAAGGCAGACCTGCTGCGGCAATGTCGCGAGCAAAACTGTCAGCAAAGGCTGAGGCAAGCTTTTTTAATGCTTTTGGTGGCAGCTCTTCGGTGCCAAGTTCGATAATCAGGTTCTGAGTGGTCATTGGTTGCTCTCCTTTACTTTGCATCCTTGCACATCGGGAATCCGAGCTTTTCGCGGGATGCGTAGTACGCTTCTGCGACGCCTTTTGACAGGGTTCTTATTCTGAGTATGTAGCGCTGTCTTTCGGTTACAGAGATTGCATGGCGGGCATCAAGAAGATTGAACGCATGCGCAGCTTTCAGAATTCGCTCGTACGCTGGCAGCGGCAGAGGCTGTTCAAGAGCCAGAAGACTCTGGCATTCTTTTTCGTTTCTGTCGAATATTTCAAAAAGGAAATCAACGTCTGCGCGTTCGAAGTTGTAGGTTGACTGCTCAATTTCATTTTGCAAAAAGATATCGCCGTAAGTGACGACGCCATTAGGACCTTTTGTCCAAACAAGATCATAGACGCTGTTGACGCCTTGAATGTACATGGCAAGTCGTTCCAGACCGTAAGTAATTTCGCCTGTTACAGGGAAGCATTCAAGTCCGCCTACCTGCTGAAAATAGGTGAATTGGCTGACTTCCATGCCGTTTAACCATATTTCCCAGCCAAGACCCCAGGCTCCGAGAGTTGGGTTCTCCCAGTTATCTTCGACAAATCTGATATCGTGAACTTTTGGATCGAATCCAAGTCTGCTCAGAGATTCGAGATATAGTTCTTGAATGTTTTCTGGGGATGGTTTCAGAACGACCTGAAATTGATAGTAATGCTGCAGACGGTTAGGGTTTTCGCCGTAACGGCCGTCAGTAGGACGGCGCGATGGCTGAACGTACGCACATCTGTGAGGTTCTGGTCCGAGAGCTCTTAAGAAAGTCATTGGATGGGATGTGCCTGCTCCCACCTCCAAGTCAAAAGGCTGCGCGATCACGCATCCTTGGGATGACCAGTAGTCCTGCAGGGTAAACACCAGACCCTGAAAAGTCTTTATATCGTACGTGTTAGACATTGGGATTAAACCACCGTTATTTGGTCTCTCGCTTTTGGCGAAATGGGCAAAGGCCCGACATAAAAAATCGGCGGTTATTTTATCATGGATTGATAGCCCCTCGAATAAGATGAGATCAGTTCACTTTCATCAATAGTGTCGTCAACGTGCATGGATTATTCATCAATTGAATTGGCACCCATGATACATAAAATCTGTGCCTCTGGCTTTGTCCAGCAAATAGTTGCCAGGTCTCTTCAAAGACTTGCAGTTAAAGAACATTTCGTCGGCAAGGAGCGCTGAGGTTGTATCGAGTTCCGGTGGTTCCGACAGACTTATGCAATTTGAAAACATTCCTGTGAAATTTTCGACATTGCGGGTGTTGAGCTTTGGAATGCTGGTAATGCTTATGCAATTTCCGAAAGCGCATTTCATCGTGTACGCGGCACTTGTATCAAGATGGGGTACATTTTCCATAAGCTGGCACCCATGGAACATATAAGCCATGTTCCCAACTTTGCTAGTGTTGATCGATGGGGCATTTTTCAGAGATTTGCAATTGAAGAACATATGTCCAGTATCGATGAGACTAGGCGTATCAAGTTCAGGAATGGTTGTCAGACTGATGCAATCAGTAAATGCGCACCGCAGATTTGTGACATTTTTTAAGTTGTAAGAAGGAAATTCCTTTAATGATGTGCATCCTAGGCATAAATCGCTCATGTCCGTAACATTCGTCGTATCCATATCAGGAAGTTCTTTTAAATCCGTACAACCGTCAAACATTCCGCTCATTGAAACGGCATTTGATGTAGACAAATCGGGAATTCTCTTAAGCATTGCGCATCCTGCGAACATGTGATCCAGTTTCTGAGCAGAAGATGTGTCAAGATTTGGGAGCATGATTAGCGTTTCACAACTTAAAAACATGCCGCTTAAGTCATAACCTTTCGATACATCAATGAATGGTATTGTCTGAAGCATGACGCATGAATTGAACATGTCGGAAAAGTCGAGGCCAGAAGACGTATTTAGAGCTGGTATGGTTTCTAAGCTCGCGCAGCTGTCGAACATTCCGCGGAATGAAGTTACGCACGAGGTGTCAAAAAGAGGGACTTCCTTTAGTTCGCGGCAATGCGTGAACATATGAGTGGCATCTGTGAGATTCGATAGATCAAGGAACGGCAAAGATTTAATCGAACCGCAGTCATCAAAAGCCGCTAATGCTTTTGTAATACGAGAGGTATCAAATTCTGGGATTGTTTCAATCGATGAACATCCTGAAAAGGCATAAGAAATGTCAGAAACATTTGCCAAGTCAAATGCTGGAACGCTTTTTAAACTGTCGCATTGGTAGAAAAGACCTGCCAAACTTTGGCAATTTGGACCAATTGAGATTTTGAGAGGGAGTTCTTCGCAATTTAGCCCAGCAAAGGGAGATGTGCATATGGGCTTGGGCGCGAAAGGGTCGCACTTTAGCGAATAGTCGATAATAAGCTCGTCAACAAGTCCTTCTGTGATTTTTTTTCTGAGGCTTTTGTTTGCTTCTTTTGCAGATTTTAGAGTGACTATCATAAACTAGACTCCATTTTCCTCAGAAACCTTTTGTCATTGTATATAGAAGAATTGTTCTAAATATGCGCTAGTGCGTAACATTTGTTTTGTGTCACATAGGTTTGTACGTAGCCGTGAAGTGGATCATGCTGTGTGACTAAATATTCTTGTTTTTGCGGTGTAACAGAGTGGGTTTTTCTCTAATAATTAAGAATATATTGTCATTTTCAATGAGTTAACAAAATTATATTAATAAGTTCTATAATCGGTATGTCTACTGGTTTTAGGTGTCCCTATTTACAGAAAGATTTTCAATTAACGTAGGTTTCGGAATCATTGACGAAACAATGAGTCGCTAATGATGTTGAGGACATGACAATGGCTTATACTTTAAAAAATTCTTCGGTCCCAGTCAGCGGATCGCCAATTCTTTCGGACAGTTCTTTTGAAACTGCCGCAAGGAGTCACTCTGGTACTCCGATGACCGTATCGGGCGTACTTAATAAAACCTTTATTATGTTCGGAGTATTGCTTGTTGCAATGTTTACGATGTTCGTAATGTTTCCGAACGACATTAAGTTAGCGCTAAATGCGAGCATTGTGTCTGCAATTGTTGGAATGGTCCTTAGCCTGATTGTGACTTTTAAACAGGATATGGCTAAGATTCTGGCTCTTCCGTTTGCGGCATGCGAAGGAGTGTTTCTCTGGGGAATTGTTGAATTTGCTGAAAGTTTTTTCCCTGGCACTGCAATCAAAGCTCTCGTTGCGACAGTGGCTGTAGTCGGTTCCACGGTTGTCATGTACAAGACTGGGATTATCCGCGTAGGGTCCACATTCATGCGAGTTTTTAAGGGCATGGTAGTGGGCGTAATTGTCTTGGTAGTTCTCTCTTTAGTAACTCGTTTCTTTATGCCGGCAGCTTTTGACAGCGTATTCTCTCTTACGTCATCAGGGTGGATTGGCGTCGGAGTTTCTGTTTTTATAATTGCGTTCGGCGTCATGTCTCTTATTGTTGATCTTGATTTTGCCGAAAACGGCGAGCAGGCCAAACTTCCGGCTGATTATGAATGGTTTATCGCATTTGGATTGCTTCTTTCAGTCGTCACTATATATGTAGAGATGCTCAAGTTAATGATTAGGCTCTACTTGATGTTCAATGATAGGGACTGATAGAAGATAACTATCGATATGGGTATAAAAGGCAACCATCGGTTGCCTTTTGTTTTAGGTGTAGGATCGGTAGTTGGGCATAATTTTGTGCCGCCTGCATAATTTTGTGTCGCTGTTTGTCGAATAAAGATCAGCTCATGATAAAATTTTGGGCATGTAAAGCGTGATTTGGGGGATGTGATGGCTGCTTGTTGCCAGTGGGCTGAAAAGATTCCTGTTCTTAGGGATTATCACGATTTTGAGTGGGGCAGACCGACAATGGACGATGCCGACTTATTTGCCAAATTGTGTCTACAGATATTGCAGCCTCCGGTTAAAGCTGGCGACAGTTCCGATGCGGAATACTCTTTCTATCAATTGAGGGGTATCTATCTGGCAAGTTTCTATCATTTTGAACCTAATCAGCTGGCCAATATGGAGATTGGCAAGATAGATGAGTTCATAAAAGAACAGAAAGGAAATGAAGATCGCATAGCAAAAGGCGTCTGCGTCAATAAGCAAAAACTGAAATCTCTCATTACAAATGCAAACGCATATATCAGTCTGCAAAAAGAAGGGTTGTCTTTGACTGATGTTTGCTGGGCTTTTGCTGGAGGACATATGATAATGTCAGCCAAAAGTGATGAAGAATTTCAGAAAATGGCCAGCGATATGAGCGCCGCTCTGAAAACCAGAGGTTTTGCAGGAGTCACGGTTGCTGTTTGTTCCGGATTTATGAAAGCGTCGGGTATGGTCAATGCGCACGATCCTGATTGCCCTGCACGTATGGAATGTATGGAAGACGCAAAGTTAGTCGGACGATTCTGATAATTGAAGACTTGTTGATGGACATGCCGCCTGAGGGCGGCATTGTTTTTATGAGCGCGATTAGAAATTGTTCAATCAAATAAAAAAATTAAAAATTTTTTAAAAAACGGTTGTCAAAAATAAAAGTTCCGGTAATATTACGCCTCGTTGTCACGGCGCAAACGTGACAGGCTCATTGAAAAGACGATAACGACAATCTGTGTGGGCACCGTCGGAAAGCAGA
>JAZQPH010000316.1:0-4382 GCA_045628385.1 Succinivibrionaceae bacterium
AAATAACGCTCCCGCGGGAGCGTTATTTTTTAGCCGGCGTTTGTATGAAAACGCCGTAAGACAGTTTTGTTATCTGTATCCGCCGCTGCCGTCGGGGCGAAGACGCTTGCCGTTAGGAAGATAATATCCGCCCGCGCCGTCCGTGCGGACACGATCGCCGTTTGGCATATAGTATCCGCCACTGCCGTCGGTTCTTATGCGTTTTCCTCCGGGCAGATTGAAACCGCCCGAGCCGTCTGGACGAATGCGATCGCCGTTAGGGAGATAGTAACCTTTTGCCCCGTCGGTTCTTATGCGTTTGCCGTCAGGCAGGTAGAAACCGCCGGATCCGTCAGTTCTGACGCTGCCGCTTTCTGCTGCAAAATACCATGCGATATCAGGTTCGTCGCCGCTTGCCAGCCCCGATGCCATGACCGCCGCGGCAAAAAAAGCCGAAGACATAAATTTTTTCACGGTTGTGTCCTTAGACCTGTCGCCAATAAACAATTTTTATGAGATTGTAAACACAAAGCCGTTGATCGGATCAAGGCATGCGTCATGAAGAAAAACAAAAGAGCCTGAAAATTTCAGGCTCTTGAGATTAATTTTTAGGTCCAGTGCTCAGAACAGACCGAGCATTTTTTGCATGGCCAGGCAGACCGCGGTAATGCCGATCCAGCAGGCGGCTCCGAGAGCCAGAGCGCCGCCGCCAGTTTTGATGAGCTTGATGAGATCGGTGTTGAGACCTATTCCCGCCATAGCAAGGATGATAAAGATTTTTGAAAGTTCCTTGATCGGCGCGAATGCATCGGCCGATACGCCGAAGCACGACGTGCAGACGGTAGTCGCGACCGAAGCTAGAATGAAGAAAAGAATAAACAGCGGAAAAGTTTTCTTCAAAGAGAATTTGCTGCCGCCTCCGTTTTCTTTTCGTCCCATCATAAAGGAAAGAACCATGACGATCGGCACGATGGCGAGCGTTCTCGTCAGTTTTACCGTGACGGCTTTGTCGAGCGTGGAGCTTCCCAAATTGTTCATGCTGTCCCACGTGGTGGCCGCGGCAGTAACGGAAGAAGTGTCGTTTACGGCAGTTCCTGCAAAGATGCCGAATGCTTCTCCCGATGCGGGATCCATGCCTAACCATTCGCCCATGCAGGGGAATATGAGCGCGGCAAGAACGTTGTAAAAAAAGACGACCGAGATGGCTTTGGCAACATCCGCATCATCTGCTTTTATAACAGGGGCGGTTGCTGCAATCGCCGATCCGCCGCAAATCGATGAGCCCACGCCGACAAGGATCGTCGTATCCCGACCCAGTCCGAGCATTTTACCTACGGCCCATGCGGTAATGAGCGATGTTGCGATGGTTGATATTATTATCGGCAAGGACTGCAAGCCTGTTTGAGCAACGACGCTCAAATTGAGACCGAATCCGAGCAGAATGACCGCCCATTGAAGAATGTTTTTGGAAACGAATTTGATGCCAGGCGCGAATCGCTGGTCTTTAGGATCTCTTCGCCAGATCATGGCAGCGATCATGCCCAGAATAATTGCGAAAACCGCTCCGCCGATTATCGGATACTGCTTTCCGAGAAAATAGGCAGGAACTGCCGGAACCAGCACGGCCAAAATGCCGTATAGGTTTGTTTTGATAAAGTTCATGTCAATTGCCGATGCGTGAAAAATTTCCCAAACCGGACGATCATACTCATACGGATCGATATTTCAAATGATCGGCGATTTTGTTTTCGAAAGCCAAGATTCAGGCTCATCCCCTGAGCATGCCAATTATTGCCAAATAAACTTGTCTGCTTGCTGCGTGCGCCGTATGCGATGCAAACTGCACAAATAATATTGCTTCCGTCACGGCGGCGAGCGATTGTCCTTTGAAAGAATTTTCCCCGCATATATCATTCATGCCGTGTGCTGATTCAGTATTTTGGGGGATTCCGTGGGCAAATCTATCAAGGTCAATTTCCGCATAGATGAAGATCTCAAAAAGGGAGTCGATGAGCTGGCTGAGAAACTTCACATGAGTTTTTCCGCATTGATGAACGTATATGCGGCTCAGCTTGTGCGCGAGCAGCGCATACCTTTTGAAATTTCGGCGGCTCCCGTAAAACGGCAGCCAAAGCCTGAAATGCCCGCAGACGATGAAATAATCGCGGACGGCGTATCGGGAGCAGACATCGAGCGTTGGCTAAAAGGCTAGGTTTTGCTGGTTCGCTGTCGTTTGTCTCCGGAATCGTTCGGGCAGATTCATTATCTTGCGGCCAAGACATATTGACGCCAGAATGCTTGCGCCTCGGTTTTGCGTTTTATTGTTTGGCGACTTAATGCATGCTGCGGCAATTGATCAAGCTTTTTCCTCCAAGTCCGCAGTTTCGGAATACTCCAGACAGCAAGTCAGGATTTCCGTCAGAGTTTTTCGTGACCTTTACTTTATGCCAACCGGTGCATGTATTTTCCTGAACGTGACCGTTTGCATGCCGTGTTTCGAGATTGATCCTGAGATTTCTCCTCCGTATAGATAAGGTGTTACGTTCTTGAGTTTTTCGAACGGATTGTTGTCGAAATCTTTTATTGCATAGTGGAGCGTCACGCTGTTTTCTTTCAGACATTCGGCGTCGTTTTCGCAGTCACCTGCTCTGATTGCCTGACTCAGAATGTATCCCAAAAGCGCATGTTCTGTGGAGTGATAGCCGTTTCTCCAAAGATGCTGTTTGCGCCCGAATTTCATTTCTCCGAATTCTTTGTCGGTCATGTCGCGCATCCATGTTTTCAGAGTGCCGGTCACGGAAGTTCCAGAGAAAAGAGCGGAGTGGAGCATTGCTTGATCAAGTTCGGCCCATACCCACCAGCTTGCGCTTCTCTTGTCTGTGTTCTCGAACCAGTTTTCGCCGGTCGGCGCCAGCGCTTCGGATATCAGTTCGGAAATTTTTTTCATGGAATCTTTTTGCGCTCCTGCATCCCGAAGTCCCATGGCAGCGATGTTTTTCATCCACAGCGCTTTGATGCTGTGTCCGTAATCGGAGTGTTTGCCTTTAGGCGCGGTTCCGCATTCGGGCATATCGAGGCAGCCCATGAATTTCGGAGAATTTTTGACGGCAAAGTCCGAATCGATGGTTTTAAGCAAAATTTTTATGTCTTTGGTCCATTTTTTTTGAATTTCGGGAGGCATCAGCCGCCAGGTCAGCATCATATAGCCGTTAAGCTGATCAAGCTGCGCCACCAGCTCTTTTTGTGCCGCGCGTTCGTTTTCGAAGTCGGAAAGCACCCATCTGAGCATTTTGCTTTTTGGGTCGTAGTAACGGTCAAAAATATATTGTTGCGTCTTGGCAATTGCCTCGATCGTACGCGGATCGTGGGTCAGATAGGCATTCATTGCAAGACCGACCAGCGCGTAGGCAAGATCCTGCGACGTTCTTTGTTCAGGTTCAGGCATTCCTTTGCCGTTTTCAAAAAAGCTGAAGAATCCGCCGTTCGGATCCATGGCATTCTTGATTAGGTAATCTGTGCCCGCAAGATGCATGCGAAGAGCTTCTTTGTCACCCGTCAGGTTATACAGGGCGCCGTAAGCAAATGTCTGCCTGCTCATCATGCGCACGTACTGCCGCATCATTATTTTTTTGAACCCCTCGTCGGCAGTTTTGGGAGATTTTCCATCTCCTTGGCATAATGCCCCTTCCGGCAAGCTTCCGTCATTGCAGCGCCATGTAGGAAAATTTCCGTGAGGCGTGCCGTATGCCGCTGGCTGAAGCCAGAATTTTTTCAGATATCCCGCATGCTCAAGCCAATCATTTGCTGAAGGCAGGAAGTCGTTATGCGATGCAATGACCGAACTGGGAGCGGGGAGCGCTAAAGCTGCCTGCGAAAGACTAAATGCGGCTGCCATCGCTATGGCGAGTTTTTTGAGTTTCATGGTTTGCTCCAGGTGGTGAATCAATGCATCGCATCGAGACTTAATCATCCTACTAAATAGTCGAAAATCAGTTTTGGTTATTGTGAGGGATGTTTTATTTTTAGACGGAATATTGTCTGCGGGGCATTGCGTGAAGCGAATTGAGATTGATCGCCAAGTAATCTATGAGGCAAACGCATAGACTTGTCCGGCGGGCGCGGCAAGCGCTTAGTTAGGAGCATAATGGGGGTATTTGATGCGCAACGGCGATCTCGGCATTCTTTTTCTTCGCGTGTTTATTGCATTTACGCTGCTGATGCGCGGCATTTCAATTTTTGTTCGCCATGAGCCTGGTCCTGTCATGTCGCTGTCGTTCATTCCGGGATGGTTCAGCTGGGTATTTTTGGCAATCTGCGTGCTTTGCGGATCGTTGATTTTGCTTGGGGCGTTTACGAGATTATGCTCATGGATTGCTTTTGCCTACGCATCTCTGTGTTTGTGG
>JAZQPH010000317.1:0-1587 GCA_045628385.1 Succinivibrionaceae bacterium
TACGATCCGACTTAGCAACCGGAAACTCGTCAAAAGGCACGTTCAAATTCAAATCGGAAATCAGCGATTCCATTAAACGCCTGTTGTCAGGATGCAAATAGTATTCGCTGGTGTAAAAATCGCCGAAATTTAACGGAGGCGGCACGATCAGACCTAAATGCGGATCTTCGACGAAATGCGCAAAGATATTGGCAACGTATTCCTTTGAAGCGATTATGCTCTGCAGGCAGTGCTCTGAAAAATCCTTCGTTTTCGCGGCTGATCCTAACTGCGGGCTAAGCTTGTCATGAAAATACAGCAAGTAGTCGTATTCGGCGAACAGATTTTTGCAATCGATAAGATAGGAAGTTACGTCCCTGCCCTTATTGATTTTGAGCTTGTATGAGACCTTTTGGGCAAATTTTGCGAACCTGCGGTTAAATTCTGTTTTGGCAGTATCGAGCGTGTCCTGTCTGGAACTTACGATGCATACATCCGAAAAATCCAAAACGTTGGCCAGGTAACCAAAGCAGTAGTTTATTGATTCAGGATAATAGATATACAACAGTGTAACGATGGACGCCGATTCGACAGCGTTTATATTTTTGTCGGTCGTGTATTTAGAACTTTCCACAATGTTGCATTGCAGATTGTTTCTGAGAACTGACATTTTCTGAGTTCTCAACAGGGAATCCCAAATCAGCTTAGGATCATAGAAGCCGTCTTTTTGATACTTCTTGTATACATATGTCAGTGTCTTCTTGATCTGATCGCCGCGGCCTTCATAGATAAAATTGTTGTATTCCTCAAAGAAGATTTTTCGTTTTATGAGAGGAAAATCAGAACCATTAAGCAGTTCATACGGATAGATCATCGTTGCATTGACAGGCGGCAGCGATTTTGGATCCGCAAATGAGCCATAGACAAACCCAGCCTCCGACAGGACTTCGGTCAATCGCAGTTCAAAGAGCGCAACGGCATCCAAAAAGGAAGCGGGAGGCTGCAAATTGCCAAAAAAAGAAGAAAATGCATCCGACGAAAAGACATTTTTCTTGAATACTAAAAAGTACGTCTGGAGATGCTCGTTGATGTAATCGTGAAGCTGCGACGGACAAATGCGGAAGTCTTTTCGTGGATGAACGGTCATGCCCCAGAAATCTAAAGGTTTGCCGCTTGCATCATCTCGTCTTTCGTCCATCTTTGCAAAGATTTCGTCAAACGGATAAAGCGGACCATAAAATGAATTATTGACCAAAACAAGTTCGTCGTAATCGAACAGATTATCGACAGAATCAATGCCAGTCTTGTAAGCAAATGCATCAAAGCCGACATTGTCTCGCTGGATTACGCAGTCAGCAAGCTTGCTTACGCTCTCAGAATGTTCTTTAATTATTGAGCCGTTTACGACGAAAATCAGTTTTTCAGAAACCTTTTTTAATTCTTTTTGGCAAAACAAAACATAATCGTCGACAAATCCTGAGCGATCATAAAAGGCGTAAACTGTTAATCTTTTGTTCATAATAACTATATCGTGTTAAATTTGAATTAAATATTTGTTTTAGATATAAATAAAAGTATTAATATAACAAACACAAAATTATTTATATA
>JAZQPH010000318.1:0-3969 GCA_045628385.1 Succinivibrionaceae bacterium
ATATCACCAACGTATTAACATCAAGATTATAAAAATTGATCCGTTCGCAGAGAACGGAGCATATCTCCTATCGGTTGCCCTTTGCTCTATCGTGCGTAGAGCAGAGAACTTCGCAGTTTTCTATGTTCCCAAACAACAAAAACACCCTTTTTGTCCAATATCCCGACAGTTTGCCCAATATCCCGAACATTTAATTATCGGTATAAGGTCTTAAATCCGACATTCCGCAGTTAATAATACGTAATCCCCCAATCACCTCCCGCAGAGGTGATTTAAGACCTTATACGATCCGAAAATAAAAATGATCGCGGTGCAGATAATCGACCAAATCATGAAACAAAATCCGATTTAATAGCTTAACTGGGAAAAAATAAAGTAAAAATTTTTGAGAAAGACATTGTTTTTATGTACAAGGTCTTAAATCATCTCTACGGAAGGCGATTTAAAACCTTATACAAAATTTTATTTAGTATGCTATAACATAAAAATTATAAGTTCAATTCTGGATGTTGAATTAAATTTAATCATTGAATTGTGCTATAATTATATTCATAATGTAATTAAGCGGTAGTTCATTAGCTAAGGCGCGATAAATGGGTTATGTTTTAAATCCAAATAATTTTGATTTCAAAAATAGGTCGTTAGTAAAAGCTCCTAAATTTTATGTTGATAAGACAGATTTTATTGTTTATCTAAATCAAAATATTCACTCTGATGATAAATTCATCTGCTATACACGACCTCGTCGCTTCGGTAAAACTATTACCGCAAAAATGCTTTCGGCTTATTACTCTAAAGGTTGCGATAGCAAGGAACTCTTTGATAGATTTAAAATATCTTCAGACTCATCTTATACAGAACATCTGAATAAATACAATGTTATTTATATTGACATGAATGGTATTTATAAAGAGTTTTTGCGTACAAAAAAACTGAAATAGTTCAAGATATTGTCGATTATTTATTATATAAAATTGTTAAAGAACTTCGTTCTGAAAAAATATTTTTTGACGTCATTGAAAATAATTCTGATTTGAATGAAATAAGTCTCACGCAGAGCATTTCCGAAATATATATACAAACAAGAGAGCAATTCGTATTTATAATGGATGAGTGGGATCTTATATATCGTGAATTTAGAGATGATGACAAATTACAAAGAAAATTTATCGATCTTCTGCGAGGCTTATTTAAAAACACTTACTGTCAGCAAGCCTTCGCACTAGTTTATCTAACAGGGATCTTACCAATTAAAAAGTATAAATCTGAATCTGCTTTAAACAATTTTAGAGAATATAATATGTTAAGACCAAAACCGTATGCAAGGTTCTTTGGTTTTACAGAAGAAGAAACGGAACTGATTGCTAAAGAGCATAACAATACACCATCCATTACGGAACTAAAGGAATGGTATGATGGTTATGATTTAAACGGTACAAGTATTCTAAATCCAAATTCTGTTGCCTGTGCGATATCTGATGGAGAATGTCAATCATATTGGACCAACACAGCTGCTATTACGCCATTATTAAACCTAGTTAAATATGATTTAATCGGTTTTAAAGAAGAGCTTATAAAAATCCTTGCTGGTGGAAAAGTAGTATTCAATACAAAGTCATTTCAAAACGACATGGTAAGCATTCAAAATAAAGATGATGCTTTCTGCTTGCTAGTTTGTCTGGGATATGTGGCTTGCATAAAAAATCCGGATAACAATGATGAATTGCTAGCTTATATTCCTAATAGAGAAATTTCAACTGTTGTAAAAAGTATCATTTCTCAAGAAGACTGGTTTCCTCAGATGGAAATGATTCAGCGCTCGGATGAATTATATGAAGCCACGATAAGTTTAGACGGATGCAAAGTGGCTCAAATTATAGGTGATATTCACAATAGCACCTATGTATCCAATCTAACTTACAATAGCGAAGCTGCTTTATCTTACTGTGTCGTATTCGGTTATGCCGGAGCTCTGATAAAGAAATATAATGTCTTTAGAGAATTAGAGGCAGGCAAAGGATTTATTGATATTGCTTGTATTCCTTTTAATCGCCTGGATCCAGTGTTAATAATTGAATTGAAGTATGACGTTACTGCGGATGCGGCTTTATCTCAAATAAGACGCAAACAATATGCAAATGACCTAGCTTCTAAATATCCCAATGTTTTACTAGTGGCTGTTAATTACAATAGCAAAACCAAGGAACATGATTGTGTAATTGAAAATTATTGACTATCACTTTGGTATAAGGTCTTAAATTCCGTATTTTAAGCTTTCGAAAAATCCCATGGCATGCAAGCCCTCTTTATCTCGTTGGCGGCGATTCGATGAAGAGGGCTATATACCTTATAGTCGATAATTTTTATTTTTCTGGAACCCAGATTCCTGAGTCAATGTTTGATGTCAGACCGTTGACAGCCTCTCTGATGGCTAAACTCAATACTTTGCTGTTGAGAGTGGAATCATATCCGGAAGTTCCTCCGAATCCTAAAACTTCTCTGTTTGACAACGAGTATTCGCCCGTACCTTCGGAAGAAGAGACTATTGCTGAGGTTTGTACGTCGACAATATTCAAATTAACCTTCGCATAGGCAACTTGTTCTTTGCCGTGTCCGAGAATTCCGAACAGCTGCTCGTCTCCGACTGTTTTTCTGCCGAATTCGACTACGTCACCGGTAATGATGTACCTGGCGCCTTTGATATTTTGCTTACTCCCTCTGATTTCAGACTCTGCTTTGAGGGCGTTCATGTTTGAACGATCGAGAACTTGATAACAGCCTGCTTGTTGCAGATATGTAAGTAGAATTGTTTGTGCCTGCGAGCCCAATCTGTCAACTCCATCGGAGAAGATGCCGTTCTGGTAATCGGAATGGTTTGCGAATTGCCCCACCGCAACGGCAACTTTCTTTCCGCTGACCGAGCGCGTGGCATAAATTGACTGATTGGCTTTTTCGCTGACGATTGTTCTGTGGCTTTCAGTTGCGCACCCTGCCAGAGCGGTCAGGCAAAGCAGAGACTGTATTATTAATGTTTTTTTATTCATGTTCGCGTTTCCATTTAAATTTGAATCCAATGCAGGCGCATGTCTTCGCTATTGATTTTTAGTCAGCACTTCGTCCTGTCGATATTGAGGAGATTTTGGACCATATAGGAAAGGTGACCCCGGTTGGTACGGGGAAAACAGCCTTTCTGCTGCAACTGCGGACGTATACAGACCCTTGTCCGTAACATTGTCGATTATGTGTTCAAGCAGCGCGCCTATAAGCATGCTGATAGGATCCGAGCTGCCGCCTGAATCGCTTTTGGCAAAGACTGTCTCTTCCCATAGTATTTTATTTGTTCTCAGGTCGATCAATTTAGCTTTGCCTGATACGAGATAATAACTCTTCAGCAGTATGTATTTAGACCCGTAATCTGAAATTGTTATGTCAAGAATTGCATCGGCGCCGAAGATTTCTCTTAGCTTGTCGCGGTTGATTTTTCTGATCTCGGCTGCTTCCGTGATTCCGTTATATCTGAACGTGTCGTTGGCAAGCGTTGCAGGAATGACGTAATAGCCTCTCTGAGCAAGCGGAACGATTGCCGTAGACAGAACTGCAGGTCCTGATTCGACATCGGATGATTCGGATTCCGGCATGACGACTAGGATGGTTTTTGGGTTGCTAGCAATAAATTCAGAGTAATCCTGCTTTGGCGTTGCCATGCACCCCGCAAAGAGCGCTGACGAAACTACACAGAAAAATATTTTTGCCAAGTTCATTTTGGTGATCCTTAAGACCTATGGCTCAACTTCGCCAATGAGTCGGAGTAATGCGTATTTACGCGGTTTCTCAGTGCAAACAACGGGTTTATTCTTTGGTAGGCTGCTTCATGATAAAGTCCATATACCGCGTGGATGCAGGAAACAGTGATTTCTCTTTATTGATGTATTCATTAGCCTGAACAGTATTGGCCATTTTCGTCAGAAG
>JAZQPH010000319.1:0-6001 GCA_045628385.1 Succinivibrionaceae bacterium
CCAATGCCGCCGCCCCAAGACAGCAAAGGACAAACGGCATATTGCCAGCACCTTTTGAAACAGAAAAAAATTTTCCAAACGGCATCGATGACATCCTATGACAAGACGCGGTCAGTATTCGCAACCAATTATATTAAACACGATCGGACATTCGGGCTATTCACGCGCCAAGAGCTCCATTTTCGTGCCAAATACCTAAATCTTCATGCAGAAAGTTCAGTTTATAAGCGACAGAACCGCAGCAACCTGTCTTGCGGTGCCTTCTTCAATAAACCAGGCATCCGGATTGAACATATAAATCCACCGCCTAGGCTCGGTATCCTGAGATTCACACAGCGGAATCAGAACCAAGCGCTCAATGCCGATGTCTACGAACCTGTTGTATATTTCGCTTTTGAGATACGGCTTTAAGAGCATCGGGGTCGAATAAACTCTGACGGCGAGATTGGCGCCCGTAAATTCCCATTTTTCAAACATGTCCGTTCTGATTTCTCCGAACGGCTCTTTCGGAGCATTTCGGCCATCGATGTTGATTTCGACATTGATCGCATCCTCTTGTTCGTTAAGACCGTACACGACCACAGACGCGCCCGTCCTCGAGCTGAGTGTCTCAAGAGCCTTGTATATCTTAATCTGATCGCCGCGGCCGACCTTAATCGAATTGGCAAGTTCTGTTATGAGACTTACGCATTCGATATGATTTTCGGCCTTGGCCTCAAGCTGAGCAGCCTTCGCCACTGCTCGCTTCTCGTCGGAATTTTCAATCATCGAACCGTACAGCCAAAGTCTGTCCCTGTCGTCATGGGAAACATACAGCCAATCCTTGACGCTGACGACTCTGCCGTTCTTGCGCTTGATTTTAAATTCGACCATCACGCGCTGACCGCTCGTGAGCGCTTTGGAAAATCCCTGATTGAACGCAGCCACATCTTCAGGACCAGCCATGATTCCCTGCAAAGTGCCGCCCGACGGAAGCTCTCTAAGATCAACCGCATCATAGCCAGTGAGCAGCGTAAATTCGCGGTTAACCTGTTCGATGCGGCTCGCGCCGGCCATGAGGCCGCGATGCATGGCGCAAGGACTCGCTTCGCTGAGATCGCTTAGTTCTTTTTTGAGATCTGAAATTACTGCGCCTGTGTTCTCGTTTGAAGTGTCATCGATGAAAAGAGCCTGGACGAAACGCTTGCCGTCATCATTGCAGCAAAGTTCCAGTTCGCCGCGAACCGCAACCATCAACCCATGCCTGTTCAGAAGTTTGACGGAAAACATGGTTCTTGACCCTATGCGATCAAGCCTTCCGAGAGCCTCTCTGAAATTGACGATATCGCACGGAGCGATGATTTCCAAATCTTGTTCGCTTGCTTTTCGATAAAACTCTTCTGGAGTGTAATCGAGAGTTCTGAGAGCTTCTTCGTTTGCTTTGAGAACACCGGAAACCGGCCATCTGTTGTTGGTGCCGCCTACAGGAGATTCAAACTGAATAACTCCGAACAAACCTGAATGAAAATATCTGTTTTCGGCAAGCATGGCATTAGCCTGAACTTCGATTTTTTCAAGCATTACGGACTTAGCAAAACCCATGGAATCGGCATCGATGAGTGTGGCTATGACCTTCATCCACACGCCTTCGCGATTTGCAAAAGTCACAGATACATGCGAACTTGAAAACGACATTACTTGCTTTAAATTGTCGGGCGAGAACATCAGCTGAACTTTTGCCTGATCAGCCGGCATTACCTCCGTTTCGACAAACACCCTAAGCCAGTCGGCATACGTTGTATATTTGGGCTGATTGTCGCTAAAACGCATTTCGCCTGGTTCGCACAGCGTGCATGTGCCGATTTCAAGATCGACAAGAAGAGTACTTCCGCAGCTTTCAAGCTTACGCTGGGCGAATTTCACAAACCAATCGTCAGTTCTCATATGCTAGTCCTAGTTCTGCCGCAACAGCTGGCAAAATTCAAATATCAACGGAATTGTCCGAGCGCATGCGCTGTCAGATTCCCTTGCAGGCATCTTTTGTTATCACCACGGTAAATTGGATCGCGCCGTCCTTATAGTTGGCGTAATGGACCGAATCGATGCCAAGCGGTCTGTCAATTATCGACACGCCGCCTTTGCAATAACTTTTTGCAAATTCGGGCGAGCCCTTGGCGATAAAAAAATCAGGTCCTACCATCGCATTGCCCTGATTGAAAGAGTAATTAGCAATGTTCGATTCGATAAGGAAAGTAGATCCGACGAAAGAAAATCCTTTGAACGAAAAACCCGGGTTAGCCTTTTCAACCTTGGCCGCGTCGGCTTTGAATTCCTTCAGAAAATTTTCGCGGTTCTCCGCAATCTGATCCGGGGACAGATTGCCCGCAAGATTAGATTTAATGGAAAAAAACGCGAGGGTGCCAACAAAAGCAGCCGTGACGCAAATAAGAGCTGCTGTTTTTATGCGCCTTGCCCTGCCGCCTTCGTCAAAAATTTCCTGCAGTGCTTTTTCTTTTTCGTCCATCTCTGCTCCAAGAACGATTGGGGCGACTCTTTCTTAAAAGATGCCGCGCCGTATTTTATTCGGCAATTTTCCAAATTATGCTGACGATGCTGATGCGAGTTTAAGCGCTATCCTATCAAAGCATCCTTGCGCGTCAGCGCATTAACTTTGAAATTATAGGGGATCGGGCGATTCAAAAACACGCCCCATCGCGCATATTGCCGACGATTGGATGGGTCTCAATTCGCTCTCAAAAAGGACTGACTGGGGACGCTTCTATTGTCGCAAACATGAACACATATCGTCACTAGGATGCTGCGGGAGTATTTATCCAGGTTACATAAAAATGTCATATTTTCAAAAAAGCAAAACGTCTCCCCCGACCTTGCTAACGACACAATAATTCGTCAATTGACGTTCTCGATGCTCGTCAGCCAGATTTTCCCAAAACGAAAAAGAGGAACTATAGTTCCTCTTTTCGATACAGATTAAAGCAGTCTTAGCGGTAATAACTCAAATCAACCGAAGACTCGATCGCGCATACCGATCTTTTTCCGCGTCCGACTTCGCGCCAATCGCCGGTCCATCTGAAATATTCGTCAGGATATTCGCGCTTGAGTCTGTTCACAATGATGCCGCACTTGGCGGGAGCATCGGATCTTCCTGTTACCTGGCCGGCATATATGTCATATACGCCATAGGAAGAATATGAGCCGCTTGATTGCGAGCTGTGCTGAACATCTAAAAGAGAGCAGGCAGTAAGACTCGATAAAAGCCCCAATGCTGCCGACATTTTCCAAAATTTCATACTATCCACCTATTAGTTGCCTTCATAAAATGCGAGCGAAAAGAATAATACTCATTGCGATTGCAAACGAAAATCGCCGCAAGAAACTCGAGAACTCCTGAGCAAAAATAAATGCAACCGATTGTAACAAAGTAACCGAAAGCAAATGCTCATTCGGTCAAAACTATCGGATAAATGTTCGAAGTTTTGCAACTACCCCGCAACGGTGCATAAAAACACAGATTATTTGCCATAAAATCGATCCAAACAAATCTTTTGGGAAAACTTCAGCGGCATCTCATGTATATTTGCCAAACATATATAAAATCAGAAAAGCGCCATATGAAATTTAAAAATATGCACACTGCAGATGCGATCTAAGGAAGTCATCATGATATTTGTATGCTATCCAAAATGCACAACCTGCCAAAAAGCCCAAAAATGGCTTGATGAACACAATATTCGTTATTCTGAGCGCCACATTGCCAATGAAAATCCGACGTTAGACGAACTGAAGGATTGGCATGCAAGAAGCGGACTGCCGCTCAAAAAATTCTTCAATACGAGCGGACTGCTTTACAAAGAAATGCATCTCAAGGACAAACTCCCCTCGATGAACGAGGACGAACAGCTTATATTGCTTTCCTCCAACGGTATGTTGGTAAAGCGTCCTATAGCCGTATCTGAAGAAGCCGTGCTAGTCGGTTTCAAAGAAGAAGATTGGAAAAAGCATCTTGAAAAATGACAAAGGCGAGAACAGTCTGAACTCATAAGAAATCAAAGGCGGACGAACTTCTGCTCGTCTTGCTAAAAGCGGCCAGAAAACTTATTCTGACCGGCAATGCTTGCATTCGCCAAATACAAGCGCAATTCGGCATCTGACGAAAAGAAGTGCTCCCATGCGCCCCCATCACCTATGCCGCAACAAATCTGGATATCTAATTCGAATTCACATGAAAAACACCATTCGGCTCAAATATTCGCCTACCGATTGCGCACTTTAAATACGTCTTCTCACTTCGGGGTTTACAATCAACACATTGCTAACTTGTGCGTAATGTGCCTTGCGATCAGAAATATTGCCGAGCCGAAACGCGAAGATATAGCGTAATAATATTGTAAAGTTACCGAAACATTAAGGTTTAACATGGAACACGCCAGCCAATCCAGCAAAAGCATCGTTCTCAACAATTACACCGAATTCACGGACAAAGTGAAAGAACAGATCGAAAACAGCAATCTCGACGAACTCGTCATAAATTACGATCTGCAAATTCTCGATGATCCTCAGAGCGGGGAATATTCGACCAGCCCTCTGTATGGTTCCAAACTGACGTCGCTTGTTTTTCAGATCCGCCTGGGAGAAAACGTCACGTCGGCTGCCGGACTGTTCATGGGATGCACGGAACTTACTGAAATTCCGATGTTCGACACGAGCAGGATTACTGACATGCAGAAGATGTGCGCAGGATGTAAATCCCTCAAAACGATGCCGCGCTTCAACACCTACGCAGCCATAAACATGACCAGCATGTTCCAAGGCTGCCAGGCTCTCAGCGAAGCGATAAATCTCAATACGACCAGCGCAAAAATTCTCGACGGTCTGTTCGCAGATTGCTATAACCTCGACAGGGCAACTCTGACCAATACAACCATGGCGACTTCGCTTAAAAATCTTTTTAACGGATGCTCAAGCCTGCTAGAAGCCCCTGCACTGCAGACCAAAAACGCAACAGCCATGGACGGCATGTATCAAGGATGCATAGAACTAACGACCATTCCGGCAATGGATACAGCTTCCGTTACCACCATGTCCGGCATGTTTAAAGGCTGCCGCAGCCTGACAACGATCGGTGACATGGATACGAGCAACGTCGTAAATATGAGCAATCTTTTCACCAATTGCTCCAATCTGACCATAGCTCCGTTCATCGATACTTCTTCAGCAGCAAACATGTCCGAAATGTTCCGCAACTGCCGCAGACTCACGTTTGTGCCGCTTTATGACACAAGCAGCGCAACCGACATGAGCGCAATGTTCCACAGTTGCGTTAAACTTACGAGCGTGCCCTACTTCGACACGAGCGAGGTCACCACAATGAAGGAAATGTTCGCAGAATGCTCATCTCTTGCAACAGTTCCTCATTTTGACGAATCCCTCGTTACCAACAAAGAAGACATGTTCAAAGGATGCATGAAGTTGGTTTCAGCTCAGCATTCTTAACAACCATTCTCCATGACGGCGCGGCTAATTCCGCGCCGTATCAGAAATAAATCAGGAACAAATCTAGACAGCCAAGGTTCACTTTACTAAAGGCAACAATTCTTAATCGCAACGGCCGATCAATTCGTAATTAATCTTCTAAAGCCACACGAAAATGTATAACTCCGTGCTGAAAAATATCGCCGCTCACACTGATAAAATTCAAACGAAATCTCGATCGTGTTCGTAAATTTCGAAAGAAATCTCTGATACAACAATCTGCCCTAAAGCAGGGAAATAATTGTGAAAAAAAAGATAAACAATGAGAGCAGTGAACTTAATCACTGCTCTCATTGTTTATTGATTTGAATTTAAAAGGGTGCCCGGCAGTGACCTGCTCTCGCATGGCGAATGCCACACTACCATCGGCGCATGGGCGTTTCACTTCAGTGTTCGGAACGGTGACTGGTGGTGCCACCCCGCTGTGGCCGCCGGGCGTAAACTTGATGCTCTCAATGCGGAAAGCCGA
>JAZQPH010000320.1:0-13966 GCA_045628385.1 Succinivibrionaceae bacterium
CGCATATAAAATATGCAGATTATACGACCAAATTTGTTGATTTTGACAAATCAGACAGTAATGTTGAGTTCAGAGCAGATAAATGGGCACAGGATTTTCTAATAACGCCTGAAAAGTACAAAACATTCATTAGAATGAAACGAAAGCCTACATGGCAAGATATTGAATCATTTGCCAGAGACGTAAACATTCCAGCTTATATGGTACTAGGCAGACTGCAGAATGACGAAATTCTTGAATGGACCGATTTTTCGCAACATGTGCTTCGCTATAAATGGATTGACTAAAGAAAACCGAATGACGAAGGAGGAGGATCGTATGTAAAGGTAGCAAAAGAATAAAAACACGATGGATGGTGACACATCCATCGTGCATTTTAAATTGGTACGGTGAGCAACATGTACTAACACATACCCTAAGCAAGTGAATGTTAGCATGTCTCGCCTGTTGTGAAAACCCCTCTTTTTGGGAGACGTGACATACATGTCAAAAAAAGTTTTGCGATCGAATCGCATTCTGACTACAAAACCACACTTGGCATCGAACTTTTCAAAAACAGAAACGCCGTTCTTGATGACGGATGTTGTCCGGAACTCGTTATGGGTGCCAGGTTTGACGGCATTTTAGAAATTCCATTTATCGAAAAACCTTCACAGATCTACATTCCTAAAGAATTGGTTCCATTTTCTCGAAGAAACGGCTCCAACGTTAGTTGTAAAGAAACTGCTGTATGTTTCTATGAAAAAGACGCAAATTTTGCTGACGTTTTAATATCACCTCAGCAATTTATCGAGGATTTTCCAGATTCTCTTTTCTCATATCTCCTGATTGCTCTCTTTACAGAGATGCCCCTCTGTCAGTTCAAATTACAAATGTTTACAGAAATAGAGCAATCGGCAGTTTCTTTCAAAGACTGGGTCTATACGTTATCCCTCAAGTGAGATGGGGAAGCGACGAAACTTATACAAAGAAAGTGCTCCCTGAGAAATTGGCTTTTTTAGGCATCGAAAAAAATAGCATTTTATCGATAGGCACATACGGATGCATTAAGCACAGTGAGGACAAATACAATTTCGAGGCTGGTTTGGAATCTATGCTTGATACCCTGGAACCTGCCACCGTTCTGGTTTACGGCGCCATGCCAGACAGCATTTTCGGAAAGTATCTCCGTTATTCCAAATTTATTCAATATGACAATTGGATAAAAAAGATGCATGGAGGGAATATTTGATGGGAAGCGGAATAAATGGTTCCTACTTTGGAACAAGAGGTATATTTCAGTCTTGGAAGGAATTTTACAGAGTTGTTCCCAATATGCTGAAAATGGACAAGGAAGACCCGGATATATATTCGCCTAAAAAAGGATATTTCAAAAATCCCACTGCGACTGATTTTCTCAAATCAATATCTGGCGACAAAATATTATTTAATGACAAACCTGCGAATGGCCGATTTACCTATGTTGTTAATACATCTGGTAGAATTATTTTTGGAAAAAGATGCAATCCCAATAATAAACACAAACGTTCTCCGCATCCTACTCTTATAGGAGGAAAAAATCCAAAAGTTCGATGCGCTGGAATTATTGAATTTAAAGAAGGAAACATTTTTAGGATTAATAATGCCAGTGGACATTTTCAACCTAATAATCAATCTCTTAAATTGGTTAAACAAATATTAAACAATTTGTATTTAAAAAACAAATATTTGTTTCATAAAGATTCAAAATGGAGAAAAAGTTATGATAAACAAAATTGATAATTTAACGAATATTCTCTTTAATCAAACTTTTGGCATTGAATCAGATAATCTTCGTAAAGTACATAGAAATCAGGCAAAGCAACAAATAGCTGAATTCGGATGGGAAAACACTTTTACAAGTTGGAAAAATTTTCTTTTTAAAGAATGCAAAACACCAGAATCTGTAATCAATTTTGCAAATTTATTTTGGAGTTATGGCGGAGAAGAATACCCAATACCAGAACCATATAAATTTATTGCATATTTTTATTACAGAGTTGATTTTAAACCAGAAATTTATGATGGTGTAGATATATTGGACAGTCTATTACTCGCGATATTGCCGAAAGCTGGATACTCATATGCTGATTGGGCAATTAATTGGGATTATTATCCTGAAAAGGATCCTAAAATGGTTGCTGAAGTAAATGAATTCAAGTCATTAAATCGGTGAATTACACACGTTCGATGCTTAGTATCGGTGATTTTGAAACCTATTGCTTACCTACCAAAAGGATTTTTAGCCACCTTTATAAGGGCTAATCACTAGCCAATCATTAGGATTTAGATTGCTTTAAAGAGCAGTTTAAATCCTTTTGTAAGTTTATTGAAATTTCAGTTTTATAATGCAATGCGCATTGCTATTATTTAAATTCACAATTCTATAATTTCTTTTTTATCTATAACATCGCTTCCAATATAGTTTACTGGTATATGTTTTGTTAACCATACTCCGTTAACGGATTTATAAAAATCAAAGCCTTCATCATGCATCAAACCAGATAAAATTCGATAAACTACTGGTTTTCCATGTCGGCTGCCAACCTTAATTGCTGTATCTATATCAGAAGACAAATGAACGTATAGCCTGCTCTTAGGAATCAAACCTTGTTCTTCTATTGATTCTCTAAATTTTTCTGCTGTTCCATGATACAGATATTTTGGAGGTGTTGCCTTCTCTAATTCCACGTCAACAGGAATAGAGTGCCCCTGATTAGCTCTTATTAGAGTTTTATCATCATTAAATGAATACCTCTGCTTATCGTCTGTTCTGACAATCTCTTCCAAGACATCCATACTAAACTCATATGTCTTCGATATTCCTGCAATTAATTCATCTACATTGGCCCATCCATGATCGTCCAATTGAATGCCAATTGCTTCAGGTTTATGACGAAGAATTAAGCTCATATATCGACTTGTATCAATTAAACTCAAATTCTTGTTTCCTTAATTATCAATTAAATTTGGTATAGATTATGACAAATAAAAAAAGCGGCAGAGTATGAAATGTTTTTTTATCACAAATCTGCGATTCTAAATTTGATAGATGCCCGTATTTTGGTCTAATTGCTTGCCAATCACCATGAGGCTTCCTATTTTGGAATCGTCGGCACAACATCCGCCAAAGATCTGCTGTATAAGAAAAGATAAGAACACGGAGGATTCGGCATATGACTATGGAAGAACTTGATCTTGAACAGCTCCCTCTCGGCGCCACAGACTTTGAACTTCTGAGAAAAGACGGCAAAATCTATGTAGATAAGACAGATCTTCTGTACAAAATTTCCCGCATTTCCGATCAGCCGGTATTCCTATCCCGTCCGCGCCGCATGGGGAAGTCTCTGCTGATTTCTGCGTTCGAATGCTTGTTTCAGCAGAAAATGGATCTGTTCGCAGGCATGAAAATAGCAGACCTTTGGAAAGACAACCGTGACTACAGAGTAATGCACCTCGATTTTTCCAGCAAAGCCAAAAGAACGGCCAAAGGTTTCAGACATTCTCTGTGCAAATTTTTCGACAGCTGGGCAAGAGCTCAGGGGTTGGAAGATTATGATCCCGAGGACTCAGATGAACCATCCGATAAGTTCGATGCCATTGCTGATGAAATGGATAAACGCGAACTCGTACTGCTTATAGACGAATACGATTCCCCGCTCGTCTATTCCATGGACAACATAAAGAAATTTGAATCGGTTAAAAGCGTTATCTCCGATCTGTTCCTAAACTTTAAAGCAAACAGCAACAAACTTAGGTTTTTCTTCATCACTGGCGTATCGAAATTTACCAATATCAATTTGTTCTCTGATTTCAATACTTTCATCGATATCAGCCAGAAACCCGAATACGGAAATCTGCTAGGATTTACATCAGCAGAACTCGAAACTTACTTTAAGCCTTTTATTGAACGGGCAGCATCGCTTCGCGGAGTTACGTACCAAGAAACGCTCGAGAAAATCAAAGATTATTACGAAGGATTTTGTTTCGAGCGCAGCGCGTCGACCGGCGTACATAATCCATGGTCAGTACTCAATTTCTTGGCAAACGTTAGTCCCGTCGAAGGATTCTTGCCATACTGGACCAACACGGCGTCGCTGTCGAGTTATGTTCAGGAATATTTCAAGCCTCTATCGAGCCGCAAAGATTCAAAGAGATATTGCCTAAGCCTGCCCACTCTTGAAAAGAACATGCGTGATACGGTGATGATGCCTATTTCAATGCTGGAACGCGCCTATCCAGTAAATAAAATGCCACCAACCGTAATGATGCTGCAATCGGGATTCCTCACTATCAAAGGAGTCAGCGGAGAACAAGCTATCATCGGCGTTCCGAACAAAGAAATCTTCAAATTCTTATCATCGCTAGCGCTTGATCATTTCTACACGAGCGAACTTCTGCCGGACGAACTGACCGCGATTTCCTCAGAAGCAAGTTCAGAATGCATCATGAACGCTGCCTCATCGGGCGAACCAGAAGAATTCGCCAATATTTTCAATACGGTAGTCAAAGCATTTACTTACGACACGGTCCTTTTTGAAAAGGTCTCGAACTTAAGAGAGCTTCTTTACACGCATTTCATGTTCATGAGATTTAGATGCAACAGCCAGATAATGAACGACAAGGAACGAAGCGATATTGCCGTAGAAATAGGCAATGCCAGGTTTATTTTCAGCTTTAGGATTCAGCGGGAAGGGCAGAATGCCAACGAAATGCTGAAAGATGCAGCATCAACGATGATCGGCAGAAATTACGGCAATCTGGTCCCAGAAATGAAAATTTCAAGATACGCGGTCGTTTTCTCGCAAGAAAACAAGTGCGTAGCCCGCATCAGAAGAGTCGACTAAATTTAGCAATTCCTTGATCTGCAAGATTTATTTCTGCCCATCATGAATTTATAGACTGCACGACAAAATCGAAATAAAAAGCGCCGACTGGTTTGAGACAAGTGCCTGCGATTGTGTTTGGCACTCTCAAACGCTATATTTCGGCAGTTATTTTATTTCAGCTCTGGCAAATCTCGGAAGAGGTATACATAAGCCTTTTGAATATCGATTTGTTTATTTCAATTTTTCGTACACCACGGAACATCGCTTGTTAAAAAAACATATTCCGAAGGCATAAATTTCTTCAATTGTAGTATTGCTTATATACGGTTCGGCGTACATTTTTTCTCTTATTTGCTTTATCGCCGACTGCGCAATCTTTTTTCTGTCATCAGTTGGAGAATCTGTTTTCTTTAATTCGAGCAGCACAAATTTCGGTTCTGTTTTTGATGAAATAATTAAATCAACATAACCGTCGCCAGATTCCTTGTTCGAACTTTGTTCTTGGATAATTTGAGAAGAATTAACAAGCAAGCCGTTCATAAAACCGTGGTAATAATTTTCTTTTGGCGCGTTGGAGGCAAAATCTCTGAGCGATACGTATTTTTGCAAAAGGCTGGTTAGATTATCTTCTACTCGTTGGGCATCGCCCGAGAACAATCCTTTGACAAAATCGGCCATGCAGTTCTGCATCCGCGGATTCTTTTTGTAAAAAGACATAATCCTGTTTTGGAAGCATAATCTGATTTCTTTGTTCGGAATGAACACGTCGCACACGAAGTCTCCAACGACCGATTCGTCATACCTTACGCTGTCGGGATCAAAGGTAAGATATCCCGTATAAAGCAGCAAAGTCCAGAAGTCTTCGATATCGTGATTTTTTAAGTCACCGTAGCATAGCGACGTTCTTACCGCCGTTGTTATCGTATTTCCGTCCAAAAGAGACTGCATCTTGTTTATGTTCTCGGGCTCGATATAGCCCATGTACTCCTCGATGACGGCGTTGCCGCTTGTGTGCAGACAGTAGTTGCCCCCGGCTATGTCTTTTTCGTTTCTTCCGACATTCTGATAATTTTTTTTGCAGAAATTCATGACGTCCCAAGGGCAATACATATGCTCTCTGCCGAAACGATAGCCGTCATAGTGGTTCGTTACCAAATCTATGAATTTGTCCAGTCCGTAATAATCAAGAACATGCTGCGTGTCTTCTTTTGTAAAGCCGATGCCTTTTGAAAGTTCGTGCGTGCCCATATCCAAAATCGAGCATACGTCTAGATTGATGAGTCCCGTGAATATGCTTTCTTTTGCGGCTCTGAGGCAGCCTGTAAGCACGGCTTTTCCCAAATACGGATTGGTTTTCAAAGCTTTGCTCAGAAGCACGCTCATTATGTCTATGATGTCATCGTAATAACCCCTCGCAGCGGCTTTGGCAATCGGCACGTCATATTCGTCTATGAGTAGTATTGGATTTACTCCGTGATAAACGCTCAGAAGTTCAGTCAGCTTTTCAAGCGAGCCTATGACGTATTTTTTGTTTTTGAAATCGCATGCAAATTCATAGTCTGAGAGTTTTTTTAAATAAGACAGCTGCGATTCCGAGAGTTTTCCGTTTTTGTTTTCAAGCAGATAAACGTATTTGGACGCAAGGTCAAAAACTGTGCCTCCGAGCTCATCATAGGCACTTTCAAAATCTTTGCCGAAAACGGTTTTGAACGAAACGGAAATTACGGGATATTTGCCCATATGCTCACGGCAAAATTCCTGATCGCCGTAAATCATGGTGTCTTTGAATAATTGCTCTTGATATGAGATGTCTGCAGGATTGTCAGGGTTGTTCGGATTGATTCTTAAAAACTCATGGAAGGTGCTTATGGCCAGAGTTTTGCCGAAACGGCGCGGACGCGTAATCAGCATGACCTTGCTCGTTCCTCTTTTAAAAATAGTTTTTATGAAAGAAGTTTTGTCAACGTAATAACTGTTGTGGTTAATAAACTCAGCAAAAGTTTCATTTGCAATGTCAATTTCTTTCATTTTGCCCTACCTCAGTCAACCACACCAAACATAATTTATGTCACTTTTAGAATGATTAGCAATTTATCTGTTTCAACCATTAATACAGACCAATATCATGAAATTCAACTTCGACGGAAATTATCATTACATACAAAAATATATATTGATGTATATTCGATAAGCAAATTTAATGCATTCAAAACAAACTAACAAAATTGTGTGTATTTTCTTCTTTGTTCCCGTTATATCTAGAGACTGAATCGAAAATTTACCAATTCATCTATCATCTCTTCTTCTCAGAAATCGAGCACTTTTTGCACATGCCGCAACTTGCTTGCTGAAATGGCCATATTTAGCTTTCAAAGTCGCATTAAACAAATATTAGACGCTAATTCGAAAATGGCTCAATCATGCTTAAGTTCGTCAGGAATAGGCAGATTTTTTGATAAAGGCTTAGGTGCCAGCGCTCTTCTTGCTTTATACATTTTAAGCTGGAATACATATGCGAGAACCTGCGCAACTGCTGCGAACAATCCTTCAGGAATCTGTTTTTTAAGATCGGTGCTGTAATAGATCGCGCGCGCAAGTTCAGGCGATTCAATAATCTCGATTTTGTTCTCCTTGGCGACTTCCCTTATCTTAAGAGCAACTTCGTCAACACCCTTTGCCAGAACTTCAGGTGCAGCGTGAGCCTTCGTCTGATCATATTTAAGGGCAACGGCATAATGCGTAGGGTTGGTCACCACGACATCCGCCTTAGGAACTTCTTGGATCATTCGGCGATTGGCCATTTCCATCTGCAATCTTCTGATGCGGCCTTTAACTTCGGGTTTGCCCTCCGTATCTTTATATTCGTCTTTGACTTCCTGCCTGGTCATCATGAGCTGGCGATTGGTATTCCATTTCTGAAACCACGAGTCCATGGCAGCGATCGGTATGAGAGCAGACACAATGCCGACAGCCACCTTGAAACAAAGCCACATCGCCTCGGAGATGCAGTCGGGAATATTTCTTGTCTGAAGACTCACTATATGATCGACCTGCCCCGAGATGAGCATATAAGCGATGCCGCCGATGAACAGCACCTTCAGAATGGATTTTATAAGCTCAATCCAGCTCTGCAAGCCGAACATGCGCTTTACGCCGTTCATCGGGTTCAATTTGGAAAACTTCGGCATCATGGCCTGCGTGCTGAAGTTCCAGCCGCCGACGGCCAAATTGCCGATAAGCGCGCACAATATGACGAAAAATCCGTAAGCGACAATCGGAACGGAAACGGTAGCAATGGCTTCAAAGAACGATCTCAGCATATCTGTCGGATCGAACAAAGCTTCCCGAGGTCGCATCCATGACAGCTTAAACAGCTTGTCGAAAGCATTTTTGAAAAGCGGAGAAACGAGCAAAAGCCCGATGACGCCCGAGAACAAAACGCACAGAGTGCCCATTTCCCTCGAGCGCGGAACCTGACCTTTTTTTCTGGCGTCTGCTATTCGTTTGCCAGTCGGTTGTTCTGTTTTTTCTTGCCCGTCGTTCTCAGCCATTATCTGATCCCTCCGGTGCAATCTACCCCGATCATCATGCAGACCAAACCCGACGCCTGGTCGAACTGACGTTCAAAGTAGACATAAAAATTGCTCATCGCAAGCCAAAGTATGCCGACGCCGACTATAAGCGACACTGCAAAACCCATGCTGAAAATATTAAGCTGCGGAGCCGCTCGCGTCAGAACGCCGAACGTAAAGTTTATGACGATCATCGTGCATATGGATGCAATCGAGAAATTTACCGCAGTCTGAAACATGACCGAAAGAAATGAATACAGCTCTTTCCAAGTATCCTGAGGCCAAAAATCAGCCCCGATCGGCAACGTTATAAAACTCTGCCTCAAAAGGTTGATAAATACTAGATGTCCGTCAATCCCGAAAAAAATCAGTGCGCAAGTCATGCTGAAAAACTGCCCGACCACGGGAGTATTCATGCTGTTTACGGGGTCAACGACGGAAGCAAAGCCAAGACCGGTCTGCATCGCTATGACCTGACCCGCCAAAATAAAACATTGCGATATGAATTCAGTGGCAAAGCCGATCGTCGTGCCGATCAAAAGCTGATTTGCGGTAATCACGGCACCTTCCAGACTAAACAGAGAAACCTGAGTCTGCGGCGGGGGAACCAGAGGGATGAGCGCCCATGTCAGCGCGATTGCAAAGACAAGCCTTGTTATCGACGGCAGCATGCGCGAGCCGATGATAAGCATGGCGCTCAGCATGGATGATATTCTGACAAACGGCCAGATGTTCGAAGCGAGCCATTCAAGAACGTCGGACCAAAGCGCTTCCACCTAGCTTATAACCTCCGGAATAAGGGATATTATTCTTGTGAAGAAGTCCATCACCGTCTGCAAGCCCCAATTGGTGCCGAACGCAATTGCCATAAGCGTTATGAGAAGACGCGGAAGAAAACTGAGCGTCTGTTCGTTAATGGAAGTCGTCGCCTGGAAAACGGCAACGCACAGGCCGACGAGCAAACTCGGCAGAATGGCTATCGAAACAAGCAGCGCCACAAGACCGAATGTCTGGCGAAGGACATCGACATATTCCGCTGGATCCATTCTATCCTCCGACAATCGGTCCGAAACTGCCGATAAGAGTGCCTATGATGAGCGCCCAGCCGTCAACCAGAACAAACAGCATCAGTTTGAACGGCAGCGATATCAGCACCGGCGAGAGCATCATCATACCCATGGCCATCAGAATGCTGGCAACCACGAGATCGATGACGAGAAACGGCAGGAAAATCATAAAGCCGATCTGAAACGCAGTTTTGAGTTCGCTCACCATAAATGCCGGAATCAGCACCTTCATCGATACATCTTCGGGCTTTTCGGCAGTTTCGCCTGCAAATTCAAGAAAACTGTTAAGATCCTTGATGCGCGTCTGCGCCAGCATGAACTCCTTGATCGGAGCCTTGGCGTTCTCAAAAGCCTGCGCAGCGCTTATCCGATCTTCAGAATACGGGGTTATCGCCTCATCATGAATTCTGTTGAAAACCGGTCCCATCACGAACATCGTCATAAACAGCGCCATGCCGACCAAAACTTGATTGGACGGAGCCGACTGCAGACCGATGGCCTGTCTCAAAATAGAAAAAACTATGATGAATCGCGTAAACGAAGTCATCATGATGATGATTGACGGCAGCAAAGTAAGCGCCGTCATGAACAAAAGCACTTGCAGCGACAGGCTGTATTGCTGTTCTCCGCCTTCGCCCGCCGTCAAAGTCACGGCGGGCATCGAAAAGTCGCCCGCAATGCACGAAGGCGCCAAAACTGCAGAAATGCCGAATGCGGCCAGAGCCGCTTTAGTCAGTTTCATTTATTCTCCCGGCAGTCCTGAACAGATTCATTTTTTGCCCCGTCCAGCAAGCTTCCAAAATCGGGAACCGCCGCGCAATTCTCATCTTGAGGATTGTCATGGTGTTCAGGATGAAAGGCGCTTTCGGATGAAGATTCAACTTTTGATTTCGTCAGTTCAGAAAGAAGCGACACCCTGCCCTCCGCAACGCCGACAAGAAACTCCCTGCCTGCAGCCTCAATGACCGCAACGCGCTCTTTTCTTCCGAGCATGGCCGACGAAACAACTCTGACCCCCGTTCTTGAATAGCCTTTGTTTAACTGCATGCGTTTTAAAAACCAAGCAAGCAAAAAAATAAGTGCAAGGACGAACAAACAGCTAAGAAGCCACTGCGCAAGATCAGGCGCCTTTATCCCGGCAGATCCGATATTCGAAGCCAGGTCTGCCCCGACAGACGGAACCGTCTGGGAATTGGCTGATGACGATTCTTCGATTGCAGCTGCCGCAACCGCATAAAAAGAACCGAAAATTGCGGACAAAACCGCCGACAATCTGGTCATTATTTGAGTTTCTTGATGCGCTCGGTCTGGCTGATGACGTCGGTCATGCGAATGCCGAATTTGTCATTGACCACCACGACTTCGCCGTGAGCTATCAAAGTGCCGTTGACAAGAACGTCCAAAGGTTCGCCTGCCACGCGTTCAAGTTCCACAACGGAACCCTGATTGAGCTGCAGCAGGTTTCTTATAGAAATCGACGATCTTCCGACTTCCATCGAAATCACGACCGGAATGTCGAGAATCGCGTCCAAGCGTCTCTTTTCGCCTTTGGTCAGCGGCTTGCTGTCGCCGAAATCTTCGAGTTCAATCGTCTCGGCGCCTTCTGCATCGGCACCTTTTAATACTGAACTATCCTGAGCTGCGGCCATTATGTCGTCGGGGTCTTCTTCCCCGAAACCGCTTTTGCCTTCGGCTTCTGCCTGTTCGCTTAGGGCCGCGCCCCAAGCGGCCATGATGTCATCTTCTTCGCTCATTGGCTATTCCTCGCTGTCGAGATTTTCTATGTCGAAACTGTCTTTGCCCGTTATGAGCGTCAGCTCGTTCTTGATAGATTCCGGCCGTTTGAGCCGATCTGTAATCTTTAACGCCTGCATTTCTTTCACCCTGCCCAGTTTGGCATGGAAAGTAGGCATTCCCTCGATGCTGACCAATATGGATTCAGGCATATCGAGAGGAATAATGTCGCCTGGCTGCAGATCGCGAATTTCGCGGAGCGTCAGCTCCGTTTCCAAAAGTTTTGCCGTGAGGCCGACGCGCACGTCCATAATTTCGTCGCGCAGCGCTTTGGCCCAGCGAAGGTCCGTGTCGCCTTTATCGCTCTGAACGCCGGCATCGAGAAGTTCGCGGATAGGCTCAAGCATGGAATACGGCATCGCCACGTGGAAATCTCCGCCACCGCCGTCAAGTTCGATATGAAACGAGTTGATGACGATGACTTCTGTCGGGCTCACGATGTTGGCCATGGCAGGGTTGACTTCGGAATCGAGATACTCAAATTCCACGCTCATGACCGGATTCCACGCTTCCGTGTAATCTTCGAAAATAATCTTCAGCAGCATCTGAATGATGCGGCGTTCAGTCGGAGTAAATTCTCGTCCTTCGATCTTCGTGTGACGCTTGCCTTCGCCGCCGAAAAAGTTTTCTACGAGAATAAATACGAGCTGAGCTTCCAGCGTCACGAGTCCCGTGCCTTTGAGCGGCTTGAAATGGACCATATTGAGGCTGGTAGGAACGAACAGAGAATGGATATATTCGCTGAACTTTATCATGCGCACGCCGTTTATCGATACTTCGGCGGTGCGGCGCATCATATTGAACAAACTTATGCGAAGGTGACGCGCAAAGCGCTCATTGACAAGTTCAAGGGTCGGCATGCGGCCGCGGACGATTCGATCCTGAGAAGAAAAGTCAAAGGCCGTCACGCCAGGCTGGTCAGAGGGATTTTCCTCCTTGGGCAGCTCGTCTTCGTCGCTTCCGTGCAGGAGGGCGTCAATTTCATCCTGCGTTAATATATCCGACATTATTACCCCGGTTACTGAACGATAAAGCCATCGTAAAGGATTGCTTCAACAATGTCCTTATGCTCTAGTTCTTTCATCTTGCCTTTAATGCTGAGCAAGAACTTTTCTTTTAGCGCCTGCTTTCCCATGCCGTCCTTGATGTCGGCATATTGAACTCCGGCGCATTCTTTTGAAATCTGATTCTGAATCGCAGGAAGATGATGCTGCGCAAAGGCAAAATTTTCGTCACCCCTGACCATTAACGTCAGTTTTATCTGTACCAAATGCCCTTTTGGTTTTCCTTCTGCATTGAAGATAAACGGCACCTGCACAGGAACATAGTGGATAGTCTGCTCTGCCGCGATCTCTTCCGGAGTTTTCTTGGCAGCACCGCCCTCACCTTCTTCCTTGGAACCGCCGAGGAGAAATATCCCTCCGACAGCGCCCAGCAGCACAACACCGAGCACAATTCCGATGAGCATCATTTTTTTCTTTTTGCCGGATTGGTTGTCCAGCTTTAATTCGCCTTCTTCAGCCATAGATGCCTGCCGTTATGCATAGTAATTGACTGCCGATGATAAATCGTCTGCGACGATTTCGGCTTCTAAACGTTCTTCCGCGGACTCATCCGCTACAACCCCCGCCATTTTACCGGAGTGATTTTCGTTTGTTTGCGAGCCGCCATCGTTTTGTGAAGCCTGTGCGCCGCGTCCGTCGTCATGCTTGACATCGGCATCGCCAAGTTTGATTCCGGCTTCCTGCAGAGCTTCTTTAAGCTTGCCCAAAGATTCGTAAATCACATCTTTGGTTTCGGCGTTCTGAACCACCATGCCGACTTTGGCCACGCCTTCTTCGGACATGTTGATGTTGATGCGCATTTTTCCCAAATTCAGAGGATCCAGATTTACTTCGGCAGTTTTGAGATTTCTGGCGATCATGATGTTGATCTTCTCAGAAATCTGTCGCGCATTTTCTTCATAACTTTGCGACATGCGAAGCGGCTTCTGCATTTCTTTTGCGGCTTCCAGAGGATTTTGCATTTTTGCATTCATTGCTTTGTCCATCGGCTGTGCGCCTGAAATGTCGGAAACGCTCTTTGGCGCAACCGCAGAGTCAGCCTTGGCGTCGACAAAACTTCCTGACGAAGTTCCGCCAGAAACGGATGACATGCCAGCTTCAACCTGCTGGCGGATATCCTGCATGCCGTCTTTGGCAAGCGAAGCTTGGTTTCCTTCGCGAGTCTGATGACCGTTAAGCATCGCTTCGCGGAGCGTGGCTACGAAACTTTTCTGGAAACTGTCTTTGCCTGCGGTTTTTGCAGACGATTCGACGGTCTCTGCGTCATCTGACTGAAGCGCAAGAGATTCGCCCTTTTTGTCTGCCGATAATTCTTCGACATTATCAGTTTCGAGATTTGCGACGCCGGCAGACGTTTCCAAAGATTTGCTTCCGGACACCTGCGGATTTTTTGACTGCTCCTGTTGCACTGCCATGCGAATGGCCTGAGAGTCAGACGATACTGCGCGGATTTCTTCATGAACGGATGGAGTCTTTTCTGACACATCCACGGTCTGTTCTCTAACGACGCGATCGCCTTTGGACGCATTTTCCGAAGCGGTCTTGCCTGCAATATTTGGCGCTGACCTATCGGCTGAATTGGCTGCAGTCTGATCTGAAGACGCCTCAGCAGGTTGTTCTGA
>JAZQPH010000321.1:0-6062 GCA_045628385.1 Succinivibrionaceae bacterium
TCCCGTTCAGCGCGAGGATGTCCTCCTTGGTGATGGCGCGCACGCGGTCGATCTCCGCCTGATCCTTGAACGGATAGAAGTCCGCCGCCTTGAATGTGAAATTGTCTTCGCCGAAAATCATTGCCTTTACCTCCTGAGAGAGTTCGTTTTCGTTGGGGACATTGTAGCACAGTCCTGGCCGCGGAGGAAGCGGTCTGTACAACAAATGTCGCAGCGGTTGCGGTAAAGTGTGACTTGCAATATCACTTTCGACTGCGTTCGCAGAAAAAACAACGGCTATTATGACAGCGGACCCTGTGCGTCCTCGCGCCGCACATTCCAAATACACAAAAAAGGAGCAAATCTATGAAACAGAGAGAAGAAACAATCGAAGGTTCCGCCGGGAAGAAGAGGCGGTGGCAAGGGTTCTGGGCAGTGCTCTTAGGCGGCGGAATCGGCACCGCCATCGTGGTGCTCGGCCTGCATGCCGTCTTTGCGCGGCTGCACGCGAACGGTGTTCCGAACAATAACCTTCTGATGACGGAGGCCCTCGGCGGCCTTGTCGGCGGCGGCTTTTTCGCCGGAGTATTCATGATCGTCCTGCCCACCGTGCTCTTCCAGACCGCAGGCATGATGATTGCGAGGGCTGTGAGGAAAAAGGTGCTGCGCAAGAAGGAGGAAGGCGAGTAAAGGAGCCGAATTTTGATCGAGCAAAAGAGGGGACGGATTATCCGTCCCCTCTTCCTTTTGTGGTTACTGTGCAAAACGGACCTTTGCGAGCGCGAGTGCTGACGGCTTGGGTATCAGAGACTATAGTAATAGTCCCTGATTTTCGCGGCCATAAGAGCGCGTCTGTTCTGAAGGAACGCAGGATAATCCTCGGCTGTCATCTCAAGGATATTGGCAGGGATGCAGTTCGTTTTGAGGTTTGCCCAGAACTCGTCTGCATTGGTAATTGTTCCAACGTCGATGGAGCCGTTGCTGCACTGTGAGAGGGCTGCCGAAAAGTAGTCGTTGGGCGCTCTTTTTCCAATGGAGATATTTACGCCGGTATCAAGGTAAGCGTAGTTTGCCACCTGATTGTAGTGCGACTTTTCAGTCACTCCATTTTGCTTGAGGAACTCCTTCGGGAATATATGGTGAACATCACCCGCTACAACAATCAGGTCTGAAACTTTAGTACTGTTCGAGAGAAGCGACCTGTCGCCCAAATACACTTGCGCGGCAAGATACGTATTGAGGAAAGGACTGGATATAGAGGACGTCTCAAGACTCTGCACCAGTCCTACATCCCAAAACGCATCAGACAGTAACGCTTTTTCGTTTTCTTCGAGAAACGCCTTGATGCCTTTGGTTCCTATTCCCCGCAGGTCTCTATCCATCTGTGTTTCCGGAGAGCCGATGTATCGGCCCGTTAAAGTGGAGAGAACGAACCATTTCTGGATGTATCGCTTGATTTCGATTTTCGATATCTCGCCGCTTTGCTGCAGAAGGAGAAAAAGGGTGTAGGCAAAATCCAGCGTCATCTGCGAATTCAACTGTTTCGAAGAGATGAAGCCCGCCGATTTTATAGCAAGAACAAATTGCTCGAAGTTGTACTGTTTCATAAAATTCTTGACACCTGCCGTCAGCTTTTTGAAACTTACCTCAGCAATTTCTTCTTTATACGTGCGGTCGGTGAAATCACGCCCGGAGAGGAGGCTGACAAGATCGCCCAGTTTTCCTCTGCCAAACATATGCATGAAGGAAACGCGAAGCATGTCGTTGTAATCCGGGTCGTAGATGCCCTCGTGATCATCCTTCAGCCAACTCAGCTTTGCTGCATAGTCGGACTTCATGAACTCTTTGTCGCCGTTTTCGAGCTGACTGTAGAATCCAGGTTCGACGGCAAGATGGCAGAAGTAGTCGATTGCCTTCCGCAAGGAATTACCGCCATTTTTCTCGTCGGCCGCGATTTTTGACATTGCAAAATCTGCCTCGTTGAGCCGTTTGCCTTGCGAATTGATGCGGACGAAAATCTCAGTAACCTCGCTGATGTCAAGCTGCGGGACAAGGAGAATCGCACCAATCTGGCAGCTCTTGATGTTGAGCAGCTGTGTAATCTTTTGGTTGACATCTTTTTTGGACACACCGGGGTTCTTCTCAGCATATGCGTCAACAAATTCATAACTGTCGAAGTCCGGCTTGAACACGGCTGAGATATCCGGAATCCAAAACGAGCTGTTTTCATGCGCCGGTGTAGTTACGGCAAAACGTTCTTCATCATCTTGAGCCAATGGATTGAAGGCGATGCGGATGGTCTTTTCTTCATAATCCTCGGTAAGAATCTTGTGCCCGGCAATGGCCGTCATCAGCGCGGTGATGCGCTGCTGGCCATCGATCAGAACTTTTTTCCCGACTGCGTCTTTGCCGTCTTTCAGTTTGACATCAGGGTTTTGCCATATGATTAGATAGCCGGTTGGATACCCGTTGTATAGAGAGTCGATCAAATCACGCACCTGCCGACCTTTCCACACAAAGGGCCGTTGGATTTCCGGAATCGCAATATCACCGGCCTCGATGTAACCTAAGATGGAACTGACCGAATATTGTGTGACGGTGTATTTATCATACGATGCGCTCATATATTTCCTCCACTTTTCGTATTCATACTGCTATTTCCAAACACTGAAAACAACCTTTTCTGTCCCTGATTGCCCCTTTGATGTAATCTTTCATATCAGCGCCCGAGAAAACGCTTTGACGACCTCGGTGCGTCAGGACACGTTTTTATAAAGAGAGTTTTCTTCCATCGGAACATGAAGATGCCGCGTTTTGCGATACCTTGTCCATCTCTTGGAAAGCCAGATTATTCCGCGGTAGTATTCTTTGAAAGGTTTCAGCTCCGATTCCTGCAAAGCGGGGTTGTTCACAGCGATAAAAAAGCGGTAGGCAAATACGTCATCGACCGCCTTGAATCGAATTGCGCCGCTTTTGACGATGGCAGCGAAGGACTCGAGGTAGACCAGATAGTTAATTACATGCTGATGGTCTTCCTCCTTGAAATCCGTATATTTTTTGCTCATTTCGCATACTTCGCCATTTTTCCGTTTGTTGAAGAACACCTCCAGATCGTGCTCGATCAGAAACATATTCTGGTTCACGATAAACTGGTTGTTCAGATCTTTGATATAGGAGGCTTCAGTGATTTTCGCGTTGTTTGAATACGTCAACCAAAAAGCAACAGCCGCGATAAGTGTTGTGACTGTCGTGACGCGCTTTGTAAATGTGTCGACTGTCAGATTTGCTCCGTCGACGGTCAGAGTGTCAGCGCAGTACAAATAGCCGGCAACGACCAACAAGATTAGCACTAAGAAAATCCAACGTTTGATTCTCATTCTCCGGTCCTCCGTTTTCTCTTCACGTTCATATCAAAATACGATGATTGCGGAATCACGCACCGCTTTTTATTAGAATACTTTTCCTTTGCTATTTTGGCAAGGAAAAACTGGTTGCCGCTTCCGCGCGGTTCGTGCCGCTTTTGTGCATGTTTCTTGCCCGACCTCGGCGATTATGTTATGATTATTCAAGAAGAACTTGAAGGCGACGTGGCCGGGATTCATTTGCAAGAATCGCACGTAAAGCGTCCGACAAAACGGACACGTGGAGCCGGTATAATAACTGAAAGCACAAGCACTCGAAATCGACGGGAGGAGAAATATGTTTGAATCTGAGTTGAGAGAAGAAGAAAGCACCTTAAGAAATTTGCGGAGTGAGATTCAGGATCTGACCCGGAGATATGAAAGCGAGATGAACTCGCTTGAAAGAGAATTCACAAAAGTTGATAATATCGCCGAAAAACAAATCGAAGCACTATTTTCCCAAATGGAAAGGGACGTGAATGAAAAGGTCAAGGGTTACAGATCATCCCTTGAGAACAAGAAGAAAGAATACTATCAAGCCATCGATCGGGAAAAAGCTGACGCCCTGAAAGCGCTGAAACAATTACGAGACAATGCGCCGAGGGTTTTCGAACGAAAGCTGCACGAGTTATTTGTTGTAAAGGGAGAATTGTAAAATGGAAACCTTAAGCGAGTCAGAAATCAGCCGGATAAAGACATCGATTCAGGATATTAAGTCGAAAACTGACAGTCTGAAAAGAGTCCTGTCACAGAAGAATTACTCATATGATCTCAGCAAGGCGCATGATTCTTTGCAGCAATATACGAATGCGCAGTCTTCGTGCCTGAAAAATGCGCGGAGTTCAATTGATAGAGCCATCAAGGGGTTCAGTTCATCCGGCAGCGCCGATATCTCCAAAGCGGTTGAATGCAAGGCATCTGAGTCGTATCAGAAGGCTCGCCAGATTACCGAGGATTTGGCCAGGAAAACCGGCAAACTGATCGATTCCCTGCCTCGCATCGGGACTACGAAGTAAGGAATGCTCCGTTTTTGGAGAAGATGAAGGAAGCAATGGAGAGAGCATAATGGCAACGCCATACGATTTTCAAATTATTGAAAGAGAGTTGTCTTCTCTTGAAAAACAGTTCAACGATTTTGAAGGTAAGTTCCGCAAGACCGTTGCTCCGATTCGAGAGGCACACTTCGACTCGAATAAATACAACGCTCAAGCCCTGGAACAGCGTGCGAATAAATTGATAAACGATATGTCCGCCCCGTTCAGTGCTTTTGTCGCTGACATTCGGCAATACTCGCAGAACGCGATGACCGAGATCGAAAAATCTGCGGATAGCTATCGAACCTATGTGAAGTCGCTCAATGACAGGCTCGATTCGGTCGCTCAGTTGAATTCCGCGTATGAGGGGCAAAGATTCAGTCAGGCTATTTCTTATGCGGAACAGATGCGTGAACACAGCACAATCGCGGAAATCGTGAGATATGCGCTTCTTGTGGAATTGGAAGCCTATGACAAGCTGTGCAAAACATTTACGGGCGCCTTGGGAATCAAAGAATATGCGATTATCAGAGAATACTTTGAGCTTTGCGAAATTCACGATGCCCCCAAGCATATTTGTTCCGCGGGCATGCTGCTTTTTACCGCTGCACACAAACTTATTTCTGAAAACGGAAGCGGCATAGCTGAGTCTGATTTATATCAGATGTGCATCGATGCTTTTAATGGGTACAGCAAAATAGCGCGCGAAAACAAGCGAGGCCTTTCCAATCAGCTGCAGGAAGTTTATCAATGCGGACTTGCGCTGTTCAACAAAATGGCCAATGCCGCGTATGTGAACTTCGATTACATCAGTGTCAAAAATCTTCTTCATGACTCCGCGTATTTTAAAACGAAGGATATCGAAAATGAGTTCTTTACCAATGCAGAGTTATCGCCGGAACGTGTTTTCGCTTTTTTGAAGGAATACGGCAGCCGTGGAAGCAAGAGCTCTGTCGATGCGGCATTCGACGATTCAAAAGCCTTGGCGGTATCTGATGAACGCGAAGAGTATTTCAGATTCTGGTTCAGGAACTATGACACGTTCGGATGGGAATATTGTGGCAAGTCCATCGACATGCAAGAAGACAGATTCGCTGCGAACGGCCTTATTTCAAAGATTGTTCGGGAAAGCTTTTTCAACATTCGGAACATGCCTGAGTTAGCGCTGAATTTGTACGAAAACTACAATCGCTTCCTGACCGGTCAGAGCCGCATAGACTTGGATCTGTTTCTGGATTCTGCCATCGAGTTGAATTCTCTGGTAAACGTGTTCGCAGAATCTGACGATGCAAAAGGAAAACACAGCCCAATGCATAAGGCAATACGTGGGTTTGACGGCGTATCTTATGGCATGATAACGAAATACCGGAGGCTTTGCTCGAGAAACAATGAGTTATTCATCGAGAAGCTGAACATTGTTCTGGACGATTCGTCTAACCGTCTTTACGGCAAGCCCTACCGTATGAATTTGAAGCGGGATGAGAAGAAACCGTCTGTAGAACGACTGGGAAAGAAAGTCCTGCTTGTCACGTTGCAATCGAAAAGAAAAGCGCTTTTCATACTGTTGGCTATTGCGGCAGTTGTCATACTCGCTGGAATTCTTTTTGTTCTTTTTCAAAACGGTCTGAATTTTAAATCATAACTCTTC
>JAZQPH010000322.1:0-6649 GCA_045628385.1 Succinivibrionaceae bacterium
GTCGGCGCGTACGTTTGGAATAAAGCGCCCGCATGGCGGCGCATAGGCGGATATATGGCATCTGGCAGAATTTTGATGGCAGCCGGTCTCTCGGCCGCGCTTGTTGCGTCCATATGGGTCGGCGGAGCCGTTTATGCAAAGTCAAAAGCAACTGCGGAATTTTCTTCATGGATTGAGCAGCTGAACCGAGATTTGGACAAGTTCGGAGCAAAACTTGAGGCCAATTCCAGGAACGAGGGTTTGTTCGGCAGCGGTTACGCTGTCGAAGCCGTTCATTCCGAAGGTCGGAAAAAATTATTGAATGTAAATTTTTCCTATGGTTTCGGCAATTATGCTGTCAGCATCGATTTTGACGAAAACTTTTATGCCGCCTTGCGCGATCTGGACGATGACGGGAAAAGGTTTGCAGATATTTTGAAATCGGCTTCCGGCAGCATTTTGATAAGAAAGTCTCTGTTTACCGGGCTTTTTAAATTAGATGCCGTGTGGCCGCACGGTTCGGCAAATTCTTTGGCTATGCAAAAGGACGCATGGTCTTGGGGAGATGTCGGAATTTCCGTAAAAATGTCCCGCAACGCCGGCAGTGCCGAATTTGCTGTGCCGCACGTAACATACGCAGGAGAAGCAAGCGACGGCAATCTGTTTATGGCTAGCGCGGACGGCGTCGTCTTAAACGCGCATGCCGAATGCAGCGACGAGGCGGTGTGTTCGGTCGGTCATGAACTTTCCGTGGACAGCTTCGTGCTCGGAGATCTTTCCGTATCCAATACCAGATTCGGATGGTCGGTAAAAAACATCGATCTCGGAGCTATGGCAAAATCATGGTGCGGCACCAAACTTGAGCTTGACAACATCATGTCAGACGAACTTCGCGAATGCGTCGAAAACAGCAGCTATAAACAAGATTATTCTGCCGTAGGAGATGGGTTTTCGGCAGAGGCCGGCATAGAGACAAGCATAGGCGGATCCGAAGCATCGATCAACGCGGATATTTTGGTCGGAACGCACGCGCATACCGAAGATATTCAGGATATCGCCAAAGCAACCAGAGGAGTGCTGGAAGCAAGACTGCACAAGGGGCTCCTTAAATTCGTGCCCGATGAGAACCGCGCGGAAGCGACGGCATTGTTCGGTCTTTTGGCGTCAGGAAAAGACACCGTAAACATCAAGGTTGACTGTGCTTCGGTTGCGGACATGAATTCGTGCTCGGTGAACGGTCTTCCCGTATCCACATTTTTGAACGGCATCAGCCGCTGAATTTTGTCATTGTTTCCTTGGGGAGTCCCGTAGTATAGAATTCGACCGTTTAGGAAATATAATGGTTCATATTCTGAAGGCCGTTCATGTCCAATGAGAGATGCGCGCCTGAGGGAATTGAAATACATACAGGCATAAGGAGCATTTGTGTCAAAAAAAGTACTGATTATCGGAGCTGCTGCGGTAGCAGTGTCGGCTGTCGTCTGGACAGGGGGCGCGTTCTATACCAAAAGCCAGTCAGACGAAGTCATTGCCCAGAAAGTGGCGGCATTGAACGAGTATCTGAAAGACGATAATGTACAGTTTTCCGTTTCGAAAAAGGACTCGGGACTTCTGAGCGACGTATACGACATCAGCCTCGACGGCTGCGGTTCTTCGGACTGCCGAATTGCCGAGAGTTCGGTGTCTTACGGATTGGGCTCCGTAAACGGAAAAATAGTCCTGAGCGATGCTATTGCGCAAAAAATCGGCGGAGACGATACCGCGTTTGTGAAAAGCATTTTTGAAAACATGACGTTCGGATGCAACGTGCTGACTGGAAAAATGTCACTGCGCGGAAAATTGCCGTCGAGTTCATCGGCAGGAACTAAGAATGACACCTGGTACCGCATGACGTGGTCGGACTCAGAGTATGAATTGTCATGGGACAGGCAAAGCTTCAGATTGACGGCTAACGTACCTGAACTGTCTTCTGACGTAAAACGCGTCGGCCAAGACATCAAATGGGATTTTAGAAAAATTGACGTTGATACCTCAGGTTCATGCAATGATTCGCTGGTCTGCACGTATTCTTCCGAACTTACTGCCGGAACTTTGGTGTCGGGTGAGTTTGTCGCATTGGACGGCAAAATTGCCCTTGGCATGAACAATTTTGATTTAGGAAGCATCACAAGAGAGTGGTGCGGACTGCAGGGACATATTTCGGAACTGTATTCCGGAGGCTTTGCAGCATGCTTGAAACAAATCAGCACGCCTAAAGATTTTTTGGGTCACAACGGCGGGGTTTTTCCAGCATTGGGAGCTAATTTTGTCCAATCAATCGACTTGGCTGCCAAAATCAACGGCGGCAAGGCGGTCCTGAACTGGAAAATGATGCGTTCCGACAAAGAAGGCACTCCCACATTTGCCGACATAAGAAACTATCTTTCCGTGAAGTTTGACGCGTCAATCGATCAGAAATTCGTAGACGGCCTGCCTTACGGCGTTGGCCCTTCGGCCAATCATTTTCTTAGACAGATGTCGGGCGGTGCCGACGATCCGTACAAAATTGAGTTAAATTGCGGCAGCGCTGCTGATTTGTCGTCTTGCGAATTGAACGGCAGAAGCCTAGGCGCTGGGTTTAGATAACATTGTGCGAACCAAGAAATCCATTTTCGTTTCAAGTAAGAGCGCCGAATTAATCCGGCGCTTTCTTTTTATCACGCAAGCCCATTCTGTCGCGATTCATCATTAAAGAATTGTCCGTCAGGTATAGAGCTATATTGGTTGCTTCGGATATTCATAAAAGTTGCGTATCGGAGCCTCTTTAGACTGTAACGTGTTTTTCTAAATGCTTAAAAAAACTTAGTTACAAAGCATTATTTTGTGCAAACCAAAAATTTGTCCCAAGAAATTCGCAAGGCTATTCTGGGCGATGTAAAAAGCGTTGTAAAAGGCGTTGTAAAAGCGTGGTAAAAAAATACAAAAACGTTGAAAAAGCGGTGTAATAAAACATAAGCAGTCATGCCCGAGAACTTAAGAGATTTGTGATCTAGGTGCTAAAAAAATTATTGACGCGTTCTAAAAAATTTTTTGTTCTATGACAACTCGATATGTCTTCAAGGCATTCAAAGAATGATTCATGAATGAAAGTGAATGTTTTAATGCTGGAGATTATTATATAAATCATTGATCTTATTAAGATTTTTGATGATGGTGGACCTTCTTTTTGGTATAATTTATGTGTCAAAAATAATCTACACCATTGGCAGATCTAGCAATGCAATTATCAGTTGTTCTGTCTAGTCAGTCAAATGTTATCTCCTTCGGCAAGACCGCTTTATCGAAGGTTCTCTCTTCCGCATCCGTGGAAGAAATCGCAAGGAAGTCCGGAGCCATCGTCAGAAGCCGGCAGTTTAAGCTTCATAAGTACGTCGCCGCCTCTTTATTTGTCGCAGGAAATTCGCCAAACATCAACAATCTCACACACGCTGAACTCCGTATTCAACGTATACGACAGTCTCGCCGACGAATCCAAGGGAGAGAAACTTTCCGAGAAGTGCGTTCACAAACATTTAGACAGCGACAAAATGGCCGAATGCATGAAATCGTTTGCTTGAGCGCGTTTGTTCCGTCGCCGCGGGACTGACGCAAAAGAACTATCAAAAGATAGTTCCCGGGGGTGTCAGGAAGCTGCTGAGGAAACTGAACGTCAAAGACATCATATTGATCGACCGAACCGAAATCGACGCAAGGCCGTCGCTGGCAAAGGACGAGGAATTCCAGGGCGCAAACAAAGGCAGGCCGCATCTGGACGGAGAACCGTCAAGACCGTGCATAAAGCTTCATGTGGCGTATTCCGTGGCAAAGCAGACTTTCGCCTATATCGATGTCACGAACGCATGCGAAAGCGAGCGCGCGCACGTGCTGACGGAAAAGTTTTCCGATTGCCTGATTGTCGCCGACCGCGGATATGTCGGCGCCGAATAGGAAAAGAAAATTGCCGACTCGTGCAACTTCTTCATAATAAAGGGAAAAAGCAACACGGCAGGCAACATCGAAGCGGCATTCGATTCGAACTCTTCCGAAATTCCCGAGCCGAAAGGCAAAAAACTCAAAGAAGCCGAAATCGCCGAAAGAATGGATTTTGACATCAGCTCCGTCCGTTACATTCGTGCCGCGAAAGAAGAGCCGAATCAGGAAACGGCAGAGGAAGATGAACTGAATGCGGCAACGCCCGAGGAAGAAGAATGCCGCCGGGAAAAAACGTCCTGCGAGACGCACAGATGCCGCATCGCCCGCGAACCGCACTTGAACGGAAGCGACGGCGAGAACGTCATAACGCTGAGAACCAATCTGCCGCGAGAGCTGGTAAGTTCCGAGCAGCTTTTCATGCTGTACCGCATCCGCTGGACGGTCGAAATCTTCAACAAGGTATGCAAAAGCAGCAATGCCCTGCACAGCATCAATTCAGGCAAGAAAGCGATTGTCTACGAATTCATAGTCTTGTCCATCATGTCGAATGTGATTAAGACCTATTTGGGCTATCTCGCCCAAATCAGCCACAATGTCGAATGGATGTCGATGCAGAAACTGAACCGCTATCTGACCGGCAGCGTGCTCGAAAGGTTTTACGCGGCCATCATGAATTACGGCAAATCGAAGATACATCAGGTTGTCAATGATCTGCTCGGACTGATAGCCCAAAATTGCCAAAGGGGCGAGCCCAGCGCCCGAGATCGAAAACTGCTGAAGGATTTTCCTACGCTGGTTCGGGCCATAAATGCCATTTGGGATGCCCCAAAAAATTTTTTTCAGTTTCTTAAGGTCCTGGGCATGATTTATTACTGTGATCCTTGCGTCACAAAATCATTTGCATCCGTGATCCTCAAATCTCAGTTTCACTCATGCGTAGGCCCTGAATCTGAAACTTTTATCTCATGCGCAGTTCATGCTCATTTCCTTTGTACTTTCGAAGACACGTCATGAGCTTTTACGGTAAATCCTAAAAGTTCTGTGAGTTGATAAGTGTGCCCGAGCAGTGATATCAGGCGGATGTTCTTGTTGCGAAGCGTCTATCAATATCAAATGATATGTCGTTGACTTGAATTTTGTAGCTACTATTCAAATTAATCCGATCGCTGGTCGAGATCCTGAAAATCTCTGTTCGTGAGCAGATATTCCTCATGTCTGTAGATAACTTTTAGATGTCTTTCAAGACCAGCTTAACCTACGAAATTATTGTCGCAGGCTCCTTTTAAAGATGCGGCATCAGAATCAGAATCAAAATCTATATCGTCTGAGATACCTAAAGCGTCGGGCTTTGTGCGAGATTTTCAGCAAACGGTTGTTCTTCAAGAATCGGTAAGGTTTCTGAGTCAGTTGCGGAATTAGTTCGAAGCGGTTGTGAGCAATGTGGATCGTTTGTCACAAATTTTAAGGTGTCAGCTGTACAAAAAAAAAACAATGGTAAGTTAAAAGAAATTGATTTGGCGAATTGATACGAAAGCATGACTAAAGAGAAGTTAAACAATCTGTCGGAAAGTTTGGGCGATTTTTTATTTCAAAAATACGCTAATAAAAATTTCGGTTTGATGATCAAATCGGAATTTGAGGTCATCCTTTTTTATCATATTTTGCAGAAATTGCAGAACGATTTGTCAAAAGACAAAGACACCGAAAAATTTATATCAGACTATGATTTGTCAATGGCTTTGGGCATAACAGAATCCAAAGTCAGGAACCTGAGGACCAGAGCTCATTTTTATTTTGGAGAGGATGACGAAGATTCATGGAAAACAAGATTTAAATCATTGATCGATAATAAAGAATACATCTCTTATAACCCATCAAACTATTTGGTTGAAATGCTTATCCCGGATGTAACGTTAATCGCGGAGATTAGGCATTGTCTTGAGTCGAATCATCTATATGATGAAGTTGTCAAAAACTCTCATTTGTTCAAATGTCCGCTGAAAACATTTATTAAATTATGCCAAATTGTTAATTCATCAGATAATTCCGAAATTGTAGATACTCCGAAAATTAAGAATCTTGAAGCATTGCCGCAAGATATGAAGGAAAAGTTGAAGTCAGCTGGCATTGATATCTTGAAGAATCTTTCTGAGGATGCAATAAAAAAAGCAATTAAAGTCCTTGGAATTAATTTTTTGTTTTCTTGGATCATTTGATATCGTAAGACATTCGTAATGCATGGAATATATTAGATTCTCTAATGTATAAATTAATTAAATTTGGATGTAAGGTTTAGGAGTTTGTTATGCATAAAAGATTTTGGAATCATATTTTTAATAGATGGCATAAGATCACTTTTTTTGCAACATTTATGGCAATTTTAAATGTTGAAAATTGCTTGGCACAAGAGGATAATCTGGAAAATTGCTTAGCGACAAAAGATTTATTTGTCTGTTGTAGTGTCTTTGTAAATAAAATTAGTGAAGAAACAGAACATAGGAATATCAAATTTTTCGAAGATGCAATGCTTTTCAAAAACTCCAGATGTGATAGAGGCTCTTATAAAAATTTAAATATAACTGTAGATTATGATTGGCTTGGTGTGAAAACAACTGATGCAGGTGTTTTGTACTCAAAATTATCTCCTAAAATAGGAGAGTGTAATTCAGGTGATGTTTCGGCTTGTGAAGTTATGAGTTTATGGAAGTCGGATCGTAGC
>JAZQPH010000323.1:0-1561 GCA_045628385.1 Succinivibrionaceae bacterium
ATGTGCGACGAAGCTCAGGGCTGGTATCCCGATCTCGACGATATCCACAAAAAGATCACTCCTCGCACCCGAGGCATCATTCTGATCAACCCGAATAACCCGACGGGCGCGGTTTACGGAACTGACATCCTTCTAGAAATCATCGAGATCGCAAGACAGAACAATCTCGTAATTTTTGCCGACGAAATTTATGACAAGCTTCTTTTCGACGATACGGCGCACAGAAGTCTCTGCACTTTGTCGGAAGACGTTCTGACCGTAACGTTCAACGGACTTTCCAAGGCCTACCGCGCCTGCGGTTTCCGCCAGGGATGGATGGTCGTAAGCGGTCCGAAGAACAAAGCTAAAGGCTACATCCAAGGTCTTGATCTGCTGGCAACCATGCGTCTTTGCGCCAACGTGCCGTTCCAGATGGCGATTCCGACGGCATTGGGCGGCTACCAGAGCGTCAACGAACTCATCGTTCCGGGCGGCAGGCTGAGAAAGCAAAGAGATCTGGTCTACGAGCTGTTCACCCAGATTCCGGGAATCAGCTGCGTCAAGCCAAAAGCGGCGCTCTATATGTTCCCTAAGATCGACATCGCCAAATTCAACATCAAAGACGATGCCAAGATGGTTCTTGATCTGCTGCGCCAGGAACACCTGCTGGTCGTTCAGGGAACGGGGTTCAACTGGCCGCGCCCTGACCATTTCCGCATCACGTTCATCCCTAACGAGGAAATTCTGACCGAATCGGCAAACCGTTTCGCGCACTTCCTCAAGTCTTACCATCAGTAAGGGCCGGCATGACGCAAGAAAGTCACTTTTTCGCGCAGATGGCTCGCATGTCGCTCATCGAAAGATGGGCGCTCATGCGCAACGTTTACAAAGAAAACATCGCCGAGCACAGCCTGCAGGTAGCAATGATCGCGCATATGCTCGCAGTAATCGAAAACCGCAAATTCGGCGGCTGCGTCGATCCAAAGGAAGTGGCTCTGGCCGCAATGTACCATGACGCGGCCGAAGTGTTCACGGGCGATCTCCCTACTCCCGTAAAGTACCAAAATCCGCGCATACAGGAAGAGTACAAAAAGCTCGAAGCGATGGCCGAAGAAAAACTCGTAGCCTCTCTTCCCGAAGAGTTCCGCGACGATTTCGCGCCGCTTGTCGAATCAAGCCGCACCGACGAAAACGTTCACCGCATCGTCAAAGATGCTGACTGCCTGTGCGCGCTGATCAAATGCCGCTCCGAGCTTAAGGCGCATAACGGCGAATTTGCTAATGCCGCCGAACGCCTCGAAGAAAGCATCGCGATGCGCAAAAAGGAATCGCCCGCGATCGAGTACTTTGAAAAAGTTTTTATGCCGAGTTTTGAAAAAAATCTCGACGAAATTTCCATATAAACGCAAGCAGCGGATTTATTATTCTCTGTCTTCTTTGCCGATAATCTGGACAGCCAATGAAAATTACGACTCTTACCCCGTTTCAGTTCCGCATGGCAACGACCGTCATCTTCTCGGTCTGCTCGGGCCGCGCGTCTATAGACGAAGCTTATTCCGATCTGTTCTCGAAAGTTAAAGTG
>JAZQPH010000324.1:0-2906 GCA_045628385.1 Succinivibrionaceae bacterium
TCGGTAAGTCTCCCGAGATGCAATTTATTGCGATTCGGGAGATAATCGATAGAGGATTGCCGCTCAATCCGTATAGGATTAATTTTTATTAAGACTACAAAAGTTTATTATAGGATCAATACTCCTTCATAACAGAGCGAATATTTTAATAGAGGCTGGGAGCGAAGAATTCGCATTTCCGGTTTCTTGCAAGATGTCTATTTTCCGAATATTGAAGAATACTTTCCTGTTGCACTGGTTTTGTGCGCGAGACGAATATGAATTTATTTAAACGTTTGGACAGTCATCAGACATATATCATCGCCGAAATGTCTGCAAATCACGGCGGATCATACGAAAGGGCAATACAGCTCGTCCATGCAGCCGCTTTGGCCGGCGCAGATTGCCTGAAGATCCAGACCTATACGCCTGATACTATTACGCTTAATTCCCGAAGACCGGAATTCATGATTGAGGGCGGTCTTTGGGACGGCATGAATCTTCACGATCTTTATGCCAAAGCTATGACACCTTGGGAGTGGCATAAAGGCATCAAGCAAGAGTGCGAGAAACTCGGATTAGACTTCCTTTCAACTCCGTTTGACAGAACGTCGGTAGATTTTCTTGAAGATTTGGGCGTAGGCCTTTATAAGATTGCCTCGACGGAAATCATAGACATACCGCTTATCGAATATGTCGCATCCAAACACAAACCGATGATCGTGTCAGTCGGTTATGCCGACGAAAACGAAATAGCCGATGCCGTTGAGGCGATGCGCCGCGGTGGCTGCGATACGTATATCCTCCTGCGATGTTCGGCAGAGTATCCGGCCAATCCCGAACGGATGAACCTGGCGTTAATTCCCGATATGGCTGCAAAATTCGAATGCAGAGTTGGGCTTTCTGATCACACACTGACTCCGCTGTCGTCGATTCTTGCTGTTGGAATGGGAGCTTGCGTAATCGAGAAACATATGTGCCTGTCCAGGGATATTCCGACGCCTGATTCGGAGTTTTCGACAGAGTTTCAGGATTTTGTGACCCTGGTAAAGAACATCAGACTGGCGGAGAAGGCCATTGGAGTTCCGTATTATGAAGGCGTTATAAACGGAGGACATCAATGCCGCAGTCTGTATGCCGTTAAAAACATAAAAGCCGGGGAAAAGTTTACGTCAAAAAACGTACGTTCGGTGAGACCGGGCAAAGGCATACATCCTAAACATCTTGATTTTGTGCTGAGAAAAACTGCCGCCAGAGATATAGAAGCGTGCACTCCTCTGTCATGGGATTTGATAGGAAAATAAATCGGACTCCTTCCTGTAAACGGCTTGTCGTTTTAAATGCATTTTGGCAAGCCCAGCGAGAAGAATTTGCGCATTAACTCTGAACATTAGTTATTATTCGAATCCGAATAAAGAAAAAGGGATCGCTTTGTGCGATCCCTTTCCAGTTATGGCTTCAGGAAAGAACTATTAGTGATTAAGAACTTTCTTGATTCTTTCGATGGATTCGTTGAATTCGTCCATGTTGTTGTTCTTGAAGATGAACAGTTCGCCGACGTTTTCTGGTTTGTTGAAATTGCAGCGAGAAATATATTCGTCCCAATGAGAAAGCTTCCAGCCATCGCGGTCTGATGCTCTGTCGATCATGCGCTGACGGCATACTTCTGGGGAAGTTTCGACCCAAACGATGAAAAGATCCGCACCTTGCTTTGCCAATCTGTCGCGAAGATCCTGAATGTACTTAGGATCTCTGATTTCGCGGGTAAACGGAGCGTTGATAAGAACGTTATCGGTGTACTCGAGCGCTTCCATCGCGATATCCATGATGGCGTAATATTCGTAATCGCGAATGTGTTCCTCGAAAAAATCAGAACTGCGGTTAACTTCTTCGCCTGCGATCTTGAAAATCTGATGCGAAAGGACAATCAGCGTGTCCTTGTCGAGATAAGTAATTTTGTCGAGATTCTCGGCAATCTTCTTAGATACGAAAGTCTTGCCGCAAGCTGGCGGCGAAGTTACTAAAATAAGATTCTTCAGTGATGCCATGTTATTTTCCGCTATTCCTTCCGAGTTTCGACACCTTGCGAAACTCCGACGCGACTGCGCCAATGTATCTTTCCGATTTTCCTATTATTTGTCGGTCTTTTCAACGCCTATAAGGCTAATTTTCGTGAGCGTTGGCGATCTTTTGGTCATGCTTTTGGCTTTGGCGCAGATTGGATCGCAAATGTTCCGTTTTGGCCGTTTTGTTTTGGCATGGATATTAGACGCAGTATTCGGGCGCACCAGGCTCTTGGGGTGCTATAATCGCCCGCGGCGCGTCCGCAACAATAAACCCAGCTAAATTAAGCTTCATGACGAAAGGGCTGAGCCGGAATTATCGCGAGCCATGGTACGGCTGCATTTCGGCACGCCCGCGCGGACGCAAGTTTCTTCACGCGGCACGATCGTGTGTGTCGCCACTGAAATTTAAGGAAAAAGCAAGAATGCCAGTTATCACTCTGCCAGATGGCTCCAAGAGAGAATATGAAAATCCTGTAACAATCATGGAAATCGCCAAAAGCATCGGCGCGGGACTTGCAAAGGCCTGCGTGGCCGGCGTGGTCGACGGTCAGCAAGTCGATGCGTGCGAAGTCGTAAACCATGACGCAAGCGTATCCATAATCACGCCAAAATCCGATGAAGGCGTGGCGATTATCAGGCATTCCTGCGCACACCTTCTCGGCCATGCGATCAAGCAGCTGTGGCCAAACACCAAAATGGCAATCGGTCCCGTAATCGAAAAAGGTTTCTACTACGACGTCGATCTCGATCATGCGCTTTCCGAAGAAGATCTGCAAAAACTCGAGCAGCGAATGAAAGAACTCGCAGAGACTGATTACGAGGTGATCAAGGAAAGAGTTGACTGGCAGGGCGCTTGGAACG
>JAZQPH010000325.1:0-8851 GCA_045628385.1 Succinivibrionaceae bacterium
CCGAATTTGTCTGCATCGTCGATGATGATGGTATTGGCTGCAGGCACGTCGATGCCGGTTTCGATGATGGTGGTGCATACAAGCACATCAAATTTGTGCCGGTAAAACTCATTCATGACCGTGCCGAGGGATTTTTCTGCCATCTGTCCGTGCGCCACTGCGACTCTGGCATTGGGGACCAGATTTGCAAGATCTTCGGCTACCATGTCGATATCGGCGACATCATTATGCAGATAGTAAACTTGGCCGCCTCTGTTGAGTTCGCGAGTGATCGCTTCGCGCACGAGCTGAGGGTCCCTCTGTCGCAAAAAAGTTTTAACGGCCAGTCGTCGGGCAGGCGGCGTCGTGATAAGCGACAGATCTCTTATGCCAGAAAATGCCATGTTGAGGGTGCGGGGAATCGGCGTCGCCGTCATGGTCAGAATGTCGACGTCGGCTCGGAGCGATTTGATAGCTTCTTTGTGGCGCACTCCGAATCGGTGTTCTTCGTCGACGATCAGCAGCCCGAGATCTTTGAATGCAATTTCCTTTGACAGAAGTTTGTGCGTTCCGATGATGACATCGATTTTTCCTTCGGCAAGCTGCTGTTTGATAACTTTCTGTTCGCCTGCGGTTTTGAAACGGCTGAGCGTTTCCACGGCTATTGCTTCGCCTGACAGTCGTTCCCTGAAACTTTCAAAATGCTGTTCTGCTAGCAGTACGGTCGGAACGAGCACAGCGACCTGCTTGCCGTTGGTTGCCGCAATGTAGGCTGCGCGGATGGCAACTTCGGTTTTTCCGAATCCGACGTCGCCGCAGACAAGCCTGTCCATGGTCTTAAGCGAGGTCATGTCGGAAATTACGGCCTCTATGGCGCGCTTTTGATCTTCGGTTTCATCATAAGGGAAGCCTTGGCAGAATTGGGCATAAGCCTTTTTATCGATACTGAAAACAAAGCCGGTTTTCATCGCGCGTTTTGAATAAATATCGAGAAGTCCGGCTGCGGCGTCGCGAACTTTTTGCTGGGCTTTTGCCCTGTTTTTCTCCCAGGCATCCGAGCCGAGCGTGCTGATTTTCGGGGATGAGCCGCCGGTGTAGCGAGAGATTTGATGAAGTTCGGTCACTTCGACGTACAGTTTGGCATTGTCGGCGTATTCTAGGCAGAAAAATTCTTTGTTTACGCCGCTGATGTCGCGAATCTCGAGTCCTCGGTACAGACCGATGCCGTAGCGGTAATGAACAATCGGATCGCCGTCGCGCAGCTCGGCAAGATTTCTTATGACCGCATCGGCCTGAATTTTCTTGGATTTGCGGCAGGCGCTTGCGAATGTTGCCCCGAACAGTTCGCTTTCTGTAATGAATGCCAGTTTGGTATCGCCGCTTCCGATAATCGCTCCTTCGTCGATAGGAGACACGATAAGTCCGAAACGTTCCTCTGATTTTTCAAATTCTTTTTCGTTGCGGAAATTTTGGGGCTTGATTCCTAGAGGAGCAAGAGTTTCGATAATCGTTTCGGTTCTGCCAAGAGAGTAGGCCGAGAACAGTATTCTTCCAGAGAAATTTTCGGCAAAATTTTTAAGATTGCCGGCTGAGGCTTTGGTTCCCGTTTTTCCGATGCAGATATCGGGGAATGCTTCTGTTCCGATGTTGAGTTTGCCCGTTGTTTCGTTGCTGAGCCTTGCCGCGGTGAATTCTTTGAATGAGCCCATAAACTCATCCGGACGCTGCCATAGACTTGTTACTGGCAGACGGGGGCGGGCAAGCAATTCATGCGGTTCGATATTTGATTCTCGGCGAGATTCGGCATAGCGGAAAAATTTTTCGCATTCGGCAGGAATGTCGCCGGCGAAAACGATGATGGCGTCTTTTGGCAGGTAGTCGGCAAGAGTCGCCGTTGATTCGTGAAATAGAGGAATATAGCTTTCTATGCCCGCTGGGATTCTTCCCGACGAAACTCGCTGATAGACGCTGTCTGCGTCAAGACTTGCGCCGAATGCATCGCGGTACTGTCGCCTGAAGGTTTCGATATCCTGCGGCTGAATCGGAAATTCCCTGGCGGGAAGAAGCCGCAGGCTTTCAATTTCTTCTGATGATCTCTGTGTTTCGGGATCGAAAGCTTTGATGGAATCGATGTCGTCGTCGAAATAGTCGATGCGGTACGGTCGGTCCTGTCCCGAAGCAAAGAGATCGATGATGGATCCTCGGACCGCAAATTCACCCTGTTCGTAAACGCCGGGAACGCGGGAATAGCCTTTTTGCGTGAGCGTATCAATGAGATCGCGCATCGGAAGAGTTTGCCCGCGGCTGATGACCAAGGCGTTTTTGATAACGAAATCGGTCGGCGGCAGTCTGCCCATGGCGGCTTGCACCGAGGTAACTGTCAGCGTATTTTTTGCGCGCAGAAGTCCAAAGAGAGCTTCGAGCCTGTTGGATACAAGCTCCTGCTGGGGAGAAAAGGCGTCATATGGCAATGTTTCGTAATCGGAAAAGTTAAGAACTGTTCTTTTTCCGCGATTCATCCAGGTAAGTTCTTCATGGAGAGAAGTTGCCGATCTCGAATCAGGCGCGATGACGACGATGCTTTTGTCGTTATTGCGGCACAGTTCCGATATGTAGAAACATTTTGCGGCTCCGGATGCGCCTCCGATGCAAAATTTGTTGCCCTTGGGATTCAATAATTCTTCATTCAGCATTTTTTTCAGCCCGTTTGGCGGTGCGCGCCTGCAGCGCTTTGCGTTGTTCTTCGGTTATTATCCTGATCGCCATCGCACGGTTTTCTTCGGTGATGGCGAGAAATTTGGCTGCGGCTTCGTTCCCGCTGATCGATGAAATTTCTGCGACGGCGGCAAACGCCATGCCCATTTTCGGATCGATGAAGCATGCTCGTATGGCGTCGCCTTTTTCAAAATATCCCGTTTCGCCGTTCATGAGAAATGAAAAACCGCCACCGCTCAGAGCCGTGGTTTTGGTCTCTTTGCCGAATGCCCGCTCTCCTAGGAGGTAGCAGACGATGGAATTAATTTTATCGGTGAGCTCGTTGACGTGATCGAGCAGCTTGCTGAACTCAATTTCGTATTTTCTCAGGGCTTTTTGCGTGCGGTAGTCGATAGCGGGAACGGTTCCTGCAATTTCTGCGATTTTCGGAATCCACAGAGCCGCCTCTTCCGCAGAGGGAATTGGTTCGCCGCAAGGAACTGCCTCGACCGACACATTTACACGGCAGGGAAATGAGAAATAGATCTCTTCCATGACGCTTCGCTCTCCAACAAGGTATAATTAACATGTCATATTATCATGGGCTAAGGGGTTTGGCTTTGCGTCCAGCGATAAAACGCCCTTTGTTCCTGCATATCGGTTTGCGTTACAGCGGCGCGTTCGGCGCCAACAAGTTTGCGTCATTTGTTTCTATCATGTCCGCCATCGGAGTGTGCATCGGCGTATGCGCGCTCATTGTCGTTTCATCGGTGATGAACGGTCTTGAAGATAACATGAAGAACCGCGTGCTGGCGGTCGTTCCGCATGCCGTTGTGGCCGAGAAAAGCGCCGATGCGGGAGGGCAAACGGAAAATGCGGAATTTGCGGAACTTCTTGAGGGAATTGACGGCGTGAGAAGCGCTGCTAAATTTGCCCAGTCTCAGGTTATCATCCAGAGCCACAAAAGAATAGCTGCGGTTTCGGCATACGGCGTCGATGCCGCTGATTACCCTGAGAACGATCTTATAAGAAGTTCCATGGGAGCTACCCGCGAAACCGACAGAATGCATCTGCTCGAAAAAGTTCCTTTCAGCATTATTCTTGGCGCGGGGCTTGCGCACGATTTAGACGTTATTCCCGGAGACAGCGTCCGCGTGATTTTTCCGCGCGGAGCAAGGCATACTCCCATGGGCAGAATTCCCGCGCAGCGTCTTTTCCGCGTAGTCGGCACATTCATGGTCGGCAACGATGTCGATTCGACCTCGGCTCTCGTCAATCTCAAAGATTTTGCCGCAGTGAGCCGCATGGGCAAAAAATTCGACGGCTACAGGGTATGGCTCGACGATCCTTTCGAAGTCGACGGATTTATCGGCAATTTGAAGAAATCCGGCTCCGATGCCGCGGTTACTGACTGGCGCGTCGAAAAGGGCGAACTTTTCAAGGCTGTTGCCACCGAAAAACGCATGATGACACTGATGCTGTTCCTCATTATTTTCGTTGCGGCATTTAACATTCTGTCTTCCCTCATCATGATGGTGATGGATAAAACCGGCGAGATCGCCGTTCTTCGCACCATTGGCTTCAAAAGACGCGATGTCATGGGCGCCTTTATGGTGCAGGGCATGGCGGCCTGCGCTGTCGGAACATTCTTCGGCGCCGCTATCGGTCTTCCCGCGGCCATTTGGTTTAATGAGATAACGGCGGCTCTCGGTCTTTCGGGAACGCTGGTTTATGCAAATCTTCCCGTGCTCGTCGATCCAGTCTACGTCGCGGCGATAATCGTATGTTCTTTGGCACTATCCTGCCTGGCAACTTTGTATCCGTCATACAAGGCTGCGGGAGTGATGCCTGCGGAGGCTCTGCGCTATGAATGACGCATCGTGCCCGATCCTGCAAGTAAAGGATCTCAAAAAGACTTTTGTTGAAGGCTCTGTCAGCACCGACGTAATCAAGGGTGTGTCGTTTTCGCTCAATGCGGGCGAAATGGTCGCTGTGGTTGGCAGTTCGGGTTCAGGCAAAAGCACATTGCTTCATATGCTCGGAACTTTGGACAGACCGACTTCGGGAGAGATTCTTTATCGAGGCGTCTCGGTGGGCGGATATTCATCCGACGAGCAGGCGGATTTTCGCAATAAGCATCTGGGATTTGTTTATCAGTTTCATCATCTTCTCGGCGAGTTCTCGGCTATCGAAAATGTCGCTATGCCTTTGCTGATAGCGGGCGTTCCTGACAAGGAAACCTGGGAACGTTCCGAAAAAATGCTGGACATGGTCGGTTTGTCCCATCGTGCGAGCCATAGACCATCGGAATTGTCGGGCGGCGAAAGACAGCGCGTGGCGATAGCAAGAGCTCTCGTGAACCGTCCTGAACTCGTGCTCGCCGATGAACCTACTGGAAATCTTGACCACGCAACTGCGCAGGAAATTTTTGATCTTATGGTGCGTGTTCATGAAGAAACGGGCACGGCTTTTCTTGTTGTCACGCATGATCTTGAGCTTGCGTCGAGATTCGGACGCAGAATCGTGATTAGAGACGGAGCTATTGCCGATGAATAAGTGTCCGTTGTGGCTTAAAGTCGGCATAAGGTTCGGAAAATCGCGCAGGAGAGGCGGCTTTCTGTCATTTATAACCGCATCGTCGATCATCGGCATTGCCATCGGCGTAGCCGCGCTTACAATCGGACTCTCGGCTATGAACGGTTTTGCCAAAGAGTTGGAGTCGCGTCTTTTGTCGGTCATTCCTCACGGACAGTTTACGGGAGCGAACGGACGTCTCGGCGATCACGAAGCGGTTGCAAAAGAATTGCTCGCCATGCCCGGCATCGCCGCAGCTTCTCCTTTTGTCAACGTCAATGCGCTTATAGACAAAGGCGGGTCATTCAGTCCCGTGCGGATTAAGGGCATCGATCCAACTAGCGAACTCGGTGTGGTGCCGATAGATAAATTTGTTACCGCGGGCGCGCTTGATAAATTGCTACCTGGATCGAGAGCCGTGATTCTCGGCGATTCGGTTGCGCAGAAATCAGGGCTTAAAATCGGCGACAGTTTCGAAGCCATCGTTGCCGAGTCTTCATCATTTTATGATCGGATAGCCGCTCCGAAATCCGTGACTTTAAATGTTGTCGGTATTTTCAAACTGTCAGGGCAGCTTGACGGTCTCATCGGTTTTATGAATATCGAGGATGCGGCTTCGGTTGCGGGCCTTCCGTACGCGGCCGTCGAAGGAATTGAGGTGAGAACGGACGATTATCTTGCCGCAAATTCAATCGTTTCCTTTGCATTGCGTTCGCTTGATCGCCCGCTATATGCCGAATCGTGGATGAGAATGCACGGCAATCTTTACCGGGATATCCAACTCGTGCGTTCGGTAATTTATATTGCCATCTTTACGGTCATCTGCGTTGCTTGCTTCAACATAGTTTCCGGTCTTATGATGGCGCTTAACGAAAAAAGGCAGTCGGTCGCCATCTTGATGTCGATGGGCGCAAGAAGATCGCTGATACGCAAAGCATTTGTCACCATCGGCATGGTAAATGGCCTGCTCGGAGTTTTTTTGGGACTTGTCGCCGGCACTCTCATCTCTTTTAATTTGGGCGCCATTTTCAAAGCCGTCGAAACGCTATTAGGTATATCGATCCTGAACAAGGATCTGTATTTTATTGATTTCATTCCGAGCTCGCCGCAGCTTGGAGATTTCGTGCTGGCTGGCGTGGGGGCGATAGTAATGAGTCTTCTTGCGACTTTGTATCCCGCTTTTAGGGCAGGCAAGGTGCCTCCTGCGATAGAACTATCAAAGGGCAGGTAGTACGGTTCAGCCAAGCTCTGAAAGATGCTGCCGATATTTCTGTAATCTCCGTTAAATTTGGATTATTCAATTCGGCGGTTATTCTTGGTATTCCTCGATAATACAGGTATGTTTCTTCTTATCTGCTCCTTCTGCATCGTAATTTACGCCAACCAATAAAATCTTACCTGCATATCCTTTTAACGCTCCGACATATCGCTTTTCTTTAATTTGCCTGATAGCCGTTTCTGCTGATTTGTTAAATTTTAGTTCGATTACCAATGGGGGACGAGATCCTGCATTCGCACGCGGAATAAATACCAAATCGGCAAACCCTTTTCCAGCTGGAAGTTCCCTTATAACGTTGTAATAAGCCGGTGCTGTAAAATATGCCATTGTCAATACACAACTTAAGGAGTTTTCATCGTTGTATTTCAATGATGTAGTGTAGGTTTCATGAGCAAGTTCTAATAGTTCAGCAACTCTTTCGGAATCTTTATTTATGGTTGCTCTAAGATTTTCATCACATTTTTCAATAGAGCTTTGTATTTCAGACCAAATGCCTCTTTCTAAACAAAGCTGATAAGCCACTTTAACCTCATAATTAGGAATATAAGCATAACCTTCTTCCTTGTTGTAGGCTAAATAACCCAAATGAATTAATGCGGTAAGAGCTTCATTTTTAGAGGATATGTAATGCAAATCATTGGAAAAAGATTGAGTGTTTATATATACCTTTCCACCAGATAGCATTGTCATTACGTCATCTTTTAGTCCATCATAATTCAATGTGATAAATTTGCTAATAGTTTCAAATGCTGAGGTGTTTTTCCAATAAGAGTCAAATTCGCGATTTTGTATGGCCTCAACTACCGAATTAGGATTAGACATATGTATGCCATCTATGCAATAACCGTCATACCAGCTCTTCATGGAACAATAGTCTAGTTCATATTCTTTGCAAAGTTCTTTTACTTCAACTTCGGTAAATCCGTAATACTCAGTTATTGGATAAGAGCGAAGCATTGTGTATTCTCGAAAGTTATTTAATGCAGATTCATCTTTGACTCTCTTGATTGGTAGGATGCCTGTTATATATCCTAATGCCAAGAATGATTTTGATTCATTTGATTTAAATAAAGCATGAAGAAATTGTAAATATCTATGAACTAATTCTTGATCGTCGCTATTCCTTATAATACAGTCCCATTCATCTATAATGATAACAAATGGAATAGAGGTTTTTCGGTATATTGTTGCTAACATGTAGCTAATATTGTCTTCATAATTTAATTCGTTTCCAAATACTTCTCTAAATTCTCTGTAAATGTATTCAATAATTTTTTCGATAATATTGGTTTTATAAGAATCACAAAAAGATGAAATGTCTAGATGAATTACATTATATTTATTTAAATATTTTTTGTGGATTGGGTTTTGTGATATTTTGGTTCCTTCAAAAATTTTGGAAGAGTCGCATCCTCTACTGTAATACGCTTCAATCATGCCCGCAGCATGTGATTTTCCAAATCTTCTTGCGTGGCTCACAGCAATACATTTATCTTCCGTTGATAATCTTTTATTTAAAAATTCAATTAATCCAGTTTTATCTATATAAATTTGGCTATTCTTGATTTGAATATAACCATCATTGCTAGGATTAAATAAATTTCCCATTAAAAACTCCAATTGATTAATATCAAAAGCATTGTACCTAATTTTAAAATTAAGCAGATTGCTTGAGAAATTGATATGAATTCACAAATGGTAACACTTCTATATTATATATAATCGCAGACGTTCTTATTATGATTTAATAGTAATATATCAAAAAGGCTCTTCGTGCAAAGCCGCGGGAAATTCCTTGATTCCATGCTTGATAAAACAGGCGATTTCGGTCTTTTAGCAAATATTTCCCATTTCGAATGGAGTGTGATCATGCGAATATATCTTTGGATACAGAGTATTGTGAAAATTCTATTCCTCAAAAGGTTATTTTCGCAAGATTTGCCACACTTTTGCACAACGCTCTTAGTTTATCCGCACATGGCAGCTTCATGATCTTGCCAATTTTCGCGCCGCATGAATCCCAAGTGCAGATATGAGCGCAAGCGCGGCTATGCTGAGACAGGCCGCGAAAATTATTCCAGTCATATCTGACAGATCCGCGCTTTGTTTTGCGCACCAATGCCCAAAGAAGACCCATATGCCGCAATAGACAATTGTCAGAACGCCATTGGCAGCAAGAAACTTGGCAAAGAACATTTTGCCGCAAAAGCCGCAGAATATATAAATCGGACCTCTGATGACTGGAGTAAATCTTGCCACCACCAGCAACATTATTCCGAGTTTTGCAAATGCCGCTTGTATTTTTGCAAGGCGCTCTTTCGTCAG
>JAZQPH010000326.1:0-1787 GCA_045628385.1 Succinivibrionaceae bacterium
TTTAATCCTGACAATGACGCCTTTGTCCAAACACAAAATAGCAAAATTTACGTCGACAAAACAGGGCTGATAGAATTCTTGAACCAAAGATTGTCTACCGAAAGCAAATGCATTGCCCTAAGCCATGCCAGAAGATTCGGCAAGTCCCATGCGGCAAAAATGATTGCCGCCTACTACAGCAGAGGCTGCGATTCATCAAAATTATTTGACGGGACCAAGATTGCCAAAAGCCAGAATTATCGCATGCATTTGAATAAATACGATGTAATCCATATTGATATAGCCTCAATGTGGGATTTTTGTAAAGAAAACTTAATCGAGGAGCTAAATAAAAGGATAAGCGATGAACTCAAAGAAGAATATTCTTCAAAATATGAATTAAATTACAACAATCATATTCAATATTTGTTATCGAACATATATAACAAAACAAAAATCCAATTTGTCATTATTATTGATGAATGGGACTGCGTTATAAGAAACAGCGATAATAAAAAATTGGTTCACGAATATTTACAATTCCTTCACGCCTTATTTAAATCAAATGAATCATGCGCCTTTTTGGCATTAGGATATATAACTGGAATACTGCCGATAAAAAAAATCCAAGATGAGTCGGCATTAAACAATTTCGACGAGTATACGATGCTCAGTTGCGATCCGATAACCGAATACTTCGGATTCACAGACAACGAAGTACAGGAACTTTGCACAAAATACGGCATGGACTTAGATTCCATGAAAAGGTGGTACGACGGCTATCTCATTGATAATGTGCATATGAGCAATCCGAATTCGGTCGTAAAGGCGATAGAGAAAGGCAAATTTGCCTCATATTGGAAGAACACTTCATCCTTTGAAACAATAAACAATTTTATAACTTTGAATTATGACGGCTTAAAGGATGACGTCATGAGCATGCTTGCAGGAAATAAAGTCATAGTACATACAGAAAGCTTTTCAAACGATTTAAATTCAATATCTTCAAAAGACGAAGCGCTTACCGCTTTGTTGCATCTTGGTTATCTAGCATCCGAAAAAGATGATGATGAAAATTTTATTAATGAGGAAGATGTAAACGCTTACATTCCTAATTACGAAGTAAAAAAATCTTATCAGGCGGCATTGCAAAAAGGAGCATGGGGAAATATAGCCAAATCTATTTCTGCATGCAACGAATTATTAAAAGCAACGATTGACAAAGATTCAGATAAAGTTGCCGAACTGCTTGAACTTGCTCATGAAGCATACTCATCGGCATTGAAGTACAACGACGAAAACTCTCTTGCCTGCGTTCTTACCATGGCTTATTTCACCGCCCCTGCCTACTACAACGTCATTAGAGAATTTCCTGCGGGCAAAGGCTTTGCAGATTTTGCATTCATCCCGAGAGCTAACACTGGCTATCGTCCCGCTATGATCGTCGAGCTTAAGTACGATAAATCAGCTGAGACGGCCATTAAGCAAATAAAAGATAAACGCTATGCAGGAAATTTGAAGGGATTTGCAGGCAAAATTTTGCTGGTCGGCATAAATTACAACAAAAACGCCAATGACAAAAAACATACGTGCGTAATAGAAGAATATCAAGAATAACGATATTGTATAAGGTCTTAAATCACCTCCCGCAGAGGTGATTTTTAATGCAAAAATTATAAGAGAATATCCGACAGGAAAAGGTTATGCAGATTTTGTGTTCATCCCGAGACCGCATGCCCGAGCGCGTCCTGCCATTGTCATCCGACATTCCGCAGTTAATAATACCTAATTCCCCAATCCCGAACGCT
>JAZQPH010000327.1:0-4857 GCA_045628385.1 Succinivibrionaceae bacterium
TATTTGGCCATCTGATTGCACAGACTCTTCGCATGATGATGATGATTGCCGCATGCAAACATAAGGCAGAAGGAAAGAACCGCATTCTTCCGGGCGATTCTCTCGTCAAGGCAATGATGCAGCTTCAGAAATTGCAGGCTACGTGTCGCTGACTTGTTAGTTTGTCCAAAAATCTGTTCGTAATTTTGTCAAAAATACCTTTAATTTTGACGCTGATTTTGTCAGATTGTCTGATGCCAATAAATTCTTGCCCGGCTGTTCCAAAAAAGTTTCCCGTCATTGTTCTGATTTTGTCTTTGCCCGAGTCCGTTATTTTGTCGCATCTCCTGATGCCGATATTTTCGTTTCATTTGACGCAATTTTGCCGTCTGCGGCAATTCTGTCAAAAATGCCGCTCATGATTTTGCTGTCGCGGCTGCCGGCAATTTTGCCGCATATTCCGTGCGGCAGGATTTTCGTTTTGTCGGGCGCAATTATGCCGCCGGCGGCTGACGGGCTGATGCCCGAGGCATGCGAATAAACGCAAAAACGCCCCGTCGGGGGCGTTCGTCCTGAGAAGATTCGGCGCGGGCTTTTTTCAGCCGTGCCGCTGCTTCAAAATTATGTCGATGACCTCGTTCGCGCCGGCTCTGCGCACCAAGTCCCCGGTCACGACTTTTTCATTGTTCAGCGATGCGTAGTTGAGAGCGTGAGCGCACAGCTTGTTGATTATCCTCGGGCAGCCTTCGGACAGCTCCGCGACGGCTTCGACCGCTTCTGACGAGAACAGCGGTTCCGGGCATCCCGACCACCTGAGGTGCGCGGCCATGTACGGGCCGATTTCGTCCTTGCCCAGGGGCTCCGTATTGCAGACGTACATGATGCGCTGGATGATGGCCTTGCATTTTTCCTTTCTGAGAAGATCCCACAGCTCGGTCTGCCCCGCCATGATCAGAGCAAGCGGCGAGCCGGAGTCGTACTGCTTTCCGTTCAGCAGGAATCTGATTTCCTCGAGCAGGTCGTAGCGGCGATAAGACGCCGCGAACAGGTGCGCCTCGTCGAGTATCATCACGGCTTTCTTGTTGTACGTCTCGCGCTGTATGTCGATCTCCCTGTGGAACTGGTGCCTCGCGTCGTTCACGTATATGTGCGATTTGATGCCCATGATTTCCAGGGGCACCGAGTATATCCAGCGGGGCGTCGCGTTCGACATCGACACGTACAGGACGAGATATTCCTCGGGGCTCAGGCTTCGCGCGAACATCCTGAGCAGCGTGCTCTTGCCGGTCCCCGGCTCGCCCGTGAGCACGGCGAAAGAATTGGACTGCGCCGCCAGCCTCAGCTTGTTGAGCATCGCGGCGGTTCCCGCCGATTTGTACAGAAAGTCCGCGTCTATCCCGCTGGTGAAAGGCTCGTGCGACATTTTGAAGTATTCTTTGTATTCCGAAACGGACGCCATGATTATTTCTCCCCGGTTTCCCTGCAGCTGCCGTACGGCGAGATTTCGCCGGTTAACGCCTTCGGACGGAACGTCAGCCTGTTTTTCAGCTCGTTCATGAACTGATCCTCGCTTTCGTAGCTTCCTTCTTTCCTGCATATGGATCTTTCGAGCCGGACGACGGTCGGCGGAACGTCTCCGCCCGGCGCGGGAGACGAAGTTTCGGTTTTTGCGCCCGCGGCGGCGCCGGCTTTTTTCGCAAGCTTGGAGAAGCAGACGTCCGGGCCGATTGTTCTTTCTTCGAGCGGAACCAGAGTCCATGAACTTCCTCCCGCGGCGATGTTTTCTTTTGTGTTCGGCGCGAGAAGCCCCATGGTTTTGTCGGTGACGGAGTAAGACACGCAGACGAGATCTCCGCTTCGGGCATGCGCGTGAGGAACGCAGTATATTTTCCCCCTGAAGCTGATTGCGCCGTCTTTGGAGACCTTTCGGTACTGCCTCAGGGTGAAAGCGGATTCCACGATTTCCCTCGGCGCCAGCCTGACGTTTCTCCTGTCGGATTCGAACGCCTGATTGGGCGACTGAGGGCGTTTGGAGCCGTCGGGCCCGCAGATCGCGAGCGCCGAATGCGGCTTCGCGTTGTACTCTCCGATCCACTCGGCCAGAAGCTTCTCAAATTCCGAAAGCTTCAGGTTCTGCATCTGCTTGATCTGGGAGAACAGCCCGTCCAGCGTTCCGTTGAGTCTTTCGAGCGCGCCTTTGGATTCGGGCCTGTACGGCTTGGAGCGCTTGTGCGCGACGCCGAGGGCGTGCGCGCACCGGGAAAAAGATTTTCCCCTGTAAATCGAGCCCTGGTCGGTCAGTATCGTGTCGGGCACGCCGTATTTTTCCACGAGCTCCCTGAAGCTCGAAAGCGCGATGGATTCGTCCTGCCTCGCGCTGACTTTGTAGGTCAGAATCTTTCTCGAGAAGTTGTCCATCCATATGTTGACGTACGGAACCATGGGCAGTCCGTTTTCGTCGACGACGCAGTGCCTCGGCGGCTCCTTGACGTCTCCCTGGACCTGCTCGAGGGCATGCCGCTTTCTGTATCGTCCGAAGAACGCCCTGCCGTCTGCCTCGGCTTCCGCGAGCAATTGCCTTCTGGCGCATCCCGCCGCCGCCAGATGCTGCTGCAGCGTGCTTCTTTTCAGGATCCCTATGATGCTCGGATGCCTCTGCTCGAGGCAGGATATGATTTCTCTGACGCTTATCGTCGGCGACAGTTTTCTCATCGACGCCGCCTCGCCGAGCAGGACGTCGAACTTCACGTAAAGTTTTTTGTCCGCGCGCGTCTTCGGGTAGCGGGGCTCGAGGCCTTTCAGCCCGAGCTCGCGGTAGCCCGCGAGCCAGCGGCCGACGCTTCTTTCAGATACGCAGTTGTCGGAGGCTATCTGGCTGATCAGCCTGCGTTTCCTGATTGCGTAATCGGCGCCGCTTTCGTCAAGAGAGACGAGCGGGGCTATCATCCGCAGCTTCAGTTCCGCGGACGACTGTCTTTTCAGATCTTTTATGCATGGTTTTTCGTTCATGTGGCGTTCCTTTCGCATGCCGGGTGGATTCACGGAGGCTCTTTCGGGGAGCACAGGCGTATCCTATCCGTCATGAAAGGCAGCGAGATCTTATGCAATGTGGACAAAGATCCGACAGACTCCGAGCAGATCGAGACCAATATGCCGGAGAGATTTGACGGTTCGGGGCGGTCCCGGGCCGCGCCGTTCGCGGCGGCGCACTGCCGGAGCGCGGAGGCGGCGCGCCCGAGAATCTCTACGCTCCTGCACAGCCGCATTCCGCGTTTTGAGAAGACGAGCCCGCGCAGAAAATAATTGCGGTAGTGGGAGCCGTACCTGTGGGACATGTTCACGAGAAAACGCTCGGAATGCCCGAGCGCTTCGATTGCCTTTCGGTTCCTGAAGAATGATTTCGGCGTCAGGGAATGTCCCAGCATCTTTTCAAGGAAGCTCAGGGTCTTCTGCGCGTCTTCGAGCTCGCAGGCTTTGTGCTCCGATTTGGGCACGCAGTCCGAAGGCAGCAGCACGTGCGTCTCGTTGTTGCCGTTCTTCGTTTTTCCCGGGCAATTCTTGTTGGAGCACACGAGCCTCTGAAGCGCAAAACATTGCGTTTCGGAAGACGCAAGGCAGTAAACCGTTTTCTCGTATGAGGTGTAGCCGTCTTTGTGCATTTTGCAGCCGCAGCGGGAACAGCGGATTTCCATGCCCAGAATGACGGTTATTGCCTGCCGTACTTTGACGCAGGTTCCGTTATCGCCTTTGGGGACGGGAATTATTTTGATAAGAATGAATTCCCGCGCTATTATGTAGAAGACACACCTCCTTGGGAGATTTGTCTTGGAGGGCGCTGACCGGTCGGCAAACCATGTTGTTGTCAGCCCCTCGTCTCTCTGCGCCCGATGCGCAGCCGAATCTGTCTCCTTCCTTTCAAATATCTTGCGGCTTGCCGCCGCGCGCAACAGTCATCGTCAGTTTCTGAAATCTCCTTGACATCATCGGTCAGCGGCTGCCGATTATCTTGGAGCAAAAAGGCGGGAAATTTTTGGAGCTGGATGTCTGAACTTATTTGGGGTCAGCCGTTCAGACAAAATTGGTGGCAGTTTTTAGGACAAATTGAAATAGCACCGACAGATATTTTCGGCGCGATTTGACAGTTTTCCTGATTCTTTCTGCTTCGTCAGCAGAGAGCGCGCTTTTTCGAGTATGTCTTTTCCATAAATTAGCTAATGTATCTGTAATCGGGCTGGAAAGATTCGTCTTCGTTGTCGTTTACATAGATTTTGCCTTTGCTGATGTAGTAAAGGGTCCGGCCCGTATCAAGATCTCGGATTTCGTCAAGCTCGTCCCAGCAATCGCCATCGACATAGCCCGTAAGGTAGTCGAGCGCGATGTCGATATTCGGAGCTTCGGCGATGACCTGTTTTGTCAGTCCCGAAACAATGCCGTAATTTGCTTCATACGGATGCTTGATGCCGTTCAGCTCAATATCTTTCTCTTCCATACAGTCTCCTCTTCTGTGGCTTTGAAAAACTCGGCTTGGTAGCCGAATTAGTACATTATTACACAAAAGTTTCATGCCCATGATCTTTAGAGATCTGTGATCTGGGTGTTAAAAAATTTATTGACACTCTCAAAAAAGTTTTTTGTTCTTTGACAATACGATATATCTTCAGTGCATTCTATGAATCCCAAACTCCCGGGACGCTAGTTACTAATTTTTGATTAACTTCTTGGGATATTGGATACCGAACAAATCGAAGAGATCTCTAGTTTTCTTAGGGATCTCTTTTGTTATCCAAACTCCGCGACCGGCTGGTTTCGTAGCCTGCAATTTCTGAAGCTGCATCATTGCCTTGACGAGAGAATCGCCCGGAAGAATGCGGTTCTTTC
>JAZQPH010000328.1:0-12983 GCA_045628385.1 Succinivibrionaceae bacterium
CCCTGGAGGCCTCGGGGACATTCGGGCTTTGGTATTCGGCGGCGAAGCAGGCGTCTATTCATGCATTTCAAAAGACTGTTCATCGGTTTCCGTGAGCAGCAAAAACTATCGTGGACTGGCGCAAAGAATTTATGAAATGCTGTGCGGCGCCGACGGCGCCTCCGGCATCATCGGCAAATTTGCCAGGAATGAGGGTCCTCTTTCTTCTTCCGAAAAAAATTTTCTCGAACGCATCGGCGGCGGGACAGCCGGCATGATTAGAAATTTGTCAGTCGCCAACCCAGAAAGCGCCAGGCTTTTTGCCTCCCGTCTGTCGCCGTATATCGCTTTGTCTTTGGCAAAAGTTCTGATGAAGGATCTCATGCGCGCAGCCGAAGTTGCTGCAGGATCGTCTGGAAACGCTTATGCTCCGATGCTGGTAAAGTCGATTGAGCGCGCTGCTTCGGGTCTAGAAGAGGAGCTTGCCTGGCATGCCGCGCGTTTCGGCAACGAAAGCGACATTGCCGCATATTACGAATCATTGATGCGATCTGCAGGTTCTGCCGATTACGGCGCCGAAGGCCGTTAGCCTCATGTTTTTATTATTTTGACGACAAGTCTTTCTTTTTTAAGAGCTATTGATCTCTTGAATTTTTCTTTATTTACCTAGCACTTCGCAGCGGTTCCGTTCTTATGATTTTTCGCCTGCTCTGATTTACGGAGGAATGCTCTATGGAAATTTTTTCTCTCGGTGCTCCCGAGTATCTTGCGGCAGTGCTTAATGCCGTCTCGATGACGGTAAACGATCCTGTTTACGGTTCTCTCGCTCGGGCTTTTTTTGTCATTGGCGTGCTGTGTTCCTGTTCATTGTATGCATCGGGACAGACAGGAGGTTCGGCGCCTAAAAGCCTGATTGCGGGCCTTATCGCCTACCTGTGCCTTTTCGGTCCGTCCGTCACGGTTACGGTATCGGACGCTTGGTCGGGAAAAACGTCAAGGGTCGCCCACGTGCCCATGGCTGTGGCGGCTTTCGGCTCAGTGGTGTCGGGGGCAGGCTTTGCCATGGCAGAAACGATGGAACAGTATTTTTCTGTTCCGTCGTCGACTGCGTCGGGCGGATTTCTCGGCACGTTGGAAACATTGGCATCCGTTCGCGATCTCGTTGCGGGCCGGCAATCAATGGGAGAACTCAATGACAGGGGTTCTGCCGATTTGAGGCGCGACGCTTCTGACTATATCCGCGACTGTTCGCTTGTCGGCGTCAGGCTGGGCCTCAAAAGCCTAGACGAAATGTTGCTTGCATCCGATCCCGTTGAGGCCATCCGTTTTGATTCTTCCGTATACGGAACTTCGCTGTCATCGGGTAAGGGCGCTGACGGCAAAAGAACCGAACTTAACTGCACCGAAGCGCATAAAATTCTCGCCGGCAGACTTACGGGAGAGTTTTATCCAGCTATAAGATCGGTTCTTTCGCAAAACTCTGGCAGGGCTCGGGACGGCGTCACTTCGGGGACCGCCGAGCTTGGAGACGCTCTTTCGTATCTTGCGGGCAATACGGCATCCAGACAGGATTTTGTTCTGGCCGCGGCCTTGCTGCCTGCCTACCGCGATGCTGCTGCCAAAAGGCTTGAAGGCGAGCAGTCATTTGCCGCAGCCGTCGCAGTGCGCGAAGCTGCGGTGCGCGCCAATGCCGACATGGCGCTAAAGGGATCCGTTTTTGGTTCATATATCCGTCCGCTTATGGCATTTGCCGAAGGCTTTGCTTATGCCATTTGTCCGTTCATAGGTCTGCTTCTGCTTACGGGCTCGTTCGGGTTTGCCGTTCTCGGGCACTATCTTAGGCTCCTGTGCTGGATTTGCCTGTGGTGGCCGACTTCTTCTGTAGTCAATCTGTTCGTCATGATGTCGGCTTCGGGGAAAATATCCTCTTCGCTTTCCATGACGGGCGCGCCTCTCACTTCTTTTTCCGGGCTCGGCCAGTTCGATCTTGTTCTTGATTCTTGTCTCGGCATGGCGGGGCTCTTCGCCGCAAGCATCCCCGCGCTTTCCGGCGTTCTGGTTTTCGGAGCCTCTAAGGCCGCATCCGCGCTTGGAGGATCGTTTGCTTTATCGGCATCGGATGCTTCGCTGACGCCACCTTCGGTCAGCATCGGTGCCGCAGTCGATTCAAAATCAGCATTCGAAACGTCAAGAATTTCCGGCACCGTGGCATCAGGAGCCGCTCCGATACTCGGTGCCCTTGATTTGCGTTCGGCTGCGGCTTCGGGCGTTTCGGCTATCGACGCAAAAGCCGCCCAAAGCGCCGAAAGTTTTTCGCAATCGGTATCGGGCGCGGTCATGGAGTCGGCGTCAACTATCAAGTCTTATGCATCAATGGAGCGCATCGGCAGAAGCGTCATGGCCTCCGATTCCGAAAGTTCGGCGTATGCGCGGCAGATTGCCGATCAGATAGCAGAGCGTCACGGCATTTCGCACGATCGCAAAATTGGCCTGACAGGCATGGTCTCTACGGCTCTCAGCGCGGGAATGGGCGGTCAGGCCGGAATCGGCAGCCTGTTTAAAGGATTTTTGGGCGGCTCGGGTACGTTGGGCGAGTCATACGGAGAATCTCTTGCAAGCCAGAGCGCATTCGGTTCGTCTGCCGCCGATGCCGCGGTCGCATCCGAACTCGAAGCCGTCGGGAGCAGCCGTACAATGACGGCAGCCTATTCAAGATCGCTTGCGTCCGACCTGTCAAACGGCAAAAGCACTGCGCTTTCGGAAACCGTCGGCAGTTCAAGAACGCGCTCGCTTACCGAGATGGCTGCGGTAACGGTTTCAGAATCCAAACAGCTTGCGAGCGCATCTTCTGCCTTGCGGGGGCTGGCATGGGGATCAAAGATCGACTGCGCGGCGCTTGCCACGCGCATTGCGGCTAATCCCGAAGCCATGGCGAGTCTTTACCGCTTTGCGTCTTCGCATCCCAATGTGGGCGCTGCCGTGAGGGCGTCCCTGCCGATGTATTCGGAAATGCTTCCTGACAGAAAAACGGCATACGCAGCTTCATTGGTGAATGCTGCGGTCAAGCAGGCTCCGCATGACGGGGCAGAGGCTCTTGGCGCCGTCGCAGAGGCTTGGGCCGCAGCTTCGGGAGGCGCGATGCCTGCCGATGCCTCGGGAATCGGCGAAACCTTTTCATCGGCGAGAGCGGGCATTATGTCAGCCAACGCCGGCAGACATCATATCGGCGGTCCGTCTATGGGTGCCGTCGATCAAATTTTGCCGTCGGCACCGGGCATTCCCGCAAATTCTGGTTCAGTCAGGACGCAATTTTACACTGCCGCAGCGGGGGCCGCTTCGGCATCTGATTCTTGGAAATCTGACCTCGGTGAAGCCAAGGAAGCAATCATGCAGGAATCTTCCGTTGCGGTAAATCTTCCAAATGCGCATGCGGACGTCGCTTCGGTTGCGGGCATAGGCGGCGTGTCGCAGTCGGAACTTGATGCCATAGCTTCGGGTTCTGACGCGTCGGCGGTCAGAAAGCGCTATGAGGCGGCAGGATCGGCCATGGGGCTTACCCCGGCGCAGAGCAAAATGTACGGATACGGAGCCGTATCTGCGCTCGGCGGCAATGCCTCGGAAAGTTCGGAAGAGTACGAATCGTTAAGACGAGACATCAGAAAAGAATTCGGTGCCATGAACGGAGCGCGAAATCTTTCGCCGTCGCAGATGAAAACGGCTGATGCAGTTGCTGAATCGGTATTTAAGGCGCCGCGTGCTGGAAATTTGTCAAAAGCAGCCCTTGCGGGGGTCAGAAAGATCAATGAAAACTCATTGTCGGACAATATTTCTCTGCATGGAGACAAATGATCATTGAATTCACTCACGCGGTAAGTTTATTGATGTCTCGGCACGGGTGGACGATTAGTATAATTGCTGACGGATTGCAGGCCTCGGCCTTGTGGGAAACTTTTAGGCATAGGCGATAAAAATCAAGGAGTGACATGATGTTCGATTTTTCAAGGATCGCTTTTGTTTCGGCTTGCGTATTTGCGGCTTGCGCAGCGGCGGCCGAAGAACCAAGAGACATGCTCTATCAGGTGTCGACGATACAGGCGCTTACGGCAGGAGATTATCATTCGGTAATCCCTGTAAAAGAACTGTTAAAACACGGCGACACGGGTCTCGGAACCTTTGAGAATCTCGACGGCGAAATGATTGTCCTTGAAGGAACATGCTACCAGGCGCGAGGCGACGGATCTGTGGCCGTCTGCGCGCCCGATACGGGAGTTCCTTTCGCCGCGGTTACTTTCGGTGACATGGATGCGAAGATTGAATTCTCCGAGCCGGTTGATTTTGACGGGATCAAAGCCGCTCTCGACGCAAAAATCCGCGAAACCGGACGCAACAGTTTTTACGCAGCCGTAATCAAAGGCGAATTTTCCTTGATTTCATATAGATCCGAACTCAAGCAGAGCGAGCCGTATCGTCCGCTTGACAAGGTCATGGAGTCAGATCAGCGGTTCTTTGAAATCAAAAATGCCGAAGGAACAATCGTGGCGCTCTATGTGCCGAAATATGCAGGCGGCATCAACGCTGCAGGATGGCATTTGCATTTCCTCGATGCGACGAAAAAGAAAGGCGGGCACGTAGTTGGTTTTTCAATGACGAAAGGCAGCGGTTATATCGACAAGACCGACAGCATTCGCATCGACCTCCCGAATAGCGGATATTTTTCCGAGCTTGATTTGGAAAGCCAGGACGAAGCTGTAGGAAAAGTGGAGCGGGGCGAAGGAAATAGATAGCGGCATCAAAAACATCGGATTAAAGAATCTCAATCCGGAAAGAATCTTCGATTCTGCGATAACAAGAAACAAAGAAAGGGCATGCCGCATATTAAGCTGCAGATATAAAAAATTTCAAAAGGTCACAATGCCGAATAGCCTGGACAAGCATCCAGCGCTGTTCGGCAATTTTTTCAAAATATTATTCTTGCCGATTGATTCATACCAGGCATGAAGTGTTCAGATTCTTGCCGATAAAAGGGATCTTCAATGCCAGTGAAACAATGTTTTAGGGATTGGGACTTTATGTTTAGGTGGCATTCTAGTTGATTGAACATGGCCATCGAAATTTGCACGACATGGAAGATCAAAAATTTTTTTGAATATTTTGAATTTTTTTGGAACTTTTCCGGAATAAGGACGCTCATAGTAAACAGAAAGGACGCAGATGAAGAAATAAAAATCCGAATTTCCGTTCCGAAAATAAAATTTTTTGATTTTTCAGTTTTGAGGCGGCAGGTCCGCCGAAGGAGTCCAAAATGGCTTTGACTATGTACATGAAAGTAACCGGCAAGTCCCAGGGCGAAATCAAAGGCGGCTGCGACCAGGGCGGCGACAAGAAGGACAAGATGCTCGTCTACGCGTATAACCACGAAGTCGAAATCCCTCGCGACACCCACACCGGCCTTCCTACCGGCCAGCGCATCCATCACCCTCTCGTCGTTACCAAGGCAAAGGACGTAGCCACCCCTAAGCTGTATTCCGCATGCTGCAAGGGCGAAGGCGTCGAGGTCGAGCTTGATTTCTACAAAATCGCCGACACGGGCGAAGAGAAGAAGTACTTCACCATCAAGCTCGAAGACGCAATCATCGTTCAGATGGGAGCCGACACTCCTGCCACCTTCCTGCCAGAAAACAAGCCTTACAAGGACATGGAAACCGTGGCGTTCACCTATTCCAAGATTACCTGGAGCTACGCTGACGGTAACATCGAATTCTGCGACGACTGGAAAGCATGATGGGCTTGTCAGGCCATAAATAATCACGGTTTGTCCGCATACATTAAGAACCGCTTCGGCGGTTCTTTTGATTATAGACAGAAGCGATTTAGGCTTGGATTAAACCGCCAGCAGGATTATTTTGTTGACGACCGAATTGCGCGAGTATCGGGACAGATAGGCTTTTAGAAAAATTTTTCTGCAGAGTTTCAGAACGCCATAAATCACGACTCTGAATAAATGACACTGGCAGCACGCAATCTTGTATACGCTCGATGTTGTATCTTCTGTCAGCCAGTGATTTCACGGCGCCATGTGTAAAAAAAGCGCCGCGCAAACGCGCGGCGCCATAACAATAGCTCAGATATGAAAATTATCTGCCGCGGAATCCGCCATTGCCCTTGAAGCCGCCGCGAGAACCGCGCTCGTCGCGATCGTTGAAACGCTTGCCGCCTCTGAAGCCTTCGTCATGGCCGCGGAATCCGCCCTTGGAGCCAAAACCGCCGCGGTCGGAACGATCTCTGCCTCTGAAGCCGCCTTCACGATCACCGAAGTCGCGTCCGCCGCGTTCAGAGCGGTCGCCGCGATCGCGGGATCTGAAAGAACCGCCGAACGAATCGCGTTCGCTGAAGTCGCGAGGCTTGAAGCGATCTCTGCCTCCGAAATCTCTGTCGCCGCGTCCGCCGAAATCATCAGACATGCCTTCTACGCGGGATTCCTGGCGATCAAAACCGTCATCGCGGTCGCGGAATCTGTCCCCGCCCCTGCCGCCGCGGCGCCCGCCGCGATCGCGTCCGCCGAACGGCTTGCCTCTGCGCTCGCCGCGAGCCGGAGGAGTCTCGGTGTATTCGCGGATGTCGCAAGCTCTGCCGCAAATGCGGATTCCGGTCATTTCGCGAAGTTTTGCTTCAGGCACGACCGGCAAATCGATCGTGGTGAAATTGTTGTAAATATCGATCTGGCCGATATAGCAACTGTCAAGACCTGCTTCGTTGGCAATTGCGCCCACGATTTGGCCAGGCTTAACGCCGTCGGTGTGGCCGACAGCCAATCTGTAGCGGCGCATTTCGATATCAGGGAATTCCTTGAGAGGAACCGGAGTTGCGGAAACCTGCTTGCTTGGGCGGTCGCCTCTCTCTCCTCTTTCGCGTCTGCCGCCAGAAGACTCCTCAAGCATTTTCTGCTCAGGTTCCTTGGCGTTCGGATCAAGGAACAACGGACCGTTGCCGTTTGCCATGCAGGCAAGAACAGAACACAGATCGACTGGATCTACATCGTCATTTCCAAGAATGTCATTTACGACTTCGGTGTAGCTCTCGAGAAGCTCTTCGCCGAATTCCGCAATATTGGTCATGATCTTTTCTTTGAAAGATTCGATGCGGTGGCGATTGATGTCCTCGTTGGTTGGCATGAGCATCGGTTCAAGTTTCTGGCCCGTAACCTGCTCAATCGTTCTCAACATGCGGCGATCGCGAGGAGAAACGAAGAGAATGGCGTCGCCCTTGCGGCCAGCGCGGCCCGTACGGCCGATACGGTGCACGTAGGATTCAACATCGTACGGAATTTCGTAGTTGACCACATGGGTAATGCGATCTACGTCGAGACCGCGGGCTGCCACGTCGGTTGCAACCACGATATCGATCTGACCGGTCTTCAGCTTGTCAACAATCTTTTCGCGAAGCTTCTGAGGAATGTCGCCGTGCAGCGCATCGGCGGCAAGACCGCGGGCGCTCAGACGGCGAGATACGTCTTCGGCGTCGTTCTTGGTCTTGACGAATACCAAAACGGCTTCGTATGGCTCAACTTCCAAAAGACGCGCCATGGCATCAACCTTGTGAAGTCCTGATACGTACCAGAAACGCTGACGGACTGTGGAAGCGGTCTGAGTCTTCGCTGCGATGCGAATTTCCTCAGGATCCTTAAGATACTGCACCGCAACGCGGCGAATGGCCTGAGGCATGGTTGCCGAGAACAATGCTATCTTGCGCTGCTCAGGGCACTGCTGGAGAATCCATTCGATATCGTCGATAAAGCCCATGTTCAGCATTTCATCGGCTTCGTCGAGAACTACATGGTGAAGGCCGTCAAGCACCAGCTTGCCCTTGTTCATGAGATCCATCACTCGGCCCGGTGTACCGACGACGATCTGAACGCCGCGGCGCAATGCCTTAATCTGGGTCTCATATGATGATCCGCCGTAAATCGGCAGAATATGAAAATCTGGCAAATACTTGGCAAAACTCTGGCAGGCTTCTGCAATCTGAATAGCAAGTTCGCGGGTCGGAGTCAGGACAAGCGCCTGAACGTTTCTGTTGCTCGGATCAAGCATGGAAAGAAGCGGCAACGCGAAAGCTGCGGTTTTGCCAGTACCAGTTTGCGCCTGACCGATAAGATCGCGACCCTCGAGGAAAACCGGAATCGCGCGCTCCTGAATTTTGGAAGGGGTTTCAAAACCGAGGTCTACGACGGCTTTGTATACTTCTTCGCTGAGCCCAAGATCGGCAAATCTGACCTGATTTGCTTCCTCGGCTTCGTTTTCCGCCTTATCGGTTGTCGCCTTGATTACTTCAGCCGCGCTCTTCGCGGACTCATTCTCGGAAACTTCTTGCTTAATGATTTCTTCTGACATTCTTAACTCTCTGTCTGTTGTTTTTAAGGCGCGCGCGTACGTGAATTTAATTATGCGGAACTTGATTTAGATATCTGACTCGGCACTCTCAATGCGCCCGTACTCTCTGCGCCACTCGCGGTCGGCTCTAACACTCTCACTCCACATCTGCCTTCGCCGACCCCGCGGAAGACAGACTGCCCTGGTGTTCCCGGGCTAAGAAAACGACCAGACTCGCGGTCCCCGAGAACTAAACAGATCAAGTATTGACGCTGCGGATAATACTTAAAAACGTGAGCAAAATCAATATTTATTATCTAAATCGTACAGATTTTATCCATTACTCATATCGAATTAATCAAAACGTCTTCACCGCCTGGCTAGCATGCGGCATTAGGATGTTTCACTTATGAATAAATTGAATTCATGCCGAATGACATCAGTTGTTCGCGCCGTATTGGATACTGCTCCGAATCAAGAAAAGCATTTAATTTTCTGTTCGCGCATTCATGTTTTCCGCTCTGGCGAGCGATACATTGAAAAAAATTATTTCAGCATTTTTCAGATCTTGATTGGCATCAATGAGCTTGCCGTCATCAGACCGAGACGTGATGCATTCGCTGGCCCGAAACTCTGCATTTCAATGAACAAGGCATCATTTTCAAAATTGTTCAGACACCAAACAACTTCGAAAAGCAGCAGAAAATATTTGTTTGAAAATTTCTTTTGAAATCATGATTTAAGCATGATGCGCGAGTTTTCTCCGCTTGCATACGGCAAGCGTCATTGAAGCGCTGCATACTAAACGACCACGATTGTCCGTTACGTCAATTCTCCATGTTTGAGATGAAATTCCGATATGCACGGCCATAGCCCTCGCCCTGACCGAACCTCCGAAAACAGGTCTGAGATGCGTGACGCTAAGATTCTGCCCCAAACAGCATTTATCCTCAGCACAGCACATGTTGCCGGCAAGAGATGCCACCGTTTCAGCCAAAGCCGCAGACGCTCCGCCATGCAACATGCCGTATGGCTGGCATGTTGTTTCATTGACGGGCATGTCTGCTTCCAACCAATCTTCTCCGATCTCTCCGAAAACAATTTTCAAATGAGAGATCATCGTGGCTTCGCATACTTCGTTAAGATATTCCGCGTCGAAATCCCGTTTCCATATGCTCAATTTGGCCGCTCCTGACTCAGGCTTTGATGCTCTTTTCTATCTCTTCAACGAGCGCTTCCGCAGGATGCTTTGCTTTGGTCCCTTCCATGCGCAGAACTTGGCTTCTGCAGGAATATCCGGTCACCAGAACATTTTCCACGCCGTATTTTTTGACGGCGGCGCCGAAACTCTGGTTATAAATTTTTTCTGATTTTTCTCTGTGGATGCGTTCGTGTCCGTACATTCCCGCCATGCCGCAGCAGCCGACGTTTACGGCCTCAATTTCTATGCCGAACGATTTGAAAATTTTTATCCACATGTCGTGCGTAGCAGGTTTGAAGGTTTTTTCCTGGCAATGCGCAAGCAGATAATATTTTTTGCTGTTTTTCGCGGCTTTGGCTTTTTCAGGAATCGAGTCAAGAATTTTTGCGAGCCACTCATGCGGCATCAAGACCTCAAACTTGCCGCGCTTTTCGCCCAGAGTTTTTGCATATTCGTCGCGGTAGCAAATAGTCATGGCGGGATCAAGACCGATCAAATCAAGCCCGAGTTCAGAAACGCTGTTGAGGAACTCGGCGGTCGATGCCGCGGTCTTGGCGAACAATCCCAAAAATCCTCTGACGTGTCGGACTTTGCCGTTAGGATTCATCGGCAGTACATGCGGCACGAATCCAGCAAGCTGCATCAATCGAAGCATGGCTTTGACCGCCGCGGCGTCGTAACACGAAGTGAATGCATCTTGGACAAGCAGCACGTGCTTGCGCTTTTCGCCATCTGGCAGAGATTTGAGCGCTTCAGGATCGAATTTCTCAAGTCCCAGTTCGCGGCAGGCGTCATAAACCGAAGGGCTCGACAGCTTAGGAAGATCGACAAGTCCGTACAGATATTTCATGGAAACAGCCGACAGCGGGTTGTTCATGAAAAAGTTAAAGAACTTCGGCGCATGCGCCATGACAGGAAGCATCGGCTCTATCGCGGCCACGCAATAATCGCGGAGAGGTCTTCCGTATCTTCTGTGATAAACGCAAAGGAACTTTGAACGGAAATCCGCAATGTCGACTTTAACAGGACACTGGCTGGAGCAGGCTTTGCACGCCAGACATTCGTTCAAGGAATCCATCACTTCGCGGTTATAGTCATATCCCGACGGAATCATTTTTCTTAAGTAAGACATGACAAAATCGACAGGATGAATTCCCGTGGCATTAGCCTCTTCGGCCAAAATGTCAAAATCGGCATTTGACAGCTGACGCAGCCATTCGCGGGCAAGCGTCGCCCTGCCCTTCGGCGAATTGCGTCTGTCGCGCGATTCTTTATAAGAAGGGCACATCGGCGAATTTACGTCATAATTGAAGCAGGCGCCGTTGCCGTTGCAGATCATTACCTCGCCGTATGCCCTGCGGGTTGTAATATTAATCTGGCGATCATAAAAACCGCGCTTTTTGGCATCAAGCGGCACGAGTTCTTCGTCAAGCCCCGCAGGCACCGCAATCTTTCCAGGATTGAATTTATTTTTTGAATCGAATGCCGCTTTTACGGTGCGAAGATCATCGTAAAGTTCGCCAAAGAATTTCGGTCCGAACTGCGACCTGAATCCGCGACCATGCTCGCCCCACATGAGACCGCCGTATTTGGCCGTAAGGTCCACGACTTTGCGGGTAATTTCATGCAGCATTTCTTCCTGAATCTCATCGCACATATCAAGCGCGGGACGAACGTGCAGCACGCCCGAATCCACGTGCCCGAACATGCCGTAAGTTAAATTTTTTGAATCGAGCAGCGCCCTGAATTCCAAAATATAGTCCGCAAGATGCTCAGGAGGCACGCATGTGTCTTCGGTAAACGCAATCGGTTTGGCATCTCCCACGGCTTTTCCGAGCAATCCGACCGCTTTTTTTCGCATCGCATAAATCGCAAGCACGCTCGGAAGATCGTACGTGTACTGGTATCCGATGACGCCTGCTTCGCTGTTTGCTATCTGCGCATCCAGTTTTGCAGCAAGAGCCTCGACATTCTTTCTTATCAAATCTTCATCGTCGCCTGCAAACTCAACGATATTTATGCCCTGCATGTCTTTTCCGGGAACTTCTTTTAAAAGTTCGCTCACCGAATACCATACGATATCCGTTTTTGCCAGGTTGAGAACCTTGGAATCGACGGTTTCGACGGAAAGGCATCCTGAAGAAAGCATGACCTGAGCATTGCGAAGAGCCGAATCAAAACTGTCATATTTGACGTTCACGAGAGCACGGCGCTTAGGTATAGAAGTAAGATCGAGCGTCGCCTCGACAATAAATCCGAGCGTGCCCTCTCCGCCGCATATTAATCGCGACAGATCGACGGAACCGTCTTCTGGATCAAAAACATGTTTTAAATCGTAGCCGGTTAAAAAACGCGTAAGCTTTGGGAAAATTTTTTCAATGAGATCCCGTTTGCCCTTGGCGATAGCCAACACCGTCTTATAGATGCTGCCTTCAAGATTATCCTGCGCCAGTTTCTTTTCAAGTTCGGCGCCGGAGATTCGATGTAAATCGACGACAGATCCGTCGGCCAGAACTGTCTTCACAGCTTTCACGTGCTGGCTTGTTTTGCCGTAGACAAGGGAACCCTGACCTGACGCATCGGTGCTTATCATGCCGCCTAAAGTCGCGCGGTTCGATGTCGACAGCTCAGGAGCAAAGAACAGTCCCGTGCTTTTGATCTCGGCATTGAGCTGATCTTTTACGACGCCTGCCTGGACAATGGCCTCTTTTGCCTCGGCATTTACCGAAAGAACGCGGTTCATGTGCCTTGAAACGTCTACGGTAACGCCTGTATTAAGGGACTGTCCGTTCGTGCCGGTTCCGCCGCCGCGAGGAGCAAAACGCACAGTTTCAAATTCGCGGCGATCCGCTATCCTTGCTGCCAAAGACAGATCGTCGACATTTTTCGGGAAGATTACGGCCTGCGGCAAAAGCTGGTAAACGCTGTTGTCGACTGCTACGGCAAGACGTGAAGAAAACTCAGTCTCTATGTCTCCTGAAAACCCTTCTGCTTTAAGCGCATTGAGGTATTTCGCATAGGTAGCGTCAAGTCCGACGCTCTGGCCGAGTTTAGGTATCATCTGCATCCCTCCCGAGGAGTACTGTTCATACGAAGCAAAATCGATGAATCTTCATCATTTAGGCTGGAGATTTTACCACTAGCATACGACGTAAAGACTCAGAAAAACACAGCTGAAGGTTCTATGACTTTAATGACAGAATCCTAATGGGAATGGCTCTTCAAGGTATATTTAATTTATTCGCAGTATAAGGTCTTAAATAACCTCCCGCAGAGGTGATTTAAGACCTTATACTATTGTGGTAATATAATATATTCTTTGTTCTATGGAGGATTTTAAAATGGGTGACAATAAGGGGATGTCTTTTCTTAAAGAATTCAGAGACTTCGCCATGAAGGGCAACGTTCTTGATATGGCTATCGGCGTGGTTATC
>JAZQPH010000329.1:0-6310 GCA_045628385.1 Succinivibrionaceae bacterium
CTATGCCTTTTGAAAGCTCGGGGTTTCCCATATCCAAGACGGAGCAAACTTTCAGATTGTTGAGTCCAGTGAAGATGGTTTCTTTTGCGGCGCGCAGGCATCCCGTGAGCACCGCTTTGCCCAGATGCGGATTGGTTTTTAACGCTTTGCTCAAAAGTCCGTGGATGACGGGAACCATCTTGTCGTAGTAGCCAAAAGCCGCAGCTTTGGCGATGGGCACGTCGTATTCGTCGATGAGGAGTATCAGCTTGATGCCGTGATAGACATTGAGCAACTTTGTCAGCGTCGCAAGCGAATCGGTCACATATATTTTGTTCTTCAAATCGCACAAAAATTCTTTGTTCAGAAGCTTCTGCAATTCAGTTAACTGGAATTCATTCAATCTGCCGTTCTTGTTTGCCAGCAGATATTCATATTGCGATGCAAGGTCATAAATAGTACTGCCCAGTCGTTCATACGTGCTTTCAAAATCCCTTTCGTCGACATATTTGAACGTGACGGAAATAACTGGGAACTTGCCCATATATTCACGGCAAAATTCTTGGTCTTCGAAAATCTTTGTGTCTTTGAACAGCCGCTCTTGATACGAGGTGTCGTCTGGGTTGTCGTGATTGTTTGGGTTAATTCTCAAAAACTCATGAAATGTGCTCATGGTAAGAGTTTTGCCGAAGCGGCGCGGGCGGGTTATGAGCAACACCTTGCTGGCTTCTTCGTAAAAGACCTCTTTGATGAGCATTGTCTTGTCTACGTAATATCTTTCTTTCAGAATAAAATCAGAAAAATCTTCGTCGCCAACAATAATTTTTTTCATATAAAACGCCTTCGATCTTGACAAAATTTAATTGTCGTTCATATAACCTAATCTGAGGTGTCTATTTCAATTGTATTAGGTCTCTGAACTGTACCCCTTGTCAAGGACATTTAAAATTTTGGGGGTAGGGTGATGCGGACAAAAAACTGTCTGGTTTTTTGTCCGCATCCCCAAAATTTTTTGCATTCATGCATGGCCGAGAATTAATTTCTCCATGCAGGAAAATCAAATGAGCAAAAGTATTTCTGTTCACTCGGTCTTGTTAACGAATTCTGCTCGAATTCTTGTGAATCAGTGAGTGATATTATTTAGTCAACGAAGTGTCTGCAAAAGCAAATTCATACTTTCCTTCCACGCATTCGCGCGTGGTTTCTTTTGGTTTATTTTCTGTCGATGTCCCCTTGCGGACATCTTTAAGGAGTCAAAATATGACTGATACTGTTGATTCAAAGGAATCTTTTTGCATGTCCAAATCCGACGGCCGAATGAAAAGAATTTATCCCGTTCTGAAAGTAAATCTCCACTCGCATACGAATATTTCTGATGGTTCTCTTGATCCCGAGGAATTGGTAAGAGAGGCTGCGCTGCAGGGCGTAAAAATACTTGCCGTCACCGATCACGATACGGCCGAGGGCTGCGCAAGGGCAATGAACGAAGCCAAAAAGCTTAAAAGCGCAGGAACCGAAATCGCCGTTATCCCAGGAATAGAGTTCTCCTGTTCCTGGAAACTCGAAAGAGCATCAGGAACGCTTAAGGATCACCTTCATGTCGTCGGGTTGTTCGTAAATCCCGAATCTCCAGATCTTAAGATGTTGTCCGAGTGTCACAACCGATTGCGAAAAGAAAGACCCGCGAGGATTCTTGCCTTGCTCGAGCGTCATTTCAAAGCGAGCGATTTGCCGCAAAAGGGCATCGATGACGACCATCTGATGGCTGGACTTAAATCAATCGCGGGAGGTTTCAGAAAGCCGATTGCCGAATACTTGGTCAAGCGGGGAGTGTGTTCTTCCGTCGATGAGGTATTCGAGACTTTATTCGAAACGGGATGTCCCTGCTATGACGAATGCGAGTGGAAAGGCGTAAAAGAAATTGTCGAAACCATCCATGCTGCAGGAGGCATCGCCATTCTCGCACATCCTCATAAATATGACGTGGTCAAAACCGATGACGACATCCGCGCCCTTATTGAAGATTTTCTTTTGTGCCATGGAGGCGATGGCGCAGAAACAGGCTGGCCGATGCAAGAAGTTCATCATGCAAAAACCGTCATCACAGCCTGCGAGAACGCATCAGGACGAGGCATCGTTCCCTGGTGCTCCGCAGGTTCGGACTTTCACGATCGAGGCGTGGCATCAAGAGCGATGGAGTACGTTCTCTCGGTGCCTTTCGGGCTGAAACCCGTGTGGGAGCATGAAAAGTTCTCGCGCATTTGGGAAAGTTTAGGCGTAACAGGCGACAAGTCTGTTGCCATGGATCGCAGGATTATCACGGTGCTTGACTGAGCGGCGATGCAAAATGAAAGCAAAGCAGCGCGAGAAAATATTTCTGAAAAACATTAAAATCACATCGTTTTGGCATCAGGCTCGATAATAAATGGCAACGATAATTTCTATTCATCCCGAAAATCCTCAGGAACGACTTTTAAAACAGGCAGTCTCCGCGATTCAAGACGGCGCCGTCATTGCGTATCCCACGGATTCGGGGTATGCGATAGGCTGCGCTCTTGACGACAAAAAGGCCTTCGAACGCGTCTGCCGCATCCGCGACGTGGACAAAAAACATAATTTCACGCTGGTGTGCCCATCGCTTTCCGAAGTCGCGAAATACGCAACCGTGGACAACGAACGGTTTCGGTTGCTCAAGCGTTATACCCCGGGCCCTTATACGTTCATTCTGCGTGCCTGCAGGGACGTTCCGAACCGCGTCATCAACGCCAAAAGAAAAACCGTCGGCGTGAGAATTCCCGACAACAAAATATGCCTCGGGCTTCTTGATTGCCTGGGAACCCCGATCATGTCGACCTCGCTTATGCTGCCCGGCAATGATTTTGCCGAGAATGATCCATACGAAATAGATGAAAAAATCGGCGGACTTCTCGATTTGATTATCGACGGCGGCTATCGTTCAAGCGTTCCTACGACCGTCGTGGATATGTCCGATGATGAAATAACGGTGTCTAGAGTCGGCGCGGGAGATCCATCGCCTTTTGCACAATGACGCATTGCAATCATCCTAAAAAATTTTTTTTATGATGATTCTGCAAAGAATGAATAATTTACGGGACTTTCCACGAATATGAGCGATTCCAATACTTTTTACATCGGCTGCCATTTATCGTCGTCATCAGGTTACGCCGCCATGGCAAATGAAGCGGCTTCCATTGACGCAAACGTCATCCAATTTTTTACGCGCAATCCGCGCGGCGGTCAGGCTAAGCCTCTCAATCCCGCCGATGTCGTCGAGTGCAATGAGATAAGAAAAGAGCACGGAATCGATCATGTCATCGCGCACGCTCCGTACACCATGAATCCGAGCGCCGCGAGCGAAGAAATCAGAAAGTATACCTCTGAGACGATGTGCGATGATTTGCGAAGGCTCTCCCATCTTCCTGGTAGCATGTACAATTTTCACCCGGGATGCCATGTAAAACAGGGCGTCGACGCCGCGGTCGGCATGATTGCGCAGTTGCTCGACAGGCTCGCAACCGTCGAAACAGAGACTCTCGTGCTTCTTGAAACGATGGCGGGGAAGGGCACGGAAGTAGGCGGCAGATTCGAAGAGCTGAAAATGATTATGGATGCCACGGATTTTGACCAAAACAGGCTCGGCGTGACGCTCGACACCTGTCATGTGTTCGACGGCGGATATGACATCAAAGACAGTCTTGACAGCGTGATTGACGAATTTGATTCGATTGTCGGCATCGGCAAGCTTAAAGCGATTCACTTAAACGATTCGATGTTTGGCCTGTCATCGCATAAGGACAGACATGCCAAAATCGGCGAGGGCCATCTCGGGATCGAGGCGGTGACGGCGATTATCAATCATCCGCTTCTTCGGGATCTTCCGTTCTGCCTTGAAACTCCGAATGACGTGCCTGGCTACAAAAATGAAATCGCTCTTTTGAGATCTCTTCGATCCTGATCGGCGATTTGCCTATGTGACAGACAAGATACCGCGATTATTCATGCCGCCGCTGTGATAAAATAAACCGTTTTTTGTGTGCCCCTCGGAAGGGGCATGGAGAAAGGAATTATCAAATGCGAAGCATATATTGCGGCCAATTGAACGAATCACACATTGGCCAGACCGTGACTCTCTGCGGCTGGGTTAACAAGCGCCGCGACCTCGGCGGTCTTATTTTTATCGATCTGCGCGACAGAGAAGGCATTGTTCAGGTCGAATTCGATCCTGACAGAAAAGACGCGCACGAGACCGCATCCGATCTCAGAAACGAATACTGCGTCGAACTGACGGGCGAAGTCAGAGCGCGTCCATCCAATCAGGTAAACAAGGACATGAAGACGGGCGGAGTGGAAGTTTATGCCACCGCTCTTACCATCATCAATAAGTCCGAACCGCTGCCTCTTGATCTCAATCAAGCCAACAACGCAGAAGATCTTAAACTCAAGTATAGATACCTCGACCTTCGCCGTCCGGAAATGACCGAGAAGCTGATGGCCCGCGCCAAACTGACCCGTCTTTTCCGCCGTTATCTCGACGATCACGGATTCCTCGATATCGAAACTCCGATGCTCGGTAAGCCGACCCCTGAAGGCGCGCGCGACTATCTCGTTCCGAGCCGCATTCATCACGGCAAGTTCTATGCGCTCCCACAGTCTCCGCAGCTTTACAAGCAGCTGCTCATGATGTCGGGATATGACCGCTATTATCAGATAGTCAAATGCTTCCGCGACGAAGACCTTCGCGCCGACAGACAGCCTGAGTTTACCCAGGTCGATATCGAAACTTCTTTCATGACCCCTGAAGCGATCAGAGAAATGATGGAAGACATGATAAGAGGCATCTGGCGCGAAATGATCGGCGTCGAACTTCCTAAGTTCCGCGTAATGCCATGGATTGAAGCCATGACGAAGTATGGTTCCGACAAACCGGACATGCGCATTCCTCTTGAAATCGTCGATATCGCAGATCTCGTCCAAGACTGCGAATTTTCCGTGTTCAAGAATGCCTGCGGAAAAGGTTTCAGAGTTGCTGCCATCAAGGTTGAAGGCGGCGCATCGTTTACCCGCAAACAGATTGACGAATATGGCAAGAAGGCTGCTGTATTTGGCGCCAAGGGTCTTGCTTGGATGAAATTTAATGCCGACGGCATTCAGTCTCCTATTGCCAAGTTCCTGAAGGAAGAAGAAATGGCTTCCATCAAGGAAAGACTCGGGGCCAAGGAAGGTGACATCGTATTCTTCTGCGCCGACAAGTGGAAAGTCGTATGCGACGCCATGGGCGGCATCCGCATCCAGCTCGCCAAGGACCTCAATCTTTATACCGACAAATGGGCGGCTCTCTGGGTCGTTGACTTCCCGATGTTCGAAGAAGATCAGGAAGGCGGCATTTCCGCGATGCATCATCCGTTCACGATGCCTAAGGTATCAAGACCTGAAGAACTTTCCGAGCGTCCGTTTGAAATTTACGCCGATGCCTATGACATGGTCATCAACGGCTATGAAGTCGGCGGCGGTTCCGTGCGCATTCACAGAAACGACATTCAGCAGGCCGTTTTCGGCATTCTCGGAATTTCCGCAGAAGAACAGCAGGACAAGTTCGGATTCCTTCTTGACGCTCTCAAGTACGGCACGCCTCCGCACGCAGGTCTCGCATTCGGACTTGATCGCGTGACGATGCTTCTTACGGGCACCGACAACATCAGAGACGTCATCGCATTCCCTAAGACGACGGCGGCATCTTGTCTTATGACCGATGCGCCTTCGTACGGCAACCCGGCAGCCCTTACCGAGCTTGCCATCGCATGCACCGACAAAGAATAATTTGATTAACATCTGGAGTGAAAAATGTCAGGACACAGCAAGTGGCATAACATACAGCACCGCAAAGGCCTTCAGGATGCCAAGCGCGGCAAGATCTTCACCAAACTCATTCGCGAAATCACCACTGCCGCAAGAATGGGCGGCGGCGACGCAAGCGGCAATCCGCGTCTTCGCGCGGCAGTTGCCGAAGCTCTTACCAACAACATGACCCGCGACACCATCGATCGCGCTATCAAGCGCGGCGTGGGCGGCGAAGACGGCGGCGCGCAGCTTGAATCAATTGTTTATGAGGGATACGGTCCATGCGGTTCCGCAATTCTCGTAGAATGCCTTACCGACAATAAGAACCGTACCGTTGCCGATGTCCGTCATGCGTTCACCAAGTGCGGCGGCAACCTCGGAACTTCCGGTTCCGTTGCTTACCTCTTCTCCAAGAAGGGCGAAATTATTTTCGAAGAAGGCGACGAAGAGCAGATTATGAATGCGGCTCTTG
>JAZQPH010000330.1:0-4093 GCA_045628385.1 Succinivibrionaceae bacterium
TGCGGGGGAAATCGCAAGCCAGACCGAAATGGCGACGGTTGCGACTGCCGAAGCGTCAAGCATCACTTCTTCGGGCGGCGAAAGCCTTCGAGAAATGCTGACTTCGGTCGAGACTCTGACAAACCGCGTGGCGACTGCTACCGACAAGGTCAATGCGCTAAGAGAAGACTGCGGCAAGATTGAAATGATTCTCGGAGTCATCAGTTCGTTCTCCGAACAGACAAATCTGCTTGCGCTCAACGCGGCCATCGAAGCGGCTCGCGCGGGCGAAGCGGGGCGAGGCTTTGCGGTCGTCGCCGATGAAGTCAGAACGCTTGCGACCAAAACGCAGCAGTCCACCGAAGAAATTGCCAAAGTCATCGCCAGCCTGCAGTCGTCTTCTCAGGAACTTGCGCTTTTCATGAATGACAGCAAATCCGCGGCCGATGCGACCGTCGAGATTGCAGGACGCAATGAAAGCGTGCTTTCGGAAATTCTCGAGGTCAATGCCAAAATCGGCGGCATGATCGAGCAGATATCCGCATCTGCCGAGGAACAGAGCAACGTCGCAAGCGATCTCAACAGCAACTCCTCGAGCATGGGCGTTATCGCCGACAAGGTCGAGGAACTGATGGAAACCGAAAAGAATCTTGCTCTCGGCATGAAGAACAAGACAGAAGATCAGCTCGTGGAACTGGCAAAGTTCGTCATCTGATAAAAATTAGCGGTTAGATTGCGAGGCGCCCACTGAGCGCCTCTTTTTTTGGGGCGAGGGGAATCATTGCCCGCATGGGGCAAAAAAGATTGTCGGAGCGCGGCAGATCCCTGTGCCTTGATGATTTGCGCATGTGGTATTGTCGTTTTTCTTATAGCCCCGCGGTGTATTCTTCAATGATGCAGCTGTGTTTTTTCTTGTCTTTGGCGGCAGAGTCGTAATTTATGCCAACCAGCAAAATTTTTCCTTTATAGTCTCTTAATGCGCCGGTATATCGATTTTGTTTGATTTGATTTATCGCGGCTTCGGCGGATTTATCATGCTTAAGCTCAATTATCATTGCAGGGCGGGAGCCGGCATTTGCTCTCGGAATAAACACAAAATCCGCAAAGCCCTTGCCGGCCGGGAATTCTCTGACAATGCTGTAGTAGGCGGGGGCAGTAAAATAAGCCATAGTCAGCACGCAGCTCAGGGAATTTTCGTCGTTGTACTTCAACGAGCATGCATAGGTTTCATGTGCCAATTCCAAGAGCTCCGCGACTTTTTCTGAATTTTGGGCAATGGTAGCTTTTAACAGGTCATTGCTCGAAGAAATAGATTTTGCAATGTCTTTCCATTGTCCTGTTTCAATTGCGGCCTGATAGGCCTTTTTTACTTCAAAATTTGGGATATAGGCAGTCCCCTCAGCACTGTCGTATGCCAGATACCCAAGATGAATCAATGCGGTGAGCGCTTGGTCTTTTGAGGAGACTGTATTTAAGTCGTTTGCAAAGGTTTCCGTGTTTACGTTGACTTCATTTCCTGCAAGCATGCTTAGTACATCATCTTTCAGTCCTTCGTAGTTTAAGCATATAAATTGGTTTATGGTTTCAAAAGATGAAGTGTTTTTCCAATAAGAATCGCAGGCATGCTTGTTTATTGCTGTTACCACCGAATTGGGATTAGACATATGAATGCCGTCTATGAGGTAGCCGTCATACCAGTTTTTCATAGATTCGTAGTCCATGCCGTATTCATTGCAGATTGTTTTTACATCATCTTCTGTAAATCCGTAGAACTCGGTTATCGGATATGAATTCAGCATGGTAAATTCTTCAAAATTGTTTAAAGCCGATTCGTCTTTGATTTTCTTTATCGGAAGAATGCCAGTGATGTAACCCAAGGCTAGAAACGAACCTGATTCGCTTGATTTGAACAATGAATGAAGAAATTGCAAATATCTGTGAACTAATTGTTGATCTTCGCTGTTTCTGATAACGCAATCCCATTCATCAATGATAATAATGAATGGAATTTTGGTTTTTTGAAAAATTTTTAACAATACAAATTGAATGGCATCTTGATAATCTAATTCAAGTTCAGAAGAATATTCTTCTTTGAGGTCTTTATATATGTGTTTAATAATTTCCTCAATAATATTGTCTTTATAGTAATCCCATAATGAAGAAACGTCTATATGGATAACGTTGTATTTATTTAAATGACGTAAATAATCAGGATTTCGGGAAATTGAGGTTTTTTCAAAGATATTTGATGAGTCGCAGCCTCTGCTGTAATAAGCTTTTAGCATGGCGGCCGCCTGTGTTTTGCCAAATCTTCTGGCGTGGCTTACTGCAACGCATTTATTTTGCGTTGATAATCTTTTATTTAAGAATGCTATCAATCCTGTTTTATCGATATAAATCGGACTATTCTTTATTTGAATATAGAGATTATTGTCAGGATTGAATAAACTTCCCATTATTTAAACTCCAACCATTTTGCAAAAGACATTATAACATTATTGATAAAACAAACTCATGACCAGATCTATGCAAAGTTAAGAATGTTCGAATAAAAATACCCCTTTTTCCTAATATTCGGAAAAAGGGGCAAAAGGATATCGTCTGGCTAATTAGCAGTTCAGCTTTATATATGCTTATTATGCCGCATCCTTTATCTCTTCGGCTGCGTCAGCAAGCTGAGTCAGATAAACTCCGAGTTCTTCGCCGCCGTAGGATGCTTCATAAGGAGATTCTGCCTGTTCGCTGATTGCCTGTCTGATGGCTTCGCCCTGAGGCATGGTTTTGCGAAGTTCGATTACGCGAGGACAGAGCATCTTTGCCATGACGAAGGCGGTAAAGTGTTCGATCTTGTCAAAATCGATTTCATCGAATTCTTTCATGATTTTGATAAGTTCTGCCTTGTAGGCCTCTTTGTTCGCGGATTTTGCGACTGACGGAATCAGAGTTTCGGAAGCGTTGCCGAGTTCAAGCACGCGCCATCCTTTTTCGGCCTGCTTGGATTTGAAGATCTTGTTGAGATTTTTCATGACGTCGAGATGCTTGGCGTTTACGAGATATTCTCCTGACTTCTTCATTTCATGGGCGACTCTCGCGCTCATCGCAAAGTCATAGCGGGCCGTGAATCTTGCGATTCGAAGAGGAATGCTCGGGTTAAGCTTAAAGAATACCGCAGGTTCGAAAATCGTATCGATGATGCCTTCGCGGAAGTCGTAAAGGCCGCCGTGGAGGTCATGAATTTCTTTGGTTACGGGATCGTAATAAAGCGCATTAATCGTGAGATCTCTTTCGATGGAGTCGGTAAGAAGCGATACGGTGAGATCCTCGGGAACTCCGACGTGTCCGAGATAGCTTTCTGGAATTCCCGAATAGGTGACGAGATCGATGTATTCTTTTTCTTCTCTGTTCTCGCCAAATTCGACATAGCCGTAGGCGACGCCGTTTGACTCGTGGGTCTTTAACTTGTCGCCGAAGAGCGTGCGGCTTACGCTGTATGGCGCGCTTGTGCAGATATCGATGTCGTTAGGCGTTTTGCCCGCAAGTTTGTCGCGCACCACGCCGCCGCAGAGATATGCGGTATGGTTGGCTCCGACGAGCTGGTCTACGACATATTGGGCATTTTTCGGAAGCTTGATGTCTCCCAAGGTGTGCATGGATTTTGGAATGATGAGTTCGCTGTAGCCCTGAATTTTAAGCGTGCGCTGATCTTTGTCGATCATCTTGTTTACTTCGGGTGTAAAAAAAATTTCTTTTGCATTGCCTGCTGCAAGAGACGGAGATGCTATGAATGCTGCCGTCATGATCGCCGATGCGATGCCGGCAGTCTTGAATACGCGGTTGTTGATCATGGTCGTATCCTTTTGCGTGTCGATATAAAGATGGTTGAATGGTTGCGGCGCGGGCTGAGCCGGACTTTCTAAATATTTCTAAGCTCCATGCTCGGCATTTGCCGCTCAGCGCTATTTTACGAAAATGCGCGGAGCATATTTGCCTGTCAGCCTGCAATAAGGGCAATTTTTTGGGGATGGGGCAAATTTTGCCCAATTTATGTTCCGAAATTTATTTGCGGAAGTTAGCAAGCGCCGTCAAAACTTTTTCAAGGTGGGCGTCTCCCGAA
>JAZQPH010000331.1:0-4942 GCA_045628385.1 Succinivibrionaceae bacterium
CCGCAGACCGAGAAATCAGCCGCTGATCAGCCAGAAACCAAGGAAACTGCATCTGCCGTTAATTCTCAGCCTGACGAAAATATTGGCTTTGACCTCAGCAATGCAGATACGATGTCAAATGATGATATCGACAAGCTTCTCAATTCGTCGCAGACCTCCGAGCCGCTTGACGTCAAAGCAGACGATGACAGCGCATTCGGCGGCGATATCGACGATTTGCTGAATTCTGTGCAGTCCGCTTCGGAATCTGATTCGGAGCCTGTCGTGTCCTCGTCCGACGATGCCGTAATGAGCGCAGATGATATCGATTCGCTGATCGACGGACTTTCCGGGAACGATGATCCAAAACAACCGGAATTTAATCCAGTAGACGAAAAGCCTGACGAAGCAGCAGAGGAAGAAGCCGAACGCGACCTCAAAAAGTGGAAAGATCAGATTTCGATGATTCAGGCGTGTCTTGCCATCGACGACAGAGCGGAAGCAAAGAAAATGATTGACGAAGTAATTGCCGATCCCGATGCTCCTGCCGACATCGTCATAGAAGTAAACAAGCTCAGAAAAAAGATTAAATAATGGTTCGCATAGCACTCGGTGTCGAGTACGACGGCGCGCCGTATGTCGGTTTTCAGCGTCAGGATGAAGGTAAGAGCGTTCAGGGCGAGCTAGAACGCGCTATTTCCATAATAGGGGCTTCGCCTATCTCCGTGCTGTGCGCGGGAAGAACAGATACCGGAGTCCATGCGACCATGCAGGTAGTGCATTTTGACTATCAAGGTTCGTCGCCGAGGCCGGTGCACGCGTGGGTCAGAGGCACGAATGCCAATCTTCCTGACTCTATATCGGTAAGATGGGCCAAAGAAGTTCCCGAGTCTTTTCATGCGCGTTTTTCGGCATTTGCCAGAACCTACCGCTATATCATCGACAATTCCAAATCAAGACCTGCCATCCTTACGGGCGGAGTAAGCTGGTACGGCGGTCGCGAACTCGACGAAAAGGCAATGCATGAAGCGGCGCAGCATTTGCTGGGCGAGCAGGATTTTTCGGCATTTCGCGCATCTCATTGCCAGTCGAAGTCGCCGTTTCGCGACGTTCATGAAGTAAGCGTTACAAGGCGCGGGCATTTTGTGATGATCCAGATAACGGCAAATGCATTTTTGCATCATATGGTCAGGAATATTGCGGGCTCGCTTATCGAAATCGGTTATAAAAACCGTCCGACATCTTGGATACGTGAACTTCTTGATGCCAAAGATCGCACGCTTTCGGGAGCTACGGCACTTCCTAACGGACTATACCTGGCTGGCGTGTCGTATTCGCCGTCTTTGGAAATACCTTCAGAGCCGACAGGGCCTCTCTGGTTTGACTGATATGCCGCATTTGTGACCCGTAAGCCTAAGTCTGCATCTTTGCTTATCGGGGCATATGCTATAATGGCGCAAAATCGCTATATCTGGGTCATCAAGATTTGCCTGGATCTGTATTTGCGGAGGTTTAAATGAGCTGGCTTGACAATCTTTTTACCAAGGACAACCGAGCAACCGCGTCGAGCGCCAAGGCAACTAATATTCCTGAAGGCGTATGGACGAAGTGCGATGGATGCGAGCAAGTTCTTTACAGGGCTGAAGTAGAGCGCAATCTGTTTGTATGCCCTAAGTGCGGACAGCATATGCGCATAGGCGCAAGAGAAAGACTCATGCGCTTTTTGGATATCGCGGGACGCACTGAGCTCGGAGCCGATCTTGAGCCCGTAGATATTCTCAAATTTAAAGATTCAAAACGCTATCGTGACCGCATTGCCGACGCGCAGAAGAAAACTAACGAAAAGGATGCGTTGATCGTGTTCAAAGGCACACTAAAAGGCATTCCCGTAGTTGCATGCGCTTTTGAATTCAGCTTTATGGGCGGTTCGATGGGCGCTGTTGTAGGTGCCAGATTCGTCGCGGCAGTGCAGGAAGCGCTCAACGACAGACGCGCGCTTATCTGCTTCTCGACTTCGGGCGGCGCGAGAATGCAGGAATCTTTGTTCTCATTGATGCAGATGGCAAAAACGAGCGCGGCGCTTGAGAAATTGTCAAAGGCAGGTCTGCCATATGTGTCTGTTCTCACGAACCCGACAATGGGCGGCGTTTCCGCAAGTCTTGCAATGCTCGGCGATATCAACGTTGCCGAACCTAAGGCTCTGATAGGTTTTGCGGGTCCACGAGTCATCGAACAGACCGTACGCGAAAAACTCCCTGAAGGTTTCCAGAAGGCGGAATTCCTCCTTGAAAAGGGCGTAATCGACGGAATCATCGATCGCCGCGACATGAGAAACAAACTGGCAAGTCTCATCGGCAAGTTTATGAACATGGTTCCTGAGGAAGACGCATAAACACCAAGATGTCAGCTTCAGATGTCTCATATGAGGGCCGGTCACTGGATGACTGGCTTTCTTATCTTGAAACGATCCATCCGGTAACTATCGATCTCGGACTTGAACGCATGCTTAAAGCCGCGAGCGCTTTGGGCATTCTTCCTTTGCGTGCGGGAAAAATAGCAACGGTTACGGGGACAAACGGTAAAGGAACCGTCAGTACGCTTATTGCGGATGCCGGCAGACTCAAAGGTCTTAAAGTCGCAGCCTACAACAGTCCTCACTTATTGCGATTTAACGAACGTCTGACAATCGGCAGACGTCTTGCGACTGATGAAGAATTCATAAAAGCTTTTTCTCGAGTTGAAAAGGCCAGGATCGAACTTGGAATAACTCTAACTTTTTTTGAATTTACGACTCTGGCAGCTTTTTTGATCGTCAATGAATACGATCCCGATCTTCTCGTTCTGGAAGTTGGAATGGGAGGTCGCCTTGATTCAACTAATATCGTAGACGCCCACGTTGCCGCAATAACGAACGTTGCCATCGATCATTGTGCGTTTCTTGGCAACACCAGAGATGAAATCGCTTTTGAGAAAGTCGGGATCGTTAAAGACGGTGCTGTCTGCGTGTTTGGCGAAAGCGATGTTCCCGTGGCTGTAAAGGAGCGGTGCAAAAATGCTAATGCCGGACTTTTGGCTTTGGGAAGGGATTTCGGCATCAGAATATCCGACCGGGAAACTGGGGCGGGCGAATATTATTTGTTTGGCGGTGATGGCAGAGCTTCTCCAGATCGCAAGATAAAAATCGGATTCATCCCTCCGTCCAATGCCGCAGTCGCGCTGGCTTCGATTGCCGAACTCGGCATAACTTTAACGGATGCTGAAATCCAAAAATTATTTTCGGAATTCTCGCTTCCTGGAAGAATGCAGAAGTTATCGGAAGATCCGCTGGTCATTGCCGATGTCGCGCATAATCCGCACGCATTTGAATATCTGAGAATGCGTCTTGGCCTGCTCAGAAAAAAAATTTCCCAGTCCTCAAAAATTTATGCGGTTATCGGCATGCTGAGAGACAAAGATTTCTCCCATGCTTTGGAAAAACTTGATCCCGAAATCGACGGATATTTTCTCTGCGGACTTTCGGGAGAAAGAGGTATGACTGCTGAAACTCTGTACGCAGGTCTTTCCGAAGATGCGAAGAAAAAAGTTTTGTCGCTTCATGCCGATCCCGCTGAAGCGATGGCTGCGGCTTTAACGAGAGCTTCGTCATGCGATGTCGTCTTTGCGGCAGGCTCTTTTCATACAGCCGCGGGCGTTCTTGAATATTTTGAATCTATGTCCGCTGATGCGGGAAATAAGGATATTGTTTCTAAATGATCGCTACCCAAAAACAAAAAAGGGTTGTTGGAGCGCTGGTGCTCCTTTGTGTATTCTGCATTGCCGCTCCGTTTCTTGTAACCGGTAGAAACGTCAACGCAGGATCAAATGCCGTATCGAAAATGACGGACAGAAAATCTTTTGCGTTTAATGATTATGATGCTCAGACGCAGGATGATCAAGGAACGCAAAGCGCCTTTGAATACAATGCCGCCGAAGATTCCGACTCTTCGCAGCCACAGACCTCCGCCGATCCTGTTATAGTCGAGGATGTCCCGAAACAGGCGGTTAAAGAGCAGCCGGCTAAGCCTGTTTCTGATTCGAAAGTCGCCGAAGCCAACAAGCCGCGCGCCGTCGAAACAAAAACAAAAGAAACTCCAAAAATTGAACCCAAGGATCAGCCTAAGCCTGTTCAGGCAAAAACTCCTGTCAAACAAGAGACACAGCCTAAGACAGCGCAGAGCAAGCAAGAAACTCCTGCAAAACCTGCTGCCAAGGAAACTCCTAAAAACGAAAAGACAATTACTGTAATAACCACCAAAAACGACCAAAGACAGGAAATAAAGGTCGTATCAAGAGAAGATGCTGCCAAAGCTGCCGCAGCCAAGGCAGCTGCCGAAAAGGAAAAGAACGCTGGCAAGGCTGCAGTGCCGGTTGGCCGTCCTGGGGAACGTTACTCGGTGCGGGTCGGTGTGTTCTCGTCAATTACAGCAGCAAAAAATGTTCAGACAAAAATCGGCAGCGCCTGCCCGGGTGCCATGGTCAAACCGGTTTCGGTAAATGACAAGCGCATGTTCAAGGTTACTTGCGGCATGTCTACCGATATGTCGAAAGTCCATGCGGCGCAGCTTAAGGTAAATACCTTGCTCGGCCAGCAAACTACTATTGAAAAAAATTAACGCAGTTCGCCTGTATTTCCAATGACGGCTTTGCTGAATCAGTGCGGTAAAAAATTTTTGCGAGGAAATGAGATCATGAATAATATCCATGAAGTAGAAAGATTTATTGATGACTTTCTTTGCGTCCGCGAATTTAAAGATTACTGTCCGAACGGTTTGCAGGTTGAAGGAACTCGCGACATCAAGAAAATAGCCGTTTGCGTTACTGCCAATGCAGATACGATTAAGAGAGCTGTCGCACGCGGTGCCGATGCTCTCTTTGCCCATCACGGCATTTTTTGGAAAGGAAGTCGGAGGCCAAGCGGTCTTAG
>JAZQPH010000332.1:0-6784 GCA_045628385.1 Succinivibrionaceae bacterium
CAAGAAATTTCCAATATATGGAGACAATTTAAAAAGATTAATCAAGGAAGTAAATTTTGATTTTATTTTAAAGAAAATTTTATCCAGTTTTTCTTTCTATCAATTTGAAAATCGAAAAAATGAAGAAGGGATCTTGGATACAATTTTTGCAGAAACATGGTCAGATATGAAGTTGGATGTAGATGCAGAACCATCCGAAATTATTGAAAATTTGACGATCAAGTCGTTGCAATTATTGGCAAATAGCGATAATTCAGATTTTTCTACTTTGCTTACTACACTTTTAATGGCTGGGAAAAAACAAACAATAAATGCAGCAGTCTTTCATATGAAAAAAATTAAGGAATTTTTAAATTCTTAATTTCGACTTTGATGCCTCTTATTGAAAGATATCCAATCCCCTCCGTGTGAGGGGGTTATTTTGTTTGTTTTGAATTATCAAAAGTCATCATGATGGCATGTCAGTATATCTTGAAAGAATATACACGATTAAAGATACGTTATTTGTCATTATCTAAATCACTCTATAATATTTCCGTTGTATGATCGAACGTTCAATAAATTTCTTAAATTCTTGTTAATAATCTATATCAATTCGAGTAACTTGAATATTTGACTTTTGCATTCATGCCAGTAAGGACTGAGTTATGTCGACTTTTTTAAGCAGATTGGAGCAATTAGAAATTAAGGCTGATGGCTCTTCAAAAAGAACTCTTTTTCAATCATACGAAAAAGTCATCGTCGAAACTTTATTTCAGTCTTTTGCCCTAGATTTTTTGATTAATGACCAACATGACGGCGATGTTGATACTATTCATAACGTGAGACAGATGGATAGTGATCCGCAAATGAAATACAAAAGCAGCGTTAATGAACAATCATGGAACACTAATGGCAATTATGATACGGCTAAATATCATCAAAGCCCTCTGTATAGAAATGAACATGCTCGTTACGAAGAATTGCGCGATGCAGGAAAATTAACTGACTCATATACAGGATTAAAAATTCCGAAAGGCAAAGATGGCAAGTGGAATCTTGATCATGTTATATCCGCAAAGGAAATTCATGTCGATCGCGGCAGAGTTTTGTCTGGGCTAGACGGGGTTGAGTTGGCCAACTCGCATGAGAATTTACGGCCTACCAATGAACATTTAAACAAATCGATGGGCGACAAAAATATTCCAGAATACGTTGAATATTTAAAGCGCCGCGAGATCGACAGAAACAGCAGAAGAGCTGCCATTAACAAAAAAGAGCACCTCTCGGATCAAGATAAAGAAGAGCTTGCAAAATTAGATCGTCAGGAGAAAAACGAATATCACGATGCCAAAAAAATGCTCAAAGCCGACGCAAAAGCCCGTAAAGAATATGAGCGCAAAATTAATGCGGCTTACTATACGAGCGAAAAGTTTATGACAGATACTGCGTTGGCCGCAGGAAATGTTGGTATGCGAATGGGGCTTCGTCAGGCAGCTGGTTTGTTTTTTGCCGAACTGTGGTTTGCTGTCAAGCATGAATTTAAATCGATGACCGGGGAATTTGAGTTTAAAAAATTCTGTAATGCAGTCGCTGACGGCATAAAGCAGGGACTGATTAACGTCAAAAAAAATTTGGGAAAACTCTGGGAAAGGTTTAAAGAAGGCGCATTGACAGGTGTCTTATCTAGTATAGTGACGACCTTATGCAACATATTTCTTACGACTGCCAAAAATGCAGTAAGGATTATAAGGCAGTGCTGGACATCCCTGGTTCAGGCATTCAAGGTTTTGATATTTAACCCTGACAATCTTCCTTGGGGCGACAGGCTTTTGGCAGTAGCAAAAATCGTATCGACAGGAGCTAGCGTCATACTCGGCACAGTTGTTTCGCAGCAATTAAATTCTATTCCCGGATTATCGGCAATACCTGTCCTTGGTAGCGTTATTCCTGAATTCTGCGGCGCTTTGGTCACGGGCATTATGTCTTGCACATTGCTCTACGTGCTGGACAATTCAAAATGGATCAACGGATTAGTCGATTTTATAAACAACTTGACCACCTCTCAATTGACATTGAATTTGCAAACAATCGACAGAGAAATCGATAACTATGCGGCCAAAGTAATGAACATCGATGTCGACAAATTCAGACAAGAGACAAAGAAGTTTAACGAACTCGGTGACGAATTATCTCAAGTTGACAGCGAACAAGAATTATCTGAAATTTTAGAAAAATTCATAAGAAAAAATAATTTGAGTCTTCCATGGGAAGGTGATTTTGACGAATTTATGATGAATAGATCTAACACATTGATATTTTAAATGTTTAAGTGCGATAAGTGCGGACACTGCTGCCGACATTTAGCCAATTCTGAAGTTTATAAGGAATTAGACCGAGGAGACGGTGTCTGCAAATATCTTGATGGCAATCTGTGTTCCATCTACGACGATCGTCCGGATATTTGCAATATAGATAAGGCTTATGAATTATATTTTAAAGATGATATCAGCAAAGAAGATTATCTAAAATTTAATCATGAGGCTTGTTTAATCTTAAAGAGGAGTTAGTTTATGCCAATACCTTTTATCGTGGCGGGAATTGCAGCGGTTTCTGCGCTTACTGGCGGAGTCGCTGCCGCAAAAGGCATTAAGAAAGTAAAACAAGCAAAGCAGACTAACGAAAGTGCAAAAGATATAGCAGAAAAAGCACAAAAAAAGATAGAAAAACACAGCTCCAAGGCTGTCGGCATCATGGATGAAATCGGCAAAGAGGAATTAAATGCTCTGAAGAGTTTTGAGAAATTTGCCGATTTGGTCGAAAAGATCCAAAACAGACCGGAATTTAGCGATATATCAATCGATGGTCATAGACTCGAAGAATTTTCTTTGGATCAACTTAAAGATGCGGCTGTAGGCGCAACTGCAGCGCTGTCAGCCATATCAGGCGCTGCCGCAGGAGCTTTTGCAGGAATTGCCGCGTCGGGCGCAACAACTGGTCTCATGTCTATGGGATTGTCATACGGAGGCATAGCCGCTACCAATCATGTGCTTGCGACAATCGGCGGCGGAGCGCTAGCAGCGGGCGGAGGCGGCGTGGCGCTCGGCACCACATTGCTGACAGCGGCAACAGCAGGAATAGGCATACTCGTTGGGGGATGCATTTTTAATTTTACCGGCGGCAAGGCTTTAGAAAAGGCTGAGGAAAATTACAGCAAAGCACTGGAAATAAAAGCAAAAGCCAAAAAGATTTGCGATCATTTAAAAAATCTTACGGAAGTGTCCGAGACGTTTTTTAATAGTTTTGTCAAAGTTAAGTCCCATTACTGCAAATACTTAGATGCCATGTCTTTCATAATCGAGCTGCATGGCAATGGTCAATCAGGCTGCGATTATGCTTCGTTCAGCCAACATGAAAGAAATGTCTTCAAGAATCTTGTTCTCTTGGTTCGTGTTCTCTTTGAAATGTGCAAAGCAAAACTTGTCATACAAAAAGAAGATCAAGAAGAAATAAATGAGGTCAACGAACAAGAAGTTATGTCTCTTGTTCGAAAGGCAGACGAGACTGTTCTTGCGATCGCATAACTGCTTCAGTTCGGATCAATTGTTGTTTTATATCAAGAAAAAAGCCCAGATGTTTCTGCAACTGGGCTTTTTGTTTTTGACCGATGATTTTTGATTAATCGATCAGGTGAACGTGCAGGCGCTTGATAACTTCGTCGCCCTGAGCCTCGTCAACGAGGAAGCAGAGGCTGTGGGAGCTTGCGCCGTAGCAGATCATGCGGACGTTAACGTCGAAGATTGCCGAGAATACCTTGGAACCGGTGCCGGTCGAGTAGCTCATGTTGTTGCCGATGATGGCAATCAGGCTGAGACCGTCTTCAACGGTTACGTTGCAGACTTCGCGGAGATCGGCAAGAAGCGCATCGCTGAGGCTGGACTTGCCGTCAGATGAACCGCCAGAGAATCCGTTATCAATGGTGATGGCCACGCTTACTTCGGAAGTAGTTACGAGGTCAACGGAAAGACCGTGCTTTGCAAAAATTCCGAAGATGGTTGCCATGAAGCCGCATGCGCCGATCATCTTGAAGGACTTGAGAGTCAGGAGAACCTGATTCTTGCGGATTGCTACGGCGCGGAACTGAGGCTTGCTGTCGGTTTCGGTCTTGATGACGGTGCCGCCTGCGCGCGGATCCTTGCTGGAGCCGACGAATACAGGAATGTTGCCGCGAACCGCAGGCTGAATGGTCGCAGGGTGCAGAACCTTGGCGCCGAAAGTTGCCATTTCGGCAGCTTCGTCGAAGGTGATTTCAGGAATCGGACGCGCGGTGCTGACAAGGCGCGGATCGGTGGTGTAGATGCCAGGAACGTCGGTCCAGATTTCGATTTCGGATGCATCGATCGCTTCGCCAACGAGCGCTGCGGAGAAGTCTGAGCCGCCGCGGCCGAGAGTGGTGGTGCGGCCTTCAGCGTTGGCGCCGATGAAGCCCTGGGTGATTACGATGTTGTTCTTGACGAGCTCGACGAGTTCCTGCTCTGCCTGAGTGTGGATAACTTCGATGATTGGAGCTGCCTTGCCGAAGTTTGAGTCGGTGCGCATGATGGTGCGGACGTCAAACCAGACTGCGCGGATACCGCGCTGCTTCATGAGCTCGGTGAAGAGCTTGGTGGACATGAGCTCGCCGTTTGCGATGATTCTGTCTACGAGAGCAGCATTTGTTTCGAGAGTAGCCTGGTGGGCAAGTGCGCGGATGTGCTCGATGTGCTTCGCGATTTCGTTGGTGATTTCTTCAGGGTGGCCGAGGCCTTCGAGGATGTTTTCCTGGATGTCGGAAATCTTTTTGATGGTTGCTTCGCGTTCTTCTGCTGAAAGTTTGCCGTTAGCGAGCGATACGAGGAGGTTGGTCACGCCGGAGCTGGCACTCAGAACGACCACATGGGTCTGAGGGTTGGACAGAACGACGTTAGCGCAGTTCTGCATCGCTTCGTAGTTTGCGACGCTGGTGCCGCCGAATTTGGCAACGCAATATTTGTTCACGGATTACTCCTGGCGCAATGCGCCTTGTATCAAAAAAATATTGAATCAGGTCTTTCGCGATACTTTCGGAAGGTCGTCTGTAAGAGCAATGGCGGGCGATGAGCGCTTGTCGGCCGGAAGCTCTTCACTTACGTGACAGCCCGGGGGATTCAGCCCCCGCAGCCGGCAAAAGGATTCGAGGTGCCCTTTTGTCTCGGCGGCGTTCCCCATAATCCGCCGTCCCGGAATCCTCGATTCTCGGGCGGATCGCCTGGACGCCGCGCCTCTTCTGGTGTCGTGATTGATTGTATGTTTTCAGCATATGGATAAGTTATTATCCGTTACGCCGAATTTGTTGAAATGATAAACCAAAAGAGGTGCGATGTCGATACAGATCACGTTTTTTATTGATATTTTCTTCAGATGATTTTTGTTAACCGTGCGTCTGATGTCTGGTTCGCAGTGCACATCCATTGCGCGAACTTGGATGAATATTGAAAAAGTTGTCAGTGTACGCGCGGAATTTCCTCCCAGCGTGTGGTGTAGCGCGGCGAGCGGAAATTTTTTTCGGCATCCCAGGCGCGTTTTATTCCCTGACCGAGAAAAAATACCTGTCTTTTGCCCACGGAATTGAGCGAGTCGATGACTTCCATGAGTTTTGCGGCTTTTTGCGCTTTTGCAGATTTTTCTTCGTGATCGGTTTCGAATACGTCAAGCTGGGATTCCGTCGTGTCTGACAGCCCAGACAGCAGTATGCCAACTTTATTAATCGGCTTTCCTGCTTTAAATGCCGCTTGCAGCATGCGAAGAGCCGCATGGGTGATGGCTCCCGTGTCCGATGTCGGTTTGCCGAGCGGACAGGACAGGGATGCTGAGTAGACAAGAGACTGTTCGATGAATGGGCTTGTCCGTATGTAGGCCGTGACAAACGACGCATACATGTTTTCTTTGCGGAGCTGCTCGGCTGCGGCCGCGGCATGGGAACACATGGCCTCTTTAAGAGCGGTAAAAGAACTTGTAGGGTGCGATAAGGTGGCCGAATGCATCAGCTGCTGTCTGGCAGGGGGTGTTTCAAGCGCTTCATAGCATGGAGAACAGTTAAGTTCCATTTGCGTTTTGGCAAGCTGCGCTCCGAATTTTTTTCTGATGTCCGAAGGATCGCAAAGCGCAAGATCTAGCGCGGTTTTCATGCCCATCGCGCTCAGCCGTTCGTTGAACTTTCTCCCGACGCCCCAGATGTCGCCGATTTTGTGTCTGGCAAGCGCCATTTCGATATCAGAAGATTCGGACAATACGCATACTCCCCCCGAATTCGGATTTTTTTTTGCAATGTCGGTGGCTATTTTGGCCAAAGTTTTCGTGGGCGCGAAGCCGATGCTAACCGGTATGCCGATATTTTTTTTGATAAGTGTGCGCAGGCGGATTCCTGCCTCCCAAATGATTCGTTGTTCTGCATTTGCTTCTGGGATTTCAAAGAAAGCCTCGTCGACGGAATATTGCTCGACATCGTATGCTATCGTTCTTAAAGTTCGCATGACGCGGTTTGACAGATCAGCATAAAGTTCGAAGTTTGATGAGAATGTGACGACCCCGTTCTCCTTGAAAAGCCTGTCGAATTTGAATCGGGGAGCTCCCATGGGAATGCCCAGATCTTTTGCCTCCTGCGATCTCGAGACAACGCATCCGTCATTGTTCGAGAGCACCACAACTGGCACTCCTTCAAGATCATTTCTGAACACGCGTTCGCAGGATACAAAAAAATTATTGCAGTCCATTAAGTCGGATCGTA
>JAZQPH010000333.1:0-14494 GCA_045628385.1 Succinivibrionaceae bacterium
ACTAAAATCGGGGCTTTTTCTTGCCGAAGCTCGATTATAACATCTAAGAAATAGGCTTAATCCGGAACGAACGTGGCGTTTTTACAAAAGAAAAAAGAGATTATAACATCTAAGAAATAGGCTTAATCTGGAACATAGTCGCCAAACTTTATAAAAATCCTTCTGATTATAACATCTAAGAAATAGGCTTAATCCGGAACTTCAAAGAAATAGACTTAATCCAGAACCTTGGATTATAACATCTAAGAAATATACTTAATCCGGAACCTACTTTATTCGTATCTTTTAAATTGGATTATTTCTGTACATAAATTGCTATATTGAGCCAATGAACTTAAATAACCAAGACATTGGCTTAATTACATATTTCAATCGATACATTAATATCTGTGCTTAAATTCTTTCTCAGTCAAAAAATACGGATCTTTCTTCATAAATTTTTGATAAATGGCATCAAAAACTATAACTTGCTGCACGTAATTTCTTGTTTCATTGAACGGAATATTTTCAACCCACACATCGACAGGCTGACCTTCCATATCTTTCGAACGCCAAGCTTCTACGCGATGAGGTCCCGCTTTGTATCCCGTTGCGGCCAAAACGCGGTTTCCGTCATAAGCTTCAAGCAAGGACTGAAGATATCTTGCGCCCAGTTCAACGTTAACTTTCGGATCAAAAAGCGAATCTACGCCTTTGTACGGAATGTTGTTCTTCTTGGCAACCATTGCCGCTGTATCGGGCATAAGCTGCATCATTCCTCTTGCGCCTACAGGAGAACGCGCCGCAGGATTCATGGCGCTTTCCTGACGAGAAATCGCATATAGGAACGACTTGGAAACGCCTGTCTTCTTGCTCATCATCGCGTAATATTCAGGCATCGGCATCGGGAAGCGCAGCTGAAGAAGATTCCAAGCCTTGCCTATGATGCAAGCCTTAAGCGAATAATCAAACCACCCCTTGTTGTACGCAAGTACGCCGGCCTTGGCGACTTCTTCTTTATTCTTGAGTCTGCCGATAAAGGCAACCCACTCTCTTCCCGCGTTGCGGGTATCGCCGACGGCAAGCAATTCCTCCACCCTGCGGAATTCAATCCATTGAGACAAAGCTTTCTTTTCGTCCAAAGGAGAAAGATGCACTCTCTGTTCGACAAACGGCCATGGAGCATAGATCTTGCTCGCAGCCATGAAACTATAGAACGAGCGATCATTAAGAACCTTCAAATACAGTTTTCTGGCCTCTTCTTTGTGTCCTTGCTGTTCAAGAGCGTATGCCTTCCAATAAATCCATTTGGTGTCGGCAGCCTCTTTCTTTGGCAAGCGAGATACCCACTTTTCCAAATCTTTCCAATTCTTGAACCAGATGGCCAATTTTGCCCGATTCTGAATGAGATCGTCAGGATTTTTCAGACTGATCAGAGTATCGTCGAGCCATTTCATATGAGCAGAATTCTTGTGAATCATCATATGTCTGGCAATATAGGAACTGCACTCTTCGATCTGTTCTTTGCTAAGACCGTATTTTATTGAAACAGGCTTCAAAAGATTAAATGCGGTCTCCGAACTCTTTCGCGCGGTAAGAAGAATTGCTCCGATGGCTATGCGTTTTGCATCAATAGCTTTCACTGGCAACAATTCCAGAACCTGAGATGGATTTTTGTAAAGTTTGGCAACTACCGCCGCATTCGCTTCATACGGAGTATTTTTTAAATCTGCTGCCAGACTCTCAATTTCTCTGTCGACGCGTCTTTGACGGAATTTGTTGACAAGTTTTACATAAGTGTCGGCAGGCTTGAGACCTCCTGAACTCTTAAGTTCGCCCATGAGATAGGAACATTCGGCAGGAAGCGATGCATGCTTCATATACTGCGCCTTGATAAATTCAAGCGCACCCTTTTTTCCGCCCGATTTGTACTTGGCCGTCTGCACCACGCAATTGAGCCCCAAAACGCGGAACGGTTTTGCTCTGATGGAAGCGGCAAGATCATATCTGCCGATTCTGGACATCTCTCTTACGTATCTTGCTTCGAGATCGGCAACCAAACTGTCGTTTCCGAACTGCTTTGCAAATCTTTTGACCTCTGGCACGCGATCTGGAGAAGACGCATAATACAGATCGTAATAGTCGATATATGGTGCAAGCGCATAATTCACAAGACCGTCGGAAGCTTGCCTTGCCTCTGATATTTTGCCTTTCTTATACAGGGATACCGTGGTCAGATAAAGCTTTTGCTCTTGCGTTAATTCTGGGCGCCCGTCGGAAGCCTCGGCATAACAAATTCCTACGGCGTTTGGCAGGCAGACTGCGGCCAGAACAATCGGCCTTGCAGCCAAACTCAGCACACGGGAGAAAAATTTGTTCATCGTGATCTCCAAAACCTTTAATGCGACCCAAAATCCGTAACAAGTTCTATCATCGGATAGATGCCGATAATATCAAAATTTGCATAATCTACGTTCTTAAAGGAAGCAATAATGCGTGAATATCACATTTAACGGCTTCAAATTTCGACAAAATGAGTTGTTTGTGGTACTTGTTGGAGCAAAAATTTGCGCTGACACTCAGCGCCAGCATTTAATGAAGGTATTTGCCTCAAATGAAAAATAAAAAATTAGACATGAAACTAGTAGGCATCGTCGCGGTGCTTGTTCTCCTCGGAGTAGTCGTCCTCCTTAATCAAGGAGGAAACGCTCCTTCGAATAATACAATGAATGCCCCATCATCTGGAGCATCAGCTGATGCAAGACCACTTGCCTCGGGCTCAGAGCGTCATGTCTCCAAAATGCCTCTTGCCATCAGAATGCTTTCCGCTGGCGTAAACCATACTTGCGCAATCGATTTCAGCCGCAAAGTATTCTGCTGGGGCGGCGCCAACAAGGGCTCTCTCGGAGATGACGGCATCCAGAGACGCTGCGAAGAAGAAGACGGCGTTCAGGGAGCCATCTGCGAATATCGCAATGCAAGCATGCAGACCACGCACTACAGTTTCACTCCTGTCAACGTCCTCAAAGGCCAGGCTCCTTCGCAGAGCGATTTCTTGAGCGACGCAACTTACATCGCAACCGGCGACTTGTTTGCCTGCGCTGTGGTCGGCGATGAAAAGAATGTTTATTGCTGGGGCAAAGGTTCTTCCGGACAGCTCGGAAACGGCGAAAGAAAAGACCAAAAAACTCCGGTTGCCGTATGCGCGCCTGGATACAGCAACGATTGCGCCAAGAATCCACTTAAGGGCGTCACCGCTCTTGCTGCTGGCAACGAACATATCTGCGCCATCGTCGGCAAAGATTCCAATGTTTATTGCTGGGGCAACGGCGCCAACGGAAGACTCGGCAACATGAAGTCTGATGTCCAGTCCACCCCGCAGATTGTCTGCAACGTCAACGCAGATGATTGCGATGCAAACCCTCTCAAGGATGTAAAAATCCTTACCGCCGGCAACTATCTTACTTGCGCCGCATACGGCGAAAATCGTGCAGGCGTATGCTGGGGCGACGGTTCGAGCAACCAGTTAGGCAACAACAATCAGGATTCCAATCAGGCTATTCCTACTCCAATCTGCGCTCCGGGAGCATCCGATTGCACCGAATCGCCGTTCATCAAAGTTCACAGTCTTGCCATCGGCCAGTCTCACACCTGCGCTGTTGCAGGCGACAACAAGACTGCTTATTGCTGGGGCCAGGCCCGTTACGGCCAGCTCGGCAACAACGATTACTTGGACAATCAGAAGACTCCGTCCGCCGTATGTATCCCAGGACTTTCTGACAATGAAATAGATTGGGAATGCCGCAACGACCCGTCTAAGATTCTTACCAACGTACAGACTATCGCAACCGGATACGTTCATACCTGCGCAAGCGTAGGCGGCGAACGTCAGGTATACTGCTGGGGCGAATCGTTCTTCGGTCGTCTGGGCGACAACGGCCAGCACAACATGAACATTCCGTCCAAGGTATACAACGGATATGACAAAGACGGTTACGCTATCGAAGATGCGGAAAATCTTTGGTTAGACTCAGCAAAATCTCTTTCTTTAGGATCCAACTATTCCTGCGCCATCGTTGAAGACGAATACGGCAGCGACACAGGCAAATGCTGGGGCAACAACCAGTTAGGCCAGCTTGGCAATAAGGAACGCATAAACATGCTCATTCCTTCCATCGTCGGATTCTAAAAGTAACAATGACGCAAAAACAAAAAGACGCCTCGTGGCGTCTTTTTTATTGCTGAGACCTAAATACCTTATCTAACTTTATCTAACTGAGTCCAGCTCATTGCGAGCGTATCGGCACATATCGCCGTCATGCTGATTTGACAATTCCGAATCAGTTCAAGCCAGTTTTTGCTTAATTGCATCGAACATTTCAAAAAAAATTGGATTTACTTTCCAAAAAGTAACCGATATTCCAAACATTTATATTCAGTTTTCTATAATGAACTGTACAAGCAGGAAGTATGGCGGTGGTATTTATGACACGAATGACTGAAAAAGAGATCGAGGATTACATCGACACCGCCCTTTCCGAAAGACAGTTTGTAATATACATACAGCCTCAGTTCAATCACTCGAACAAATCGCTCGTAGGCGGCGAAGCTCTCGTCAGATGGTTTCATCCCCAAAACGGCATGCAATTCCCGAACGACTTCATCCCAGTATTCGAGAATAAAGGGCTGATTCATAAACTGGACCTGTATGTGTTCGAAGAAGTATGCATTTACCAAAGAAAATGCCTTGATAACTGCGAAGCCACCGTTCCTATTTCTTTCAACATTTCGCGAGCCGATCTGAGAATAGACGATTATGTCGACCAGATGGAAACCATACGACTTAATTATGACATTCCCGTAAAGCTCCTTCGCATCGAAATCACCGAATCATGCGCTCTCGACGGAAGCGAACGCATGATCAACATTATCGAAAAACTTCATAAAATCGGATATATCGTCGAAATGGACGACTTCGGATCCGGCTACTCTTCGTTAAACGTCCTCAAGGATCTCGAAGTTGACGTCATTAAGCTCGATCTCAAATTTTTTAGCGGCTCGGTTGGCGGGCGCGGCGGCATCATCATCAATTCGGTCGTCAATCTTGCAAAATGGCTGTCCACTCCGATCATCGCAGAAGGCGTCGAAACCCAGGAGCAGGCCGACTACATGCTAAGCATCGGGAGCGAATATATTCAGGGTTACTTCTATTCCAAGCCCATTCCCGCTGATGAATTCCACGAGCTGGTCAATCAAAAGCAAAAGCAAAACATCAAAGAGCCTGCAAAATTCATCCAAAACATGGATACAAAAAAGTTTTGGGATCCTCATTCGTTCGAAACACTGATTTTCAGCAACTACGTCGGCGGCGCCGCAATATTTACCTATAACGACAAAGAAAAAGAATTAGAAGTTATCAGAGTAAATAAAAAATACATTGCCGAACTTTCAATGAACGTTACCGAAAAACAGCTTTTAAAAGCAGATCCGTGGATAGCGTTCAATGCGGAAAACAGAGCAATCTATGAAAATACCCTGTTAACGGCGACCGAACTCGGAAAGGAGGTCCATTGCGAAACTTGGAGAACCTTCAGTTCCGAATGCTGCGGCGATGAAAGACTCTGCATCAGATCATCCATTCAGCTGCTAGGCGAAATGGAAAACAAAAAGATTTTCTACGCTCAGATCAGAAACATAACCAACGAAAAGAAAATGTTTCAGGACATTTCCGAAAGCGAAAAGAAATTCCGCACAGCAAGCGAGCAGATTAACGTATACGCATGGGAATACGTATTTGCCACCAAGGAAATGCATCCTTGTTTCAGATGCATGAGAGATCTGGGCATTCCAGCCACCGTGCATAATTATCCCGATCCGCTGTTTGAAATAGGAATGTTCCCTATGGATTACAAGGATATGTATATGGATTGGCTGCGCCAGCTTGAAAACGGACTGGAGTCTATCGAAGGCATCATTCCGCTGACAGTAGGCCGCGTTCCGTTCATGGTGCGCTATACGACTGAGTTCGACGAGGGCGGCAGGCCTGTAAAAGCATACGGTTCCGCAACGCCTGCAATTAGTCTATCCTGACAGATTAAGACAAATTGTTTCTTGAATCACCTTGTCAAAACAAGAAGACCGAGAAATTCTCGGTCTTCCGCTTTCTAAGGCAAATCCTGCTATTTCATAAATTGGGCAACCATGATGGTAACGATGAGAAGAGGTATGATTGCCTTTACGGCAAACATAAATGCCCCCATAAGCGGAATTCCTAATATCTTGAACTGATACCTTCCGCCTGACGTTATTTCATCCGCCCTGTGAGTGCCCGTCAGTTTGTAACCAAAGAACAGCACCGTGCCGAGCCCGGTAATAGGCAACACCACTTTTACCGTCGCATAATCAAGAAAATCAAAGAAATTCATGCCAAAGAAAACAGGATCGCTCCATGGTCCCATTGAAAGAGACGCTGCGCAGCCTATGACAAATGAAACTCCTGTCACCAAAGCCGCTGCTTTGGCCCGTCTCCAGTTCAAGTGCTCCGACACGTATGCGGTAGCAACCTCGTGCAAAAAGATGCATGAAGTAAGCGCCGCAACCAGCAGAATAAGATAGAAAGCCGACGTCACAGCCCAGAGCGCAAACGGCACGTCGCTTAACGTTGAATTGAATACATACGGCAGAGATATGAATGTAAGCCCCGCACCTTCGGACGGCTTAAGCCCGGGAACAGAGAACACCGCAGGGAAAATTATGAGTCCCGCAAGAAGCGCCACCGCCGTATCAAGTCCCGCCACGGAAAATGCCGTTTTAGGCAAATTAACATCCTTTTTGAAATAAGAAGCGTAGGTTACAAGACCCATTCCCAGCGAAAATGAATAAAAGCACTGCCCCAGAGCCGAAAGCCATACTTCACCGTCGGAAATCTTGGAAAAATCGGGGAGAAACAAAAATTTGTATCCCTCTGCAGCTCCCGGCATGGTTGCGGCAAAGCAAACCAGCATAAGCATAACGACAAACAAAGCAGGCACGAGCAATTTTGAAACACGCTCAATGCCCTTCTCGACGCCAAGCACGATTACCGTATGCATGATGGCCAGGACAATAATCAGCGTGGCGATCGGTTTCCACGGATCGGAAACAAATTCGCCGAAGAATTTTCCGAACACGTCAGGATTCTTCGCAGCCTCGGCGCCCATGGAGTTAAAACCGAACGTGACCGATTCATAGGCATATTCAAGCACCCACCCGACGACCACGTTGTAATAGCACATGATGACGAACGCAACGAAAACAGAACCGACGCCGACCCATTTCCACAATGAGCCTGGAGCCAATTTCCCATATGCATTTCCGACATTGGCTTTCGATCTTCTGCCGATGACAAATTCAACAATTAAAGCCGGGATGCCGAAACTCAGAATAATGATGAAATAAACGAGCAAAAATGCTGCGCCGCCGTTTTCTCCGCATTCAGTAGGAAAACGCCAAATATTTCCCAGCCCCACGGCAGATCCAGCTGCAGCCAGCAATCCGCCGATCCTTGAGGAAAACCCCGATCTGTCCGAAGAAGACACATCAACCTCCTAACAAACTCTCTTACGCCGCAGACACAAAATAAATCGCACAAAGCCAGCAACAAACAAGTAGATATAAACCGAAGGCTAAATTTGTCAAGTATGAACTGTGCCTCCGACCGAACATCCGTTAATCACCTCTTGCCCACTTTTGATAAAATTTGATTCAGTGGTCGGCATGGCCGGCATCTTGGCAATTTGCAGCAAAGCAGGCAGTACCATGGATAATGTCAAAAATACTGATGCGATAGATCGCGAAATCATCAATCTGCTTACACAAAGACAGCGCCTTATCACGGGCGAAACTGCGGCAGAAGAAGATATCTTCCCAAACTCCGCTTTTCAGGCAGAACTGTTTTCGCTGATTAACCGATGGTCTGAAAGATGCAAGCAGAAGTGTTTCATTGCGTCCAAAAATCCTGCCTGGGGAAGTTCATACCGAAAGATGGCATACCTTGGCCCAGTCGGAACATACAGCCATCAGGCTCTGATTAAATTCTGCGAACGCTGGGGCCTTGAACCTGCCGAATTGCTGCCGTGCTCAGGTTTTTCAGAACAGATAGAAAAAGTTAAAAACGGAACCGCCGATTTGGCATTTCTTCCGATAGAAAATACTTCAAGCGGTATCATCAACGACGTCATCGATCTTTTCAGCGGAAGCCCTGTTCACATCATCGGAGAAATCACGCTCCATATCGTGCATTCGCTTCTGGTCGCGCCAGGCAAAAACGGCAAGCCTGCCGCCGATGTTTCATCAATCAAACGCATTTATTCGCATCCGCAGCCAATAGCGCAATGTTCAAAATTCATCAAGGAAACATTTCCCGAAGCAGAATCAATTTACTGCGACTCAACAGCCGATGCGGCAATCAAAGTGTTGGAAATGAATGATCCGGAAGCCGCTGTAATCGCGAGCGAATACAGCGGAAAACTTCTCGGCCTCGAATCTTTGTTCACAAACATCGCCAACCAAAAAATGAATTACACAAGATTCATCGTGGTAGCTCGCGACCCAGTGACCGTTCCGCTGTCGGTGCCGGCAAAAACCAGTTTGATGTTCACGACTTCCAACGACACGGGCTCACTTGCAGGCGTTCTCGGAGTATTCAAAGAACACGGATACAACATGACAAAACTGGCAAGCAGACCGCTAATCGGCAGGCCTTGGGAAGAGCTTTTTTATGCGGACATCATGACCAACATCTATGCTCCGAACTCCGAAATCGCTTACGAAAAAATAGAAAAAGCTTGCACGTCGGTAACAATACTCGGCTGCTACCCTGCAGAAATCAAAGACTGACGGCTCGGTATCTTAACTTCGTTCTGTCATGCCTCACATTTTCATAACCCGCTCCCGCCTCCTTTAGGACATCACGCCCGGGCGGGTATATCATCATGAATAGGCAATATGGTTGCACATTGCCTGTCCATCAGCAAAAGCGGAACGAATATGCTTTTCACCAAGGTATCGGAATCGGGATCCGTAAACCCGAAACTCAAAGAACTCATCGAACGCGGTCTCAGTCTTGATGACGGAACAGTCACTGGAAAATTCGAATTGGACGGTTCAAAGATAACCGTAACGTTCAGCAATGACAGACTCGAGCCCGCATCCGAACGCAGACTTGAAGTGCACGCCGCATACGCAGACATTCAGATTGTTTTGAAAGGAACAGAAAAATACGGTTACCTCTCAGGCACCGAACTTAAACTCGTCGAAAATCGTTTGGAAAAAGACGACGTGGCCTTTGCGGATATCAAAGAACAATGTTCTTACAGAGATCTCGGAGCCGGAGATGCCGTTGTTTTTCTTCCCGGCGAATACCACAAGCCGCTATGCGTAGCTGACAGCTGCCAGTTCGTGCGCAAAGCCATTTTCAAAGTATCCAAGGATCTCATTTCGGGATATCTGGCATAAAGTTTCAAATTTCTGTAGATAGAGGTTATCGGCATGGAAAACTCAGACGTCAGAACACTGGCCGAATGGCTTAAGAACACCGATCTTTCAGCAGGATTGCCTGACGATATTTCCTCGGCGCTGAATGCTGACAGCATTGCAGAGCTTAACGCTCTGAAAAAGGATATGTTGGAAGCTATGGCCGCAAAAGCCGCGATTAACGCGCTTCCGACGCCGATATGCATCAAAAACCGAGACCTGACAGCCGTATTCTCAAACGAAGCATACGCCAAATTGGACTCGCAATCCTGTCTTGATGAGTTGGGAGAGTTCGGTGCATACTCGATATCCTCGGACAAAGCTTTAAGAGAAATTGAAAAAAGCGTTGCCTCACAGCCTGCAGGCATGTGCACCGAAATTGATGCCTCGAACAATCCGCTTAAGCATGCAATATGGGTCGGCATTGCGGGGCAAAACGGCTCAGAATACGTAGTCGAACAGTTCAGAGACGATACCGATCTGAATGCAATGCAGGAATTGGTAGATGCGATGAGCAGACAGCTCAGCGATACCTCTCAGCTCGATAGCCTAACAGGCGTCGACAACGAACAATCTTCCATGCGCAGGCTAGAAAACTTTGTCGGCAACCACAAACGCTATGACGAAAGTTTTTCGCTTATCCTTGTGGACATCGATAAGCTTAAAGAGTTAAATGCTTGCCGAGGATATTCAGAAGGCAACAGAGCTCTTCAGCAGGTTGCCGTAAGTATCAGAAAGAGCATCCGAAACGGAGATTTCGTAGGTCGAATCCACGAAGATCAATTTATGGTGATTATCAAGGAACACGGTCAGTCGACGGGAAGCGTGGTTTCTGAGCGCATAAGGGCAGGCATCGAGAGTCTCGAAGCACGCATCGGTTACAGGATAACGGCATCCGTTGGCGCGGTTTCGCATAAAGTGACAGAGTCGGCCATTGCCACACTCAACGATGCCAAGACAGCCTTGCAGAAAGCAAAACTCAACGGCGGCAACAGAACGGTTGCCGACTGATGCTCCAAGACAGCGCCAAACTTCAAAATTTATAAAAAAGGCCCCGCTGGGCATTCGCGGCGGGGCCGAATAGTATTATCTAAAATCGCCTGATCTGTACTTGTTCACAGTTTCAGTCAGTCTGACCAACATCATCCGTTACAAAGATTCGTGCGCAACGTGATCATGCGCCCTGTCAAGGAGCTGCTTTGATTCCTTAAGGAATTTTGACGAATACTCGCCGAAATATTCTCTTGCCTGGAGGAATGCTTTGATAAAGCCGTCCTTGTCACCCTGCTCAACCATCTTAACGGCTTTGTCAATGCATTCGGCATAAGTGCGAATATTGTCCAAATTCTGCTTGGCCGACAGAATGATGTCTGCATACAGCATAGGATCCTGAGCAAACAGCCTTCCGACCATCATAAGTTCCAAACGATAAATAGGAGAACTCAGACGCACCAGAGTGTTTAGATCCGCTCCCGTGCGGGAGAGATATGCGCCATATACAAAAGTCGTGAAATGTCTGAGAGCCTGAATGAGGCTCATTGCCGCATCATGCTCGGATGCAGTGACCTTTTCGATTCTGGCGCCCCAAATACGCATCTGTTCGAGAACCCAAGCGCATTCTTCATCCATTCGTCCCGAGCAGCACACGATAACCTGTTTTGCCAAACTTGCGATATCAGGGCCGAACATCGGATGCAAACCCATGACAGGACCCTCATGCGCTTTCATCATTGCGGCAAGAGGTTTTGTTTTTACCGAGGTAAAATCAGTTAAAACGCAGTCTTTAGGAAGTTTCTTCAGGCCTGCGATAACGCTTTCGGTGACATCAATCGGCACGCAGACTATGACAAGCATTGGATTTTCAAGCAATCTGTCGGCATCCTGAGCATTTTTTCTGCTAAGCGAGTCGACACGGTATCCTGAAGCAGCAAAGGCTTTCATGAATATCGATCCGAGCTGGCCGTTTCCTCCGATGATCACTATATTGCGATCGGAAGGCTTGACGCACTTGAAACCCGCAGCATGCTCGCTGCAGTACGATTCGCGCATCACCCTGCGCAGAACATCCTCTATGAGATCGGGACTTACGCCCATGCTTTCTGCGGCAGCGCGGCGTTTGGCCAGCATGGCTGATTCGCGATCGGGCGCATACACGGGAACGCCGATTCTGCTTTTTATCTCGCCGACGCGGGCAACGAGACCGAGCCGTTTTTTCAAAACAGCCAAAAGTTCGGCATCTGTATTGTCGATTTCGAGTCTGACTTGATCTAGTTCGTTGCTCATTGTCATTTCCGATTATAAAAAATTATGTCTGCTGGTCTGAATAACGTCAGGCTACAGTCATCAATCAATTTCGTCGAGATAACTTTCCAATTCGGCATGCTGCTTTTCGTCTTTTTCACGCTGAATGGCATCCATTCGTTCTTTGCCGACAACGAGCGTTTCTTCATGCTGCAAGAAAAAATCGCGCGCGGTTAGATACGGATCCAGAGATTTATCAATCAGCTTTTCGGTTTCGCCCAATGACGATCTTGCATCAATCACGTTCAATGCAAAATAACCCAAGGCGACCGGCCATGATACATAGTTATATGGGAAATATAGTGTGTCCACCACGCTTCCCGCCAAGGTGCGAGGCGTCGTGTATCCCGTAAACGGCAGCTGAATATACGGTCCGTTTGCAACATGCCACTTGCCGAGAACCGTACTGAATGTCATCGGTTTGCGTTCAAGTCCCATATGCTGGGCAATATCAAAGAAACCGAACAGACCGAAAGTCGAGTTTATGACGAACCGAACCACGCTCTGCCCAGATGATTTGACTTCGCCTACGGCCAGATTGTTCACCGCATTGTTAACTTCGCCGATATTTTGCAAAAAATTGTGCACTCCTGTTCTTAAAGGAGCTGGCACGTAATCGGCATATCCGTGGGCTACGGGACGAAGCGCATACTTATCAAGAAAATCATAGTTAAAGGCCCAGACGGCTCGGTTGTAACCGCTGAACGGATCTGACGAATTTCCTATTAAAACTTTATCTGCCGGTTCAGGATTATTCATTCTGCTTCTGTGAGAAGCCAGATGCGGAAGAACCTGAGCGTCGACAGATTCAGCATAAACAGCGTCAGGCAAGCATATCGCAATTGCCGCGGCCACTGCCACGGCAGAAAATTTGGCTCTCATGGCAGCCATCTCCCAAAAATATGACAATCTTAGATTATAACCCAATACATGCCATGCCATAGCCTTTCTTGGCAGCAGGAAGGTCACTTATAAACAACAATAAAACCAAGACCGCAAATTAAATCCGTCTGAAGATAAGCTGTTCGCCGGCATTTTTTTGATCCGTGTTTCATGATTGAAAAAGAATAGGTTGAGCGGAGGCAAGGATAGGCATTTATGCGGTTGAAAACATGATTGTTTTGCTATATAAAAAACAGATAAAGAATAGGAGATATCAATGGAAAACGTAGGTGCCCGTCTTGCGACATGGCACACGGAGATCCGCATCGAGGATGAGAGCATCCGCGAAAGTCTCGGAAGAATTATGGAACTTAATCCCGAGGCTTGGACGGTTTTTCTTTCATCGATATCTACGGCTCTCGGAAAAGCCATTATTTCGGATGACAGCAATCCATGGACAATTGCCAATTATGAAGAAGCAATTCCTGCCGTGGGGCTTCTTGGATCTTATGACGTCATAACGGCTCTCGAAGTCGTTCTGGAAGGCGGCGGACGCGGCATTGCCTCAACGCTTGATCGCCTGCGCAACTACCATTGGTCGGATGACCGCACCAAGTTGCTTCTCGATATGGAATAATCTTATTCCCTTGCTAAATCGATGAATTTGCGTACCCCGAAACCGCATTATGTCAAAGGTGCGTGTTCGGGGTATTGTTTTGCCGCCTTTTAGCCTCAATAAGCAGATTTTTTCGAATTTTTGCCCCCAAAAGCAATCCAGATGATGACGCATCCCAAAAGGGCGAACGGATAGTAGAGGTGCGGAATAACATCAAAGGCCGACAGAGCAAACCCCTCTCCGTTCGCAACCGAAAGCGCAATGAGCATCTGAGCTCCGTAAGGAAGAATTCCCTGCATTACGCATGAGAATGTATCGAGCACCGAAGCCGTCTCTTTGCCATTGATGCCGTATTGCTCTCCGACAGCTTTGGCAACAGGATTCGCGATAACTATCGCCACGGTATTGTTTGCCGTGACGGCATCGATAGCGCAGACTAAAAGCCCTATTCCTAATTTTCCTCCGCGCATTCCGCGAAACAGCCTGCGTATTGCTTTCAGCAAATATTCAAAACCGCCATTTTCCTTAATCAGTTCGCACAGGCATGCAGCGAGTATCGCGACCATGGAAGTTTCAAACATACCCTGCGCGCCCGTTCCCATGTTGGTCAACAGATCAATAGCAGGCACGGAACCCACGGTCGACATCAGAACGATGCCTGAAACGATGCCTACGGCAAGAACCGCAAACACGTTCATGCCGGCTATAGCCAAAAACAAAACAATGACATACGGAATAGCCATGACCAAATCATATTCGGCTACAGGAATATCCGGCACTTCGTTTTTATAAGCGGCGGCAATGATGATCGCAAGCGCGATCAAGGCAGCCGGCAGAGCTACTTTTAAATTCACCCTGAATTTGTCCTTCATCCGTATGCCCTGACCGTTGCATGCAGCAATCGTCGTATCGGATATAAAAGACAGATTGTCGCCGAACATTGCGCCGCCCATAACGGACGCAACGCACAAAGCAGGCCCAACCCCAGAAAATTCTGCCACTTGCACGGCAATCGGAACTATCAGGGTAATCGTGCCTACGGAAGTTCCCATCGACAGCGAAATTAGGCAGCTTGCGACGAACAGCATGGCAACTGACATTTCAGGAGGCACAAGTACAAGCAACGCGTAGGCTACGCTTTCTGCCGACTCTCTTCCGACGACGCCTACAAACACGCCGGCCATAATAAAAATCAGCAGCATT
>JAZQPH010000334.1:0-21837 GCA_045628385.1 Succinivibrionaceae bacterium
ACGAAGTGAGCCTTCTATTGAGCTCACACTGAGTGCCGGGCATAGTTCCCGAATATCCTGCTTATTGAATTTCCCAATTCTTTGATGTATGGCTTTACGGACCATCTCAACTGCCGGAAGTTTCTCTCCTATGATTTCAAATCGGTCTTCAAAATCCCTGTAAGCAGCAAGAATTGTTCCCAGCAGATATTTGATAAAGCGAAGTGCGTCCTCTTTGCCTTCATGCCATCTATCCTGCGAACGGCCTAATGCCTCGTAATACAAATCCTTGTTCTTTGCAATTTTAGCTTCAAGCGAGATGTACTTACCTACATAAAATCCGCTGCGGTAAAGTAACAGGGTTGTAAGCAATCTGCTCATTCTGCCGTTACCATCATTAAATGGATGGATACACAGAAAATCATGTATAAAAATAGGAATGGCCAATAATGGTTCCATCTCACAATTTCCAATTACCCTATTGTACTCTTCACAGATTCTATCAAGAGCCTCTGGTGTTTCAAAAGGTGCCAATGGTGTAAACAGCACCTCCGTATGTCCGTCTGGGTATGTGGCACTAATATAATTCTGTACATTCTTGGTTCGCCCAGCGAGTGGATTATTCATATGGCTATACAGAATTTTATGCAACTGCAAGATATAGTTTTGCGTTATAGGAATCGCATCAAAACTCTCATGGATAATATTTAATACATCGCGGTATCCTGCGATTTCTTCTTCAGCTCTATTCTTTGGTGTGGTTTTCTCTTCCACCAACTGCTTAATTCTTGTGTTGGTTGTTACAATACCCTCAATCGCATTTGAAGCCTCGGTACTCTGAATTTTTGCTATCTCCACAAGTTTTTCCAACTTGTCTGGTCTTTGCTTAAGATATAGCTCCTGTTTCCCTGCGAACTTGTATATTGCAGCTATGAGACCAAGAATTTTTGAATCCCACTTTTCATTTTTAAATTTTGAATAGTTAAACGGTCTCATTATTTAAGCACTGCCTTTCATTTTCCCTTAAAGCATTTTATTTCCCTTAAATTATAGCCAATAATAAGGGAAATTCAGTATATCTAAGGTCATTTTCCCTTAAATTCGTCTGTTTTTATGGGATGGCTTTTTGGATACCCTAAAACCTAGATGTCTAGTTCACGGGGTACTAAAATTTAGTGTTCCCACATTTATGTGGTACAGATTTTAAAAAAGTTAAAATTAGAAAACCCTTTGATTCCAAAGGGTTTAAGAGAGATTTTTAGTTCCTTGACAGTAAAACTACGGTTTCGACGTGCATCGTGTTCGGGAACATGTCCACCGTCCTAAGTTTCACCGGCCGATACTGCGGCTCAAGAGCCTTAATATCCCTTGCCAGACTGTCAGGTTCGCAAGACACATACACGATCTTTGCCGGCAAAGTTTGCTTAATAGCATCCAAGACTTCCTTGTCGCAGCCCTTTCTAGGAGGATCGACCACGACAATGCTCGGTTTTACTCCGCGAACGCAAAGCTGAGGAGCCAAGACTTCGCTAGGACCAGCAGCAAACTCGCAATTTCCAAGCTTATTTAGCACCGCATTTGCTCTTGCATCCTTCACCGCGTCTTCGACAATCTCTATTCCGTACACTCTGCCCGCTTTCTTGGCAAGGAGCATGGAAATAGAACCTATGCCGCAATAAAGATCAAAGACTACGTCTGAAATAGTCGGCTCAGCATAGTCCATGACAATGGAATACAGTTTCTCGCATTGTTCCGAATTAAGCTGCCAGAACGAACGAGGAGACAGGCGATATTTAAGCCCGCTGACCGAGGTCTCGATGTAATCTCTTCCCGCCAGAAGTTTAAAATTTTCACCCCAGACGCCGTTGCCCGGCTCATTGTTGACATTAAGGTATACCGAAGTCAGATGGAAGACTCTAAGAGCCGACATCAGCATATTGAGATGTGGCACGTCCTCGCTCGAGCAGACAAGTATCATCATGCGGTCGCCCGACCCCGTGCCTTCGCGGTAAATAACGTTGCGCAAGAGACCGGTGCCTCGCTCTTCGCTGTATGCCGAAACTTTGCAATGCACCGCCCAATCGTGGATGCATCTGTTGATTTCCGAAAACCAGTTCGGCTCCATCAAACATCTGCCGACATGCACGACGTCATGGCTGTTGGCGGCAAAAAAACCTATCCTTGTCTCGTCATCGACGGCTCTGACGTAATAAACGCCCTTGTTGCGGTAACCCCAGTGGTTTTCTTGCCCCAAGCATCCAGGTATCGCAATGTCGCCGACGCCGTAACGGGCAAGAGCATCGGACAAGCGCTTGTTCTTCATAGACAGCTGATGGCGATACATGGTGTTCATCAGGCTGCAGCTGCCGCAGGTTTCGTAACGGCAAGGCGATTCCACGCGGTAACGGCTTGCAGATTTGATGGCGAGAAGTTTCACTTCCCAATAGGTGTGATGCTCAGCAATCAATTCGAGCGAAACGAGTTCATTTTCCAGAGCTCCGTCGACGAATGCTTTTTTGCCTCCGACCATGGCGATGCCTGTGCCCTTGTCTGAAACATCGAGCACGAATGTATCCATCACCACGCCAGGCTTCAGCGCATCATCGACATCGAAAGATTCTTGCAGTTCATCCATTTTCAGATACCCCTGTATCCGTGCCCACAAGCCGCAATCCGGCTATCATCACAGAATAGTTTTCAGTAGATTATCTTTGAAACTGCGGCAAATAAGGAATGAATTGATCTCAATTTTGTTAGACACGATCAAGCATTTTTGCAAATGCAAAACCTAAACTGCAAAATCCGATGAAAGTTAAAAGAATCAGGGATGTAAAGATATTTAGGATGGTGCCGCGGGTGGGAATCGAACCCACACGGTTTTACCCGGCGGATTTTGAATCCGCTGCGTCTACCAATTTCACCACCGCGGCACTGGGAACATTGCGTATTATACAAAACTCTCGACTAAGGGCAAGCAAATATAGCGCATCTGCTCGCCCCGTGAGCATTTATGCCTTATTTCTGACAAGCCTGTGCAGAGCAAAAGCAAAAAATACAAAACTCGGCAGGCTGGCGCAGAGAAAAGGCGGCAGACCGTAGACGACAGACATCGGCGAGAACGTCTGGTTGGCAACGTAGAACGCAAAACCCAAAACGATGCCGAGCGCTATACGAGCGCCGACCGTAAGCGTTCGGATAGATCCGAACACAACCGACGATGCCAAAAGAATCATGGTCACGACGGCAAACGGCGACAGCACTTTGCGCCAGAATTCCAATTCGAATTTGTCGGCTTTTGCACCGTGCTTTTTAAGATAAGACACATAATCCCATAAGGCCTGAATGGACAGTTCGTCGGCGCTGTAATCAAATACCGAGAATTTTTCGGGAGTTATGTTCAGCTGCCATGATTCGACGGGAACCGTGGAAAATCCTATCTTGTCGCCGAGCCAGGCTTCGTGCTTGACGTTCTTAAGCTCCCAGCCCGTTCCCGTAAACGAACCTTCCGAGGCTTTGGCATGATCCGTAAGTTTCATTGACTGCGGATCAAACTGATAGCGTTCAATACCTTGCATCATGCCGTCTGCTGAGGCATGGGACAGATATACGAAAGACTGGCCTTCGCGAACCCACAGAGCATAAGCGTTGCCTTTGGCAAGATCGATGCCGCTCAGCGCTTTTGCTTTGACGACGTTATATTGAAACTCGGTATACGGAATGACATATTCGCCGATAAGAAGAACCAGCAGCATAAGCGGCAGCACGGTCTTCAAAGATGCCCACACGACCCTGATTTTAGACAGTCCCGACACCTGCATGACCACAAGTTCGGATGTTTTTGCCAGCATGCACAGTCCTACAACCGTTCCCATAAGAGCCGCAATCGGAAAAAACGTATAAAAATTGTGTGGGACCAGCAAGGTCACGAGCTTTAATGCTGTGACTATCGTATAACCCTCATTGCCGACGTTTTTGAGCTGCTCCATGAATTTGATAAGCCATGAAACGGTGCAAAGAAAGAGGCTTATATAAATGATCCAAGACAGCACGGTTCTGCCGATATAGCGATCGAGAATCTTCCCGCCAAAAATCATTTCGTCACCGTCCTTTTCCAGTAACTCTTAAGCTGTCTCTTCTTGTACCAGCGTGTTTCCGTAAGGTTCACCGGTATCGCCAAAAACAGGAAATAAGCGACAGGCACCGCATACAAGCCGGGATACAGCGGAAATACGCCTCTGTCCACGAGATTTCTCAACGCCGCCAAAAACAGAAAATACGAACCGTACACGAGCAAGGCCGGAAGAAATTTTGAAAATCTGCTGCCTTGGCGCGGCATCACGCCCGAAAGCGGAACGACAATCAGTACGAGGACCAAAATCGAAAGCGCGGCGTTGACGCGCCACTGAAATTCGGTTTTGTAAGGAAGCAGATCGCTGCCTATCAGATCCGATGTCTGAACGGACGCAACCTTCTGCACGGCATCGCTGCCATTTTTCTCCGAGACCCAGAATCTGTACTCGTCAAATTTAACTTCTGAAAATTGTCCGTTCTTGTCAGGTCCGGCATACGTGGTGCCGTCTTCGATGACAAACCACATGACCCCGTCTTCATCGCGGGTAACGTATCCCGATTTTGCCGAAGTTGCGGATTTTGACATTTTGTCGCTTGGAGAAGTGAATACGTACACTCCCTTCAATTCTCTGAGCCTGCCCGTGGCCTTTGCCGTCTTTTTGTCGTTAGATTCAATTTCGTCTATGTATACGACAATGGAACGATCTCTTCCGAGAGTGACAAATTTTCCGCTCTCAAGAGCAAAGTAGCTTGCGTTCTCCTTGGCATCGCTCATGAGAGCTTCTTGTTTTTGCTGAGCCATTGGCACGAACCACATTGCATTGACCAAAGCAACGGCCGCCGTGACGAATGCCAATACCATCGAGCATTTAAGCTGCATCGACGGAGGTACGCCGAATGACCTCATGACGATGGTTTCAGAATCGCCGCCGAATCGGCCAAGACTGATGAGCACGGCCAAAAAAACGGTAAGAGGAAGCATCAGGACCGACATGTTCGGTATTGAAAGCACCAAAAGCTGAGATACGAGAGCTCCGGGAATGTCTCCTTTCGTCGCTCGAGAAAGAATCTGAATGTAGCTCTGACACAAAAATATTCCCGTCAGGATCACAAACAGTCCGACTTGCGTTTTGGCGGTCTCGCGCAGAACATATCTTGAAAGAATCACTGAATACCTCATTTCTGCGCAACAGGCAGCACACGGAATGCGTGCGCAGAAGACAAATTATCGTTATATTCTATACGATCGGCGGGCCGATATGACCGATAATGCGCATCAGGCGGCGAAAAATAGGAGCAATGAATGGTTATTTTTAAAACTGGGGAAAAGCAGAGCCTGGAAAAATGTTCCTGCGACGCAGTTTTCGTAAACCCGGACTGCATCCCTGAAAATGCAAAACTGATGGGGCTCGGCGAAAAAGACGGTTCCGCTCTGCTTGCCAGGAACCTTGAAAATGCATCGGGAAAACTTCTGGTAACGGCCGCTGGCAGCGAACTGTCGGATGCGGCCGCAAAATCTGCAGCAAAATCGCTGGCATCATCGGGATTTTCCCGCTTTTTTGCCAATCTTAAATCAAGCGGCTTGGATTCAGCTTTGTCCGCGCGCAGGCTGGTAAGAGAAATATCGGCCGCTTGCTTCAAAAACGACGAAAGGAAACTATCGGAAAAAGACGACATCGGGAGTCTGCGCGAGACAACCATATCCACCTCGTTTGAAGACGACCTCCAAAAGGCATCCATAATCGCAGAATCGGCAGAACTTGCAAAAAGGCTGGCAAATACCCCGGGAAACGAAGGCTATCCCGAAGCCATGGCATGGAAAGCATCGCAGGCAATTGCCCAAATAGAAGGAATTACCTACGAAATCATCCATAAAGAAGCTCTTGCCAACATGGGAATGAATGCCTATCTTGCCGTATGCTCGGGATCCTCAAACGCCCCTGCCATGCTGGTAGCAAAGTACAAAGGCAACCCTGACAGCAGCGACACTTATGCCATAGTGGGGAAAGGACTTACCTTCGATTCGGGAGGACTGTCGCTGAAGCCTGCCCAGGGAATGGATGAAATGATGTTCGACAAATGCGGAGCCTGCGCCGCAGTTGCGGTCATTGCGGCTGCCGCCCGTCTTAAATTAAAATTAAACGTGTCGGTTGTCGCCGCATTTGCCGAAAATATGCCTGACGGCGCCTCCTACAGGCCAGGCGACATCATTGCGACAAAGTCGGGAAAGACTGTCGAAGTGGCCAACACGGATGCCGAGGGAAGACTGGTCCTTTGCGATGCCATATCGTATGCGGGCGAAACCTTAAAACCTAAAGTCCTCATCGACGTCGCGACACTGACGGGCGGATGCGTCATCGCACTCGGACATCACATGACGGGCATGTTCTCAAATTGCGACAATTTGGCAGAATCGCTCAAAAAAGCAGGCGATGCCTCGGCAGATCCCTGCTGGCGACTGCCTATTGACGACGATTACAGAGAACTCGTCAAAGGAAAAAATGCGGATCTGACTAACAGCGCCGGAAGATGGGCAAGCCCGATCACCGCCGCGGCATTCCTTGAAAACTTCACAGGCGATTTCGCATGGGCGCATCTTGATATAGCTGGCACCGCTTGGAACTCCGATACCAAATGCGCCACGGGACGACCTGTCGATCTGCTCGTCGCATATCTTGAAAACGAAGCCGCTGGAAACTGACTATAGGACAATACCTGATGGAAGCAAGGTTCTACCACATGGCATCAGGCGACAAAATGCTTACGACTGAAGCAATTGCCGCATTGGCGGCCATGGCGTTTCGCGAAACAAAAGGAGGCAGAGTCGGCATATTCTGCCATCCTGATGACGCCGAACTGATAAAACAGGCGGTATGGAAGGTCAAAGGATTCGTCCCATGCGCATCGGCCGGCGAAATCGATTGGGAATTGAGCCCGGTCATCGTCTTCGCCGGAAGCAGCGCGCCAGTAGACCTTGATGCGGCTGTCAACGCCGATCAGACGGCCCAATCATATCCTGATGCCGCAATGCGCGCAGGCTTGCTTATAGACTTTGTCGATGAGTGCCTGGCAGGCTCCATACGAGAAGCTGGAAGAAACCGTTTCAGAGCAGCATCGTCCCTATGCGCCCCATCAGGGAATAAACCCGCATATATTGACTTTGTTCCCGACTAAAAATGAAAAAGCGGCGCCTAGCGCCGCTTTTTCATTAATGCATGCTTATGGCCTATCAGTCTTTAAGTTCGCCCGCAGCGTACTGTTTTGCCCTTTCGTCGAGTTCGGCAATCTTGGCGACATACAGATTTCGCAGCTCTTCGGTCTTCAGACGGACTTCCTTGATGTCGTCTCGGTTCTTCGGATCGTACTCTCTGTATTCAATAGGTTCCTGATATTCAATGACCACGTGGCCGTTATCCCAGCGGTTCATGTCAAAATCCGTGTAATAGCTCGATGCCACTATCGGAACTATCGGAACTCCCGCTTCGGATGCGGTTAGAACGGTTCCAGGCTTAAATTTGCCCAAGCCTTTGCCAAGAGAACGGGTTCCTTCCGGAAATATCCACACCGAGTACTTGCCGGCGCGCAGATCATCGGAAACTTTCTTCATCGTTTCCATCGCTTCGATTTTGTTGTCGCGGTTCAGGCGAACATTGCCTGCAATCCAGTAAATCTGTCCGAACAGCGGCGTCTTCACCAAACTTTTCTTGCCGATGGCAATGGTGCGAGGCAGCACGCATCTTGCCAAAGCAACGATGTCCCAGTTGCTTTGGTGATTGCAGGAGTAAACGGCGCCCTTGATTCCTTTGAGGAATTCTGGGTATTTGATATGCACTTTAAGTCCGAGAATTCTGGCTGCAGGCGCCAAAAAGAATCTGGATACCAAGTGAGTATTGATTGGATGAAACGGTCTTATGGCGCACAAGAGCATTCCCAAAACGAATGCGATGATTCCGAGCACCAGCAGAACCGCGATGCGTATGTATTTAAGCATTAGTCTGCCTCAGCGGTAGTTATTAAGTATTCTGTTCGTCCTCGGTTTCAGCCGGCGTCTCCGATTTTGCAACGGCCTCCACGCTGTCGATTTTCTGCAGTCCCCTAGGCAGCATTCTGCCCTTGGAACCCAAAGTTCCCCTGTAATCGTCGAGATCTTTGCCAGCAATCGTCATTTTCCTGCGACCCGCGAACAGCACAAGAGTATCACAACCTCGAGGCATTACGGTCAGAATGGTCACGTAGTCCTCTCTTTCGGCCACGTCCGATCCTTTGATTCCGATCAGCCTGCATCCTTTGCCCTTATTCAGTTCAGGGATATCGGCGATTTTGAATATCAAGAGGCGCCCTGCGGCTGTAATTGCGGCAATCTCCTCGGCATCGGCAAGTTTGACAGGCATTTTGACCACGCCGCCTTCCGGAACGGAAATCAGAGGTCGGCCGTTTCTTGTTTTGCCGAGCATGTCGCCAAACTTCGTGACAAAGCCGTAACCTGCGTCCGTGTAGGCAAGATACCTTTCCGAATCTTCGCCTGCCACCAATGCCACAGCCTCTTCCCCCTGCGAGAAAGAGAATAGCTGCGTAAGCGGATCTCCCTGGCCTCTTGCCGATTTTAGGGAGCCAGCCTCAAGGCTGTATGATCTGCCAAGATTGGTCACAGCAACGACATCGTGATTGCTTCTGCATGATGCCTGGCACAGGAAACCGTCGCCAGTCATGAAGCTTAGTCCTGAACCGTCAACATCGCTGCCCTTGGCTGCTCTTATCCATCCCTTTATCGAAAGCACCGCAGTCAGCGGCTCTGACGGAAGCATTTCCCTGTCGCTTATCGCTTTTGCCTCTGGCCTTGCGACTATCGGACTCATGCGCGCGTCGCCAAACTCCTCGGCACACTCCAGAATTTCCTTTTTCAGGAGATTTTTAAACTTGCGTTCGGAACCAAGCACTTCGTTATGTTTCTTGAGTTCGGCTTCTATCTCTTTGCGTTCCTTTTCCAATTTGGCATTTTCGAGCCGCGAAAGCTGGCGAAGCTTGGTTTCAAGAACATATTCGGCCTGGTCGTCGTCGAGACCAAATCTTTGCATGAGAATCGGCTTGGGCTCGTCTTCGTTCCTGATTATGCGCAGCACTTCGTCGAGGTCCAGCAATACGGCAAACAGCGCGGCCAGAAGTTTCAGCCTGAACTCCAGTTTGGCCACTCTTGCCTTTATGCGGCGGGTAACCGTGTCCTTTCTGAATGCAAGCCATTCAGCTAGAACCTCGCACAGGCCAAAAACTCGCGGACGTCCGTCCAGACCGAGAATATTCATATTGGCGCTGTATTTTGTCTGCAGCTGGGTAGTCGCAAAAAGATGCGACATGATGAGAGACACATCGGCGCGGCTCGATTTTGGCTCGATGACGATGCGGCACGGATTATGGAAATCGGATTCGTCGCGGATATCGGACACAAGCGGAAGCTTCTTCGCAGTCATCATGTCGGCAATTTCTTTGACAACGTTGGATGCCGACACCTGATGCGGCAATGCCGTTATGACGATATTTCCGTCTTCGACCTTATAAGTCGAACGCATGGTGATCGAACCCTTGCCCGTTTTGTAAATTTGAGCAAGCTCCAGCGGAGACGAAATTATTTCCGCTGTCGTCGGATAGTCGGGACCTGGAAGATGTTCCATGAGTTCTTCGACCGTTGCATCGGGCTTTTCAAGCAATGCAACCGTGGCGTTTGCCAATTCTTTAACGTTGTGCGGCGGAATGTGAGTTGCCATGCCGACGGCGATACCCACCGTGCCGTTAACCAAAATTGTCGGGAGACGTGACGGCAGGCATTTCGGTTCTTCTATCGTGCCGTCAAAATTAAGCGTCCAATCGACCGCGCCCGTCGGAAGTTCCGACAAAAGCACTTCGGAGAATTTCGCCAGTCGGGCTTCGGTGTAACGCATGGAGGCATAACTATCGGGCTTATCCTTTGAGCCCCAGTTTCCCTGACCTTCAACAAGCGTGTACCGGTATGAAAAGGGCTGCGCCATGAGCACCATGGCTCCGTAGCAGGCGGCATCGCCGTGCGGATGATATTTTCCGATCACTTCGCCGACGGTTCTTGCGGCTTTTGAAAATACTTTGGACTTTGCGGCCAAACCGAGCTTATGCATGGCATACACAATGCGCCTCTGCACCGGTTTCAGCCCATCGCTGACCTGCGGCAATGCACGATCGGTTATGACCGACATGGAATAATTAAGGAACGCCTGCTCCGTAAATGATCCCATGTTAATTTGTTCATTACCGTCAGACCCAAGTTCTATGTCATCCATTGTCACTTTTCCAACTGCACAAAGAAATTATATATTTGTATACATTATATCAGATGCAGATCATTCATGTATAAAACATGACAATCCGCGTCACCGATATGTGCGCTCAGGCGGGTTCGAACATGGCCTGCTCCCAAAGCCCGTTTCTTGATCTGACCCCGAGATATATTCTGAGGTTTTCCTCGGTCAGAATTTCCGATGCCGGGCCGCAAAGCGGTTTCTGATTTTTGGCAATGACGATGCATGACGCGCATGGTTCGCTCAATGCTCCCGCATCGTGGGTTACCGTCAGCACCTGCATGCCGCACGCGCACAAGTTTCTGATTCTTTCCCAAAAGAAAGCCCTGTTCCTGAAATCAAGGGCGGCATCCGCCTCGTCAAGAATAAGGATCTTTCGCTCGCCCGAAAGAGCTCTTGCAAGAGACAGCAGCCGAAATTCGCCGCCGCTCAGCATTCTTGAATCAGCATCAACCTTGTCACCAAGCCCCAGATCTTCAAGAATATGTCTGGTTTTGTCTTTCATGCCCGTATCGGGAGAACCAAATACGGGAACATAGGGATACCATCCGAGGCAGGCATACTCGAATACGGAAAACGGCACGACGCCCTCGTCGCGATCCTGCGCGACAAAGCCAACCGCTCTTGCCCGTTCTCTTTTGCTCATTGCCAGAAGATCCGCCCCATCAAGCAACACCGTTCCTTCATGAGGAACGTCGTCGCCTGCGAGCAGGCGGGCTAAAGTCGATTTTCCCGATCCGTTTGATCCGAGAATAAGGCATGGCGCGCCCGAGGGCACGTCATAGGACAGATTTTTTACAAGATCAGGAGATTTTGGCCCATACGAAAGATTGCAAAATCTAAGCAACGTCTTTTCTCCTCATGTCCTTCCACAGCAGTCTGACAAAGACAGGGGCTCCGACAAGCGATGTCGCAACGCCTATTGGAAATTCAAACGACGCCAGCATGCGGCACACAAGATCGACGCTTATGACAAAAAGAGCTCCGGTTATGGCGCATACCGGAATCAGACTTCTGTGGCTTGCACCTGCCATCATCCTCGCCATATGAGGAACAAGAAGCCCTACCCATCCTATCAATCCTTCCCTTGCTATCAGAATTGCCGACACCAACGTCACGGAGATTATTGCCGCAAGCCTCACTGCCGACGGAGACGCTCCTAGAGCGCTTGCGGACCGATCGCCCAATGCCATGACATCCAGCGTCAGGGCAAATCGATGAGCAAAAAAACCGAACAGCGCAACGGCGGGAACAATGTACGAAAGATCCGTCCAATCCAAGCGCGACAGCGTGCCGAAAAGAAAGAAAAGAATTGCCGGCATGCCCTGAGCCGCTGGGTTTAGCACGCATACCGTTTCGACAAGAGCGGCAAAGAATGTAGACACAACCATTCCTGCCAGAACAAGAGTAAGAACGGAGCCTTTCCCCCGGCACGACGAAAAAGAAATAGCCACGGCAATCGCCACGGCCGCAACACCGCCGCCGAATGCGCTAATGGCTGTCACGGCAGAGCCGAGGCCCAAACCGATCGCAAGCGCCGCGCCGAAAGCGGCGCCTCCGCTAACGCCCAGAATATCAGGCGATACGAGAGGATTTTTAAATATGCTCTGCGTGACCGCGCCGGCAAGAGCCAATCCCGCACCCGTTGCGGCGGCCCCCAAGAGTCTCGGAAGGCGAATTGACAAAAGAACCGTTCTTGAGGCCTCGTCGCCGCCGCCAGTCAGAACGTCAAGCATCTGCCCAAGACTGATGCCGTAAGAACCGACGCACAGATAACATACGGAAGCCGCCAAAAGGAAAGCCAAAAGGCTGGCGATGGTCTTATTCAACAGATCCCCCCAGCGACACCTCGGATCCCGCAGATCTTAAACTCTCAAGAACAGGCATCAGCTCTCTCATGGTGACGGAGCCGTCCGCAATCACAACTGCCCTATGGCCTTTCATTCCCGCATCCGCCAGGTATTTTTCGATATTCTGCATTTCGACGGCAGCGCCAGAAACCAACAGAGAGCCGCCAGGCATTATCTTGACCTCAAATGTTTCCTCTTCTCGATCCGCTGACGAATATTCCTTGGCCGCCGCGACGGCGATTTCGCGGCTTACAATCGGCATGGCGACAATAAAGATCACAAGAAGCACAAGCATCACGTCGATGAAAGGAATCATGTTTATGAGCGAAGAGTAATGTTCCTTATCGTTTTCCCTCCTGAATTTCGAAACAGACACCTTCACACTCCGGGAACCTTAAATTTGCGGGCGACAAGCGAGCGGTATGCTCTTGCCAGAGAATCTATTTTTGCCGAACAGGCGAGGCACTGCGACCGGTACATATGATAGGCAAACGCCGCAGGCAAAGCGGTCACAAGACCGAGCGCAGTCATTATCAATGTTTCGCCGACAGGTCCCGTAAGCTGGGCAATGCCAGGAAGCGCCTGCTCTCCAAACGATGTCAGCGCAGAAAAAATGCCGCAGACGGTGCCAAGGAGGCCGATAAACGGCGCAACGGCCGCGGTTGACGCCAATAGCGGCAGACCATTGGAAAATTCCGACTTTATCGCTTCGCATCTTGCATACAGCGCGTCGTCCAGCAATTCCTCCTTGGCTTCGGGAGAGTTTGCCGACATATTGATCTTTGACCATTCAAACGCCGCATCCACAAGCATTGCAACTAGCGGGCTTTTGTCGTTTTTGACAAAGACCGGAATCGCGCCAAAACCCGTAAGCCCTCTCCATTTCTCGGCAACTCGGGCAAAATCTTTCTTAAACGCCAGAAACTGAATGGCTTTTGTGTAAATCACGTACCATGATGCGACCGACAGAACAAGCAGCATTGCCGCTACGCACCATCCCATCGGCGTAATCCTTTCGAGCATACTTTCCACGCTACCTCCTTCCTTATGCGCCATGACGCAATTGTATATTAGAGCTCTGGAGCTAGGCACCGCCGAAGGAGGCAATGAATCAGGCTATTGAGCAAAAAGTAACAAAACAATCAGAACAGAAACAAAAAATTTCTTTCAATTCGGCGTCGATTGTATATAATAGCGCACGAGTAGGGGCATAGTTCCAATGGTAGAACAGCGGTCTCCAAAACCGACGGTTGTGAGTTCGAGTCTTACTGCCCCTGCCAATTCATCTCTCTCTCATTTTTTTCCTCTTGTTAATCGCTTTTCAGGCACGCTGTTTGTATCTTTTTGAAGTTTGATTTTTCTGCGTCCCCGGTTCATAATTCCAAGGATTCCACCGTCATGGAGGCACCGTGGCAAACCCACTCTACAGACGCAATATCATCTCGATTTCCGAGATGAACAGAGAAGAGCTGGAAATCGTCGTCAGAACGGCGCAAAAGCTCAAGACCACCCCAAATCATACCCTTCTTGCCAACAAAGTCCTCGCAAGCTGCTTCTTCGAAGCATCTACGCGCACGAGACTTTCCTTCGAGACCGCTATCCACAGACTCGGAGGCTCTGTAATCGGCTTTGCCGATGCGGGAAATACCTCGCTTGCAAAAAAAGGCGAAACATTGGCAGATTCAATCAAGATCATCACCAATTTCGTCGATGCAATCGTCATGCGCCATCCCAAAGAGGGCGCGGCCAGACTGGCTACCGAGTTTTCGAGAGTTCCCGTCATCAATGCGGGCGACGGATCGAATCAGCATCCAAGCCAGACGCTTCTTGATCTGTTTACGATTTACGAGACTCAGGGATCTTGCGACAATCTGAGCATCGCATTCGTAGGCGATCTCAAATATGGCCGCACCGTGCATTCGCTCGCCCAGGCGCTTTGCCATTTCAAACCGAAGAAACTCTACTTCGTGGCACCGGAAGCTCTTGCGATGCCTGATTATCTGCTTGAAGAACTTGAGTCTCACGGCATCGAATACGAGATCAACGACAATCTCGAAAAGGTCATACCAAACCTCGACATTCTGTACATGACGAGAGTTCAGAAGGAACGTTTTGACGAATCCGAATACCACTCAATCGCATCAAAGTACATTCTCGAACCTGAACTTTTCAGACACGCCAAGCCGAATCTCAAAATTCTGCACCCGCTTCCGCGCGTTGACGAAATCGAACTGAGCATGGATAAGACACCGTATGCATGCTACTTCCAGCAGGCTGAAAATGGCGTGTATGCCCGTCAGGCCTTGCTTTCGCTTGTTCTGAACGAGGAGGTATAAGATGGCACAGTTACAGGTTGAGGCTATCCGCAACGGTTCCGTCATTGACCACATTCCGGCAGGCCAAGGCATCAATATCCTCAAGCATTTCAAAATGCTGGATACGACGCAGACTTCCAACCAAATCACCGTCGGATTCAATCTGCCGTCCCGCACGATGGGCGCAAAAGATCTGATAAAGATTTCCAATCTGCGCCTTACGCGCGAGCAGATAAACAGACTTTCGATGTTTGCTCCCGATGCTACCGTCAATATCATCGAAGACTACGAAGTAGTGGGCAAACTTCAGCCGGAATTGCCTGAAAAAATAGAAAACGTCTACTGGTGTCCAAACACCAACTGCATATCAAATTGCGAACCAGCGGTAAGCACGTGCTTCTATCTCATCAAAAAGGCATCAGGACTCAGGCTTAAGTGCAAGTATTGCGAAAAAGCATTCGAAAAGGCCGTCGTCAAGCACCTTAAGAACGGCTAAAGGCATGTCACACTAAGCAGGCAAGTACGCAACCTTGCAAAATAATAAAAATAGCAGCCGTCATGGCTGCTTTCTTTTTGCGGCTCTGAACGCTGCCAATCGCCTATGCCGCAACATGAGAACTTACTAGGACCTGCCAAAAGTGCAAGAATGCGATGTTTACAGCGCTCTTATCATGTCATCCGTCCCTTACAAATTCATTGAACAAAAAAAGACCGCATAAAATGCGGTCTTCGAATGCTTAAGACTATAGGAAGACTAGATGTAGCCGATGTTGCGCAGCGAGCTTTCGTCTCCGCGGCCTTCTTTGAGCTTGATGGCGAGACGAACTTCGTTCTGGGAGTCGGCAAACTTAAGCGCATCTTCGTAACGAATGACGCCGGCAAAGTACAAGTCGCACAGAGACTGGTCGAACGAAACCATGCCCTGCTCGCGGGAGTCTTTCATAATCTGCTTCAGACGATCGAGTTCGCCCTTGAGCAGAACGTCCTGCACGATCGGGGTGCCGATGAGGATTTCAAACACCGCGCGGCGACCGGAACCGTCCTTTGTAGGAACGAGCTGCTGAGCCACAACACCCTTGAGGTTGAACGCCAAATCAAAAAGAAGCTGGCGGTGCTTGCTCTCTGGCACGAGGTGCATGATGCGTTCAATTGCCTGGTTTGCGTTGTTGGCGTGCAGGGTAGCCATGCAAAGGTGACCAGTTTCTGCGAATGACAATGCGAACTGCATGGTCTCCATAGAACGAATTTCGCCGATGAGGATTACGTCAGGAGCCTGACGCAAAGCCGACTTAAGCGCGGCATCGAACGATTCAGTGTCCACGCCGACTTCGCGCTGGGTCAGAATCGACTTATTGTGGTGATGAACATATTCGATTGGGTCTTCGATCGAAAGAATATGGCCTTCGGTCGTATTGTTGCGGTGGCCGATCATCGCCGCCTGGGTCGTAGATTTACCTGCGCCGGTAGCACCGACGAACAAGAGCAGACCGCGCTTTAACATGACCAGAGATTTAAGGACATCAGGGATCTGCAGCTGTTCGATAGTCGGAATATCGGTAACGATGCGACGAAGAACGAGGCCGGGCATGCCAGTCTGCATGAAGCAACTTACGCGGTAACGGCCGAGAACAGGGCGCTGTATGGCGAAGTTTGCTTCAAATGTAGTCTTAAAAAGTTCCTCGAGATCCGGACGGCCGTAAAAACATTCCTTGAGGAAGCCGTTTATCAGTTTCTCATCGAGTTTGATGTCATCGACTTTGATGATTTTGCCGTTCAGTTTCATGGACGGCTCGAGATCGCAGGTCAGAAAAAGGTCGGAACCGCCTCTTTCGTTCATCTGCGTCAGGTACTTGTCGATTTGGAAAGCACCATCGTACATCATAGCGTTTTATTCCTTATGCCATTAAATTGAGTTCGGATCTTTCGCCTTGGCGCGAGCATCCGCCGCGGTAACCACGCCGCTGACCACAAGGCGCTTCAGGCAGGCATCGAGAGTCTGCATTCCGTGCGCCGCGCCGGTCTGAATTGCCGAGTACATCTGAGCAATCTTGTCTTCGCGGATAAGGTTTCTGATTGCAGGCGTGCCGACCATGATTTCATGCGCCGCGACACGGCCGCCGGAAATCTTCTTGAGCAGAGTCTGCGAAATAACCGCATTAAGAGATTCGGAAAGCATCGAACGGACCATGCCCTTTTCTGCCGCAGGGAACACGTCGATGATACGGTCGATGGTTTTGGATGCGGAGTTGGTGTGCAGGGTACCGAAAACGAGGTGACCGGTTTCTGCTGCGGTCAGCGCAAGTCTGATGGTTTCAAGGTCACGAAGTTCGCCGACGAGGATGATATCAGGGTCTTCACGAAGAGCCGAACGCAGAGCGTTGTTGAAGGACTTGGTGTCGCGATGAACTTCACGCTGGTTCACAAGGCAGTTCTTGGACTGGTGAACAAATTCGATAGGATCCTCGATGGTGAGAATATGGCTGTGCTGATTGTCGTTGACATAGTCGATCATCGCGGCGAGCGTCGTGGATTTACCTGAACCCGTAGGACCGGTAACCAGCACAAGTCCGCGAGGCGCATCGGAAATCTTTTTGAAAATTGCAGGACACTTGAGTTCTTCGAGAGTAAGCACCTTGCTAGGAATGGTACGGAATACGGATGCGATGCCTCGGTTCTGGTGGAAAACGTTCACACGGAAACGGGCCACGCCAGGCAGTTCGAACGAAAAGTCGCATTCCAGATTGTCTTCGAGTTCCTTTCTCTGCTGGTCGTTCATGATGTCATAAACGAGTTTAAACACTTCCTTGTGTTCGAGAGGCTCGATGTCGATTTTTCTCATATCGCCGTCGATACGGATCATCGGCTGAAGGCCTGCCGACAGATGAAGGTCGGAAGCGTTGTTCTCTACGCCATACTTGAGTAGGTCGGTAATATCTAATGCCATGGTTTTTCCTTATTCGGCGCCCTTCCCTGAGCGCACACAGTCTGAGGTCTTAGCATGATACTAGCATTCTAAAAATCATTTTGGGGATTTGATCGGAAAATACGCATATGACAGATATTGACTAATCGGACATATTTGTGTTGGCGGATCCGAAAATAGCTTGGCGACGGCGTCTTACGGTTTCATCCAGACAGAGTTTTTCCTGAAGCCGTATCCGCGCGGTGCCGGCTGCGGTATGATCGCCCCGTAGGATTTCACATTACGCAGAGAATCAGATGACCATCGCAGAAAACCTTAAAAATGTCCGAGCAAGGGTCGCGGAAGAAGCCCAAAAAGCAGGAAGAACAGATTGTCCGGCGGTTCTTGCCGTAAGCAAATTCCATCCGCTCGAAGCCGTAAAAGAAGCGTATGACGCGGGTCAGCGGGATTTTGGAGAAAATTACGCAAGCGAGGGGTGCGACAAGATCGATGCCGCGCGCGCTGCGGGGATGAGCGATGCCGTTTGGTATTTCATCGGCCCGCTGCAGGCCAACAAAACGCGCAAAGTGGCCGAACATTTTGATTGGGTCATGAGCATTGACAGAGAGAGGGTTGCCCAAAGGCTCAACGACCAACGACCCGACAAAATGCGCCCGATCGAGGTATGCCTTCAGGTGAATATTTCAGGAGAAGAACAAAAAAGCGGGGTTGCGCCCGAAGATGCGATCGAGCTTGCCGAAGCCGTCAGCAAAATGCCCAATCTCAGGCTCAGAGGTCTCATGGGCATCGCTCTCGATACAGAAGACATGAACGTCGTTGAATCGCAGTTTGCCTCTTTAAAGAATCTTTATGACAGCATGAAATCATCGTATCCCGAGATAGACACGCTGTCACTCGGCATGACGCAGGATATGACCGAAGCCGTTAAGCAAGGATCGACAATGGTGCGCATCGGCACGGCAATATTCGGCTACCGTCCGAAAAAAGAAACTGCCGCGGCAGAATAACGACAGCAAGACTTACTTGGAGAATGAAGAAAGATGGAACACAAAAAAATAGCCTTCATCGGCGGCGGCAATATGGGCAGAGCTCTCGTCAAGGGTCTCGTATCTTCAGGCTATCCTGCGGATCTCATCACGGTTGCCGATCTGGGCGCAGACAAGCTTGAAGCCATCGCCTCCGATTTCGGAGTGCGCGTTACCCAATCAAACGCCGAAGCGGCATCCTGGGCCGATGCACTGGTACTTGCAGTCAAGCCGCAAGTCATGGCCGAAGCGCTCGGGAAACTGACCCAGGAGATCGGCTCTTACGGCGACAAAACGATTATCTCTCTTGCAGCCGGCGTAAGCGTTTCAAGATTGACAGGACTCATGAACGGACACACTCGCATCGTCAGACTCATGCCTAACACGCCTGCACTCATCGGCGAAGGCGCAACCGGAGCATTCGCCTCGGCGGGCATTTCCGAAAGCGAAAAGCAGTTCGTATCGGGGATCCTCAACGCAGTCGGCAAATCCGTATGGGTCGAAAAGGAAGAAGACATCAATGCGGTCACGGCGGCATCGGGCTCAGCTCCTGCGTACTTTTTCCTTCTCATGCAATACATGACGGAAAAAGCCGTAGAGATGGGTCTTTCCAAAGAAGCAGCATCGACGCTCATCAGCCAGACGGCTCTCGGTTCGGCCAAAATGGTTCTTGCCAATCCTGACACGCCTCTTGAGACGCTGCGCGCCCAGGTAACATCTAAAGGCGGCACGACCTTCGCGGCCATCACAAGCTTTGAACAGGCAAATCTCAAAAAAGCGGTTTCCGATGCCATGGACGCCTGCAGCGCCCGCGCAAGCGAAATGCAGAGTCTTTTCTAGCCTAACAATTGGCCCCCGCGCCTCATGATAAAATGTGAAGGTAATTTTTGACTTGGGCCGGGGAGCCTTTTTCAATGGATAATGCTAATTTGCTGACAGCGGTCAGCGCGATTTTCAATGCGCTGATCCTTTTGTTTATGCTGCGCGTCTGGATGCAGGGATGCAATGTCTACATCGGACCGAAATACGCGCGCTTTGTCATCAACTGCACCAAACATGCCGTGCAATTTCTCGGAAACAAAGTAACGCGCGGAGGGCTTAACCTTTCGGCGATCGCCGCCATAGCCATTCTTCTCGTCGCCAAATATTCCGTTGAATACGGAATTTTCTTTGATCTGCCGCTTGAAGAACTCACAAGTCATGCAGCATACATCGCCAAACCGTTTTTGCTCTGTCTGAAATTAGGCGGAGCGCTGTTTCTTGTCATCATATTCCTCAGCGCCATTCTCTCCTGGTTTTCAAGAGGAAGCGAACTGTCGCAGCTGTGCGACCAGATGCTGGGACCGATTTACGGAGAGCTTCGCCGCTTCATCCCTCCGTTCGGAGCCATCGACATCACGCCGCTGATTTTGATTATCGCGATTCAGGTTGCCGACTGGCTGATTGCCGAGATGCTGGCAAAAATCTACAGCGACGCCCCGGGAATCGTCTATTTTCTGTGGATATCTTTCCTATGACGGAGAACATACCGGAAGAAATCGTCCTGCGCATATTCCTGCAGCCCAAAGCGTCGCGCGATGCCGTGGTTGGTCCCCAGGGCGATGAAATCAAAGTCGCCATAACCGCGCCTCCAGTTGACGGCAAGGCCAACGAACACGTTCGCAAATATCTTGCAAAAATGTTCAAAACGGCACCGAGCAACGTGACGATCGAAAAAGGCGAAACCAGCCGCCATAAAACGATTTCGATAAAAAATGCAGCCAAATTGCCGGACGGTTATCCTTGGCAGTGACCACCCTAAAAAAATCATTCGCAAGACGTGGTTCCGAGCCCCGTCTTTCATTGAAAATGTGACACTAAGAACATAAAATTATGTGCGGCGCGCCCCGTTCACAAAAGGCACGGCAAACGCATAATTTCCCCCAGATCCTGCAGAACCAAGCGGGATCGCAACAAATGCGGGTTTACCTTTCCCGCCAGCGGAATCAAGAACATGGAAAAGACTTTCGACTCAGGCTCCATAGAGCAGGCAACATACAAACGTTGGGAAGAAAACGGCTGGTTCAAGCCAAACGGCAAAGACGGAGCCAAACCGTATTGCATCATGCTGCCGCCTCCAAACGTCACCGGCAGCCTGCACATGGGCCATGCTTTCCAGCAGACCATCATGGATACGCTTATCCGCTACCGCCGCATGAACGGCGACAATACTCTTTGGCAGGCCGGCACCGATCATGCGGGCATCGCCACGCAGATGGTCGTCGAACGCAAGATTGCCGCGGAAGAAGGCAAGACCCGCCACGATTACGGACGCGATGCGTTCATTGACAAGATTTGGCAATGGAAAGCGCAGTCAGGCGGCACCATTACCAAGCAGATGCGCCGTCTCGGAGATTCCGTGGATTGGTCCCGCGAACGCTTTACCATGGACGAAGGCCTGTCGCGAGCCGTTCAGGAAGTATTCGTAAGACTTTACAAAGAAGATCTCATTTACCGCGGCAAGCGTCTGGTGAACTGGGATCCTAAACTCCGCACGGCCATTTCCGATCTCGAAGTCGAAAACAAGGAAGTGAAGAGCCACATGTGGCATCTTCGCTATCCGCTCGCAGGCGGCAAAAAAACTGCCGAAGGCAAGGATTACGTCATCGTCGCGACCACCCGTCCTGAAACAATGCTCGGCGATACCGCGGTGGCAGTAAACCCAGAAGATCCTCGCTACAAAGATCTTATCGGCAGTTTCGTCGTTCTGCCACTCGTCAACCGTGAAATACCTATTGTCGGCGATGAACACGCAGACATGGAAAAAGGCACGGGCTGCGTAAAAATAACCCCTGCGCATGACTTCAACGATAACGAAGTCGGCAAACGCCACAGCCTCACCATGATCAACGTGCTGACGGGCGATGCCAAGATTCGCGACGAAGCGGAAGTATTCAATACAAACGGGGAACCTTCCGACGCCTGCTCCGGCTTCATACCTGAAGAATTCCGCGGTCTTGAGCGCTACGAAGCAAGAAAAGCCATCGTCGCCAAGCTCGACGAACTCGGCCTGCTAGAAAAAATCGAAGATCACGTGCTGATGCAGCCATACGGCGACCGCGGCGGCGTTCCTATCGAACCGATGCTCACCGACCAGTGGTACGTCCGCGCGGGAATCCTCGCAAAGCCGGCGATTGAAGCGGTAGAAGACGGACGCATCAAATTTGTTCCGCAGCAGTACGAAAACATGTACTACTCGTGGATGCGCGACATTCAGGATCGGTGCATCTCCCGTCCGCGCTCGTGGCGGCATCGCGTTCCTGCATGGTATGACGCAAGCGGCAAAGATTATGTCGGCAGAAGGGAAGAAGA